>JAPPNY010000155.1 GCA_028818385.1 Spirochaetaceae bacterium
CGTCTCGAATCCTCAATTCAGCCAACTTTCGGGCTGGAGCGCGAATAACCCGGGTAGATACAGATTCCCTCGCTGACGATCTTGCGCAGGAACACACTTCCGCGCCGAAACTCTTGCGCGAACTGGGAGCGGGTGAGCACGTAGTGGTCGATTTCGAACATGCGCTTGAAGGATCTCAGCGCTGTCGTCAGCTCACGGGCGCTCTCGTTCCTTGGCGCGCCGTCACACTCCTCGGTCACGACTAGCAGGTCGAGGTCGTTGCCCGACGCCGTCTGCGCGACCGAACCGAACAGGATGATTTCGACCGGATCGACCGCCTCGACGACCGCGTCACGTACCAATGATGCGGTCTTCCGTGTGACCACGGAAAAAACGATACCACGCGGCCGCGCCCCCTTCGGCTGCAGCGGTACGGGGCGCTGGCCCGTTCGAGCGCAGTGCCGAGTCCTCGTCCTCGTTTTTCCACGTGCCGGTGAGCTGCACGTCGTGTTCGACCGAGCCCATCGGCGGACCGCTATCCGGCGGCGGGACCGGGGCGGCCGCCGGCGCCGGGATGCAGGATGTCGCGGACTTCCAGCGGCTGCCCCAGCTCCTGGTTGGCCTGCTCCAGCTTCTGGCGGCTGGAGACCACGCAGACGGAGGCGTGTTCGGACGGCGCCAGGAGGTCGCCAAGTGCTTCCTTCACGGCCCGCGGGGTGACGCGGCGCAGCGACTCGTAGCGTCCCTGGCGCAGCTCGTCCGTGGTGCCGCTCAGGTGGCGCTGCAGCGCCGCTCCGGTCGCCTGTCCGGGTCGGACCGGGCGGAAGTCTCCCTTGGCGGTGGCGATGATGGCGCGGTCGATGTCGAGCTGGCTCCACTCGGCGTCGGCCACGTAGCGCTCCGTGGCGTCGAATACGCCGAGGGTGCGTGCCACGTGCGGGTCGCGGTACGAACCGAAGGCGGCCCGCGCGGATCGCGCGTCGTAGGAGAAGCTCGCGCCGTAGGCGTTGCCCTTGAAGCGCACCTCCGGCAGCAGGTAGTCCATGCGGATCAGGTGGGCTCCCACCCGCAGCGGCGCCTCGGCCGGGTCGGAGGCGTGCGGCGCCGGGATCACCTTGGCGCAGTGGGCGACCTGGATCGGCCCGGCCAGACCGGCGTGCGCAGGCGGCAGCGGGGCGAAGCCGGTCGGCGCGGCGACGACCGGGGCGGCCGGCATCGACGCGATCCAGGAGGCCAGGGCCGTGGAGGCGAGGTCGAAGGCGGCGTCGCCGCCGGTGAAGCTCACCGCCAGCCGGTCGCGGTTCAGCAGGAAGTCGCGGATCGACTCGATCCGCCCGATCAGCGCGTCCGCGTGATCGTCGAACGCGCCCGCGACCTCTTCGCACTGGTCGAGTTGCGGGAGCCCGCCCATCAGGTCGTGCAGGTAGCCATCCTCGCTCATGCCGCGCGCCGCGTAGGTCTGGGCGGTGCCCAGGCCCTGATGCACCAGTTGGGTGCGGAAGCGGGAGCGCGTCTGCACCATGACCTCGCGCAGCCGCTCGCGGTCCCCGGGATCGACCTCGAACAGCAGGTCGCGCAGCAGCTCCAGCGCCGCTTCCATCTGGTCGTCCAGCGCCTTGAGGCGAACGGTGAGCCGCCAGACCCGACGCTCCGGCTCCTCGGCGTGCCAGCCGATGCCGGTCGAGGCGGCGATGCCGCCGGTGGTGGCCGCCGATCGCCGAGCGATCGCCGCGTAGTCCTGTCCGGCGGCGCCGAGCTTGCGCAGCGCCGACGTGTAGCGCGGCACGAAGGGCCAGAGCTCCGCGGGCAGTCCGACCAGATCGAACGACAGCGCCAGGTAGTTGACGCCGTTGGCGTACACGTCGTTGCGCAGGAGGTCGACCCCGCCGACGTCGTGCACGGCGGTGTCGATGTGCGTGATCTCTCCCGGCAGGTCTCCGACGGCAAGCTGTGGCAGCCGCGCCAGCGCCTCCGGGCTGTTGGGCTGGCTGTTGCTGCGCTGCAGCGCGGCCGCCTCCTCGGCGATCCGCCGGGTATCCCCGTCGGATAGGCCCCCGCGTAGCGTGCGCATCCGTTCCGCGAACGCCGTGTCGGTCCGTTCCTGCAGCTCCGGATCGGGACGCAGGCGGATGCGGAGGCGGTGCGGATTGGCAAGCAGCCGTTCGCGGATCATCCGCTCGAAGAGCTTCGGATCGTCGCGGTAGCGCTGCCGGAACGCCTCCAGGTGCTCGCCCAGCCGCAGGAACGTCAGGGGGTCCATGCCGTAGATCCACGCGTCCAGGACGCGGTCCAGCATGTGCAGCGGGTACATGGGCTGGATCTCCTGGTAGTGGTAGGTGGCCTGCTGCAGTGCGGTGTCGACCTGCTCGGCGGTCACCCCGTTCTCGGCGATGTCGCCCAGGGTGGATACGACCAGGTCCGTGAACCGCTCCGTGCGGTCGGCCTCGCTGTCCTTGATGCCCACGGCAAAGGCGATCTCCCGCCCCAGCGGAAACGCTCCCGAGGAGACCAGGTCGGCGCCGATGCCGCTGTCGATGATCGCCTTGCGCAGCGGTGCCGCCTCGTGGCCGAGCAGGATCGTGTCCAGCAGGTACCACTCGATCCCGGCATCGACGTCGGTGGCGTCGGCCGTCAGCCAGCCCAGAAACAGGTAGGTCTTGCCGTCCGTGGCCTCGCCCGGGCCGATCGGATAGGTGTCGTCGAAGTGGCGCGGCTCGGACCAGCGCGGCTGCAGGCCCAGGTCGATCGCGGGCGTGGCGCTGGTCAGGCCGGAGAGCCGTGGGCTGAGGAAGTCCAGGTAGTCTCGCGTCGGGATGTCGCCGTACAGGAAGAAGTAGGCGTTGCCGGGCTGATAGTGGTCGGCGTGGTAGCGGCGAAAGGCGTCGTAGGTGAGGTCCGGGATCGATTCCGGCTCGCCGCCGGAGGAGCGGCCGTAGATGGTGTCCGGCAGCAGCTTGCGCATGGCGCCGCGGTACAGCCGAGCCAGCGGGCTGGAGTAGGCGCCCTTCATCTCGTTGTAGACGATGCCGGTCACCGCCAGCGCCCCGGTCGGGTCGTCCGGATCGGCGGGGGCCAGGTGGTGGCCTTCCCGCTTGAAGGAGTCCTCGGTGAGCAGCGGATGGAACACCGCGTCGAAGTACACCTTGGCCAGGTTGAACAGGTCCTTGCGGGTGTTGCTGGCCACCGGGTAGTAGGTGCAGTCCGGCGCGGTCATGGCGTTGATGAAGGTGGCCATGCTCATCTTCAGCATCTCGAAGAACGGCTCGCGCACCGGGAAGCGGCGGGAGCCGGCCAGCACCACGTGCTCCAGGATGTGCGGCAGCCCGGTATCGTCCGGCGGCGGCGTGGGGAAGTTGATCGAGAACAGGTTCTCCGGGTCGTCGCAGTGGACGTGCAGGATGCGGGCGCCGCTCGCCCGGTGGTCGACCCGGTAGGCGCGTCCGCGCACCTCCGGTACGGGGTCGACGGAGCGGACGGTGAAGCCGTCGATCGCCTCTCCGGCGGCGTGCAGTTGTGCGGGAATGGCAGGCATGACGGCCGCATCATACCCGACTGGATGCGCGGGAGGCGGTCCTGCTCAGTCGCGGGTTTCGGGAGCGATGCCCCGGTAGGCGCCGCCGAAGAACAGCAGCGGATCGCCCCCTCCGGAACCGGTGCTGGCCGCGTCTCCGGCGACGATCCGGCCGATGAAGATCTCGTGATCGCCCCCCGGCAGCCGATCGGTCAGCCGGCAGTCCACCCACGCCAGCGCGTCGCGGAACACCGGTGCGCCGGTCTCGGCCGTGCGCAGCGCGACGCCCTCCAGGCTCTTGGGCCCGGGGGTGGCGAAGCGTTGGGAGAGGTCTTCCTGGTCGCGGCGCAGGATGCTGACCGCGAAGGCGGCCGATTCGGTCAGCCGCTCGCGCATGGCGTTGCGCAGGTCGACGGCGAACAGGATCAGGGGAGGGGAGAGCGACAGCGACAGGAGCGAGTTGGCGGTCATCGCCCACCCCGCGGCTCCCTGTCCGGTCGTCACCACGGAGACGCCCGTAGCGAACATGCCCATGATGCGGCGCTGCTCGCGGGGATCGAAGTCCGGCATCGGCTGCTCCATCAGTGCATGGCCGAGCGCAGCGTGTCGAGTCCGGCGGCCGGATCGGAACCCAGGTCGACGCGGAGCACGCGCCGGCCGGCATCGAGCAGGGCCTGCCGGTCGCCGAGCGCCTGCGCCTCGATCAGCACCCCGAACGACAGCGAGCTCGCCTCGGCGCCGGCGCGGTCCGGAATGGGCAGGTCGTCCGCGCAGCCGGCCGTGAGCTGAATGAACGCGCCGCGGCCGGCATCGCCCTTGTGCAACTGGCCGGTCGAGTGCAGGAAACGCGGGCCGTAGCCGCAGGTCGTGGCAACGCCGGTGAGCTCCAGGATGCGCCGCCGCAGCCGGTCCAGCGCCGCGTCGGTCGCGGGCGTCGGCGCCAGGTAGGCATGCAGCGCCACGTAGCCAGGCGGGTCATCCGAGTGCGGGGGCCGCAGGAACGCGGCGAGCGCGCCGCGCACGTCTGCCGCGTCACCGCCGTACACGGTAAGGCCGTCGAGGGCCGCCGTCGGGGTGAGCGCCGGCAGGGAGCCGGTGTCGCGGTAGGCTTCGACCATGTTCCTCGCCCTGATCTTGGCCGATTCCACGTTCGGCTGATCGAAGGGGTTGATGCCCATCACCGCGCCGGCCACGGCGGTGGCGATCTCCCACCGGTACATGACCGCGCCCAGCTCGTCGGGGGAATCGAGGACGCACTCGGCCGCCGGGTGCCCGGACTCGGCCAGCGCACCGAGGCCACTCTCCGGCTCGCTGCTCAGGCGATGGCCCACGAACACACGGTCCTCGGGATAGCGGCCGGCGTCGAGCTCCATCTCGCCCTCCACGGGCAGGATGCCGCGGCCGTCCTTGCCGGTGCTTTCCGCGACGAGCTGCTCGATCCAGGCGCCGAGCGGAGCCAGGCTCTTCGAGGAACGCAGCATCATCTTGTCCCGCCCGGACCGCTCGGCGGCTCCCAGCAGCGCGCCCAGCGCGACCCCGGCGCTGTCCCCGATCGGCTGCACGGCCTCGGCCGCGGCGGCCTCCAGCAACCGTGCGACGTCCACGCCCATGAGCGCCGCCGGCACCAAACCGAAGTTGGACAGCGCCGAGTAGCGGCCGCCCACCTCCGGGTCGCCGTACATCACGTGCGCCGCCCCGAGCTCGCGGGCCTCGCGCTCCAGGCCGGAGCCCGGATCGGTGATCGCCACCACGCGCGCCTGCGCCGCCGCGCGGCCGAGCTCGCGGTCCAGCCACGTGAACAGGTGCCGGAACAGGCTGATCGTCTCCACCGTGCCGCCCGACTTGGTGGCGACCAGCACCAGCGTCCGCTCGGGCGGCGCCTCGGCCACCGCGGCGCGCACGGCGTCGGGATGCGTGCTGTCCAGCACGCGCAGGTTCAGGTATCCGGGGCGGCTGCCCAGCACGCGGCCGAACACCTCGGGCGCCAGGCTCGAGCCGCCCATGCCCAACAGCAGCGCCCGGGTCAGGCCGGCCGCCCGAGCGTCGGCGACCACGCGCTCGATCGCGGGCAGCTCGGCGCTCATCGTCGCGGGCAGCGTCAGCCAGCCCAGGCGGTCGGCGACCTCGGTCGGGTCCGGCCCCCAGACCGTGTGGTCGCGCGCCCGCAGCCGGTCGCCGATCCGTTCGGCGCCCAGGCGCTCCCGGCACGCCCGAACCTCCGCCGCGAGGGAGGATGGGTCGCAGCGGAACGTCAAGCGGCCAGCTCGGACCGTTTGTGCTCGACCGACGCGAGCAGCGCGTCGAAGGACTCCGCGAACGCGGCGACGCCGGCCTGCTGCAGGTCGGCCGTCACCCGGTCCAGGTCGACGCCGGCGCCGGCAAGCCCTTCGATATGGCGCCGCGCTTCGTCCACGCCCGCGGTCAACGTGACGGCGGCCGTGCCGCCGGCGCGGAATGCGTCCAGCGTCTCCGGAGGCATCGTGTTGACGGTGTCGGGTCCGATCAGGTCGTCCACGTACTTGGTGGCCGGGTAGGCCGGGTTCTTGGTGCTGGTGCTTGCCCAGAGCAGGCGCTGCACGCGGGCGCCGGCCGCTGCCAGATTCTCCCAGCGCTCTCCGGAGAAGATCGACTGGTAGGCCGCGTAGGCGATCCTGGCATTGGCGACCGCCGCCGTGCCGAGCAGGGGCGAGCCGTCCGGCAGGGCGTCGTCGACCGCCGTGTCCACGCGGCTCACGAAGAACGACGCCACGGAGCCGATGCGGTTCACGGCGTGGCCGCCGGGCACGGTGGGTCCGTGTGCGGCCAGCGTGGTCAGGCCGTCCAGGTAGGCGGCTGCCACCCGGCGATAGCCGTCCACGGAGAACAGGAGCGTGACGTTGATGTTGATCCCGGAGCCGATAAGCTCGGCGATCGCGGGCACTCCGGCCGGGGTGCCGGGCACCTTGATCATCAGGTTCGGGCGGCCGACCGCAGCCGCCAGCCGCCTGGCAGCGGCAACCGTTCCCCGCGTGTCATGGGCGAGCGCCGGGCTCACCTCCAGGCTCACGAACCCGTCGCGCCCGTCGAGGCGGTCGTAGGTCGGGCGCAGCTCGTCGCACGCGCGCGCGATGTCCGCGATCGCCAGCGCCTCGTACGCTTCCTCCGTGGACGCGTCCCGTGGCACCTCGCGGAGTTGCTGGTCGTAGTCGTCGCTCTGGCCGATGGCCTTCTGGAAGATGGTGGGGTTGGACGTGACCCCGTGCACCCCCTCGGCTACCAGCCGGGAAAGGCCGGCGTCGCGCAGGAAGCTGCGCTGGATGAAGTCGAGCCAGACCGCCTGGCCCAGTTGCGTCAGATCGTGTGGTGTCGGCACCGCGGGTCTCCTTGTTTGATTACCGCCACATGGTACCGCGGGCGTTCCATGGCAGTCATGCGACGGCCCCGACGTGGACGTCTCCAAGCCGCTGTTTCGCAAACGATCATTCTTGCGTGGATCGGCCGGCGCGGGTAGGCTCGATTGATGAAGCCGCAGTCCGCCCGACCCCGCTACCTCGATGTCATCACGGCGCTGTTCGTGACCACGCTGGTGGTTTCAAACATCATCGCCGGCAAGCAGGTCGCCTTCACCGCGACCATCGTCCTGCCCGCCGCGGTGATCCTGTTCCCGCTGACCTACATCCTCGCGGACGTGCTCACCGAGGTGTACGGCTACCAGCGCTGCCGCCGGGTGATCTGGATCGGCTTTCTCTGCAACGCCGTGGCAGTCATCGCCATCGCGATCGGCGGCTGGCTGCGGCCGGCCGGATTCTGGGACGGCCAGGACGCCTACCTGCGCACCTTGGGCGCGGTCCCGCGCATCGTGGCGGCATCGTTCCTGGCCTACCTCGCCGGCGAGTTCGTCAATTCGTTCGTGCTCGCCAAGCTCAAGGTGGCCACGTCCGGCAGATTGCTGTGGCTGCGCACGATCGGCAGCACGGTGGTCGGCCAGTTGGTCGATTCCGGCGTGTTCATCACGGTCGCCTTCATCGGCGTGTTCCCTTCCGGCCAGGTGCTGCAACTGGTGGTGGCGCAGTGGCTGTTCAAGGTCGCCTACGAGACGGTCGCCACGCCACTGACCTACGCCGTGGTGGGCTGGTTGAAGCGGAGCGAGGGCGTCGACCACTTCGACACCGGGACCGACTTCACGCCGCTTCGCATGGGCGTGCCGTCCCGTGGCTGAGACTTCCCCGGCCGGCGACGAGCTGACCCTCCTCGGCGCGGAGGGCGTCGCCCAGCCGTCCCGGAAGCTGGAGACGTTCCCGAACCGCAGCCCGGACCGACCCTACCTGGTGAGCCTGGAGTGCCCGGAGTTCACCTGCGTGTGCCCGATGACCGCTCAACCGGACTTCGCCACCATCTCCATCCGCTACATCCCCGACCAGCGGGTCGTGGAGTCCAAGTCGCTGAAGCTGTACCTGTGGTCCTACCGCAACGAGGGAACCTTCCACGAGCACGTGACCAACCGCATCCTCGACGACCTGGTCGCGGCGCTGCAGCCGATCGCCTGCGAGGTGACCGGCGCCTTCAGCGTGCGCGGCGGCATCTCCATCACCGTCCTCGCCTCCTTCGAGCAGCCCGGCTCGGGCGGCTGGTCCGTACTCCCACCGCCCGCTCCCTCAATGGTGTAGCCCGCCGGGACGGCACGTACGCAGCCACCGATCCCACGATGCCACCGGTATCGCACCCGTTCAAGAAAGGAGCCTTGGTCGTTCTGATGAACTACAATGATCATGCTCCACCCCATGTTCACGTGAAGTATCAAGGCGATGTCCGCAGCTACCGGATCGACATCAGAAGCAGGAACTGGCTCAGACCGGGCAGTGTGCTGCCGCGTCCTCTCCGACGGATGATCGAGGCTTGGGTGGAAGCTCACGAACAAGAACTGATCGAGCAGTGGAACGGAGTCAGACAGGGTCGACCGATCTCGATCGTAGGGTGACGACAGTATGAAATGGGGAGAATGGCAGGCGGTGGCGGACGATGAGAGCAGATGGGACCATCACCAGGAGAAGGGGGTCCTGAAGGCCGAACACCTCGCACAATTCGTTTTGCGAGTGTGGTTTGAGGAGGACTTGGACGTTTCCATCTATGAGCTGGACTTTCGTCCGTTGTTCGTCGACGAGAATCCCGGTGGCGTGTTCGAGTTGTTGAGAGACGAGGAACGGTTTCGGCAGGTGCTCGGAGACTATGCGCTGATCTGGCCCAATCCCGAGAGCGGTGCGTATGACGAGCATGCAATCGATCTGGCTCCCGAGTGTGTGCGCTTTTTCTGTGAGCGGTATGGAAAGCGAGTCAAGCGCGCACACCAGGAGAGGGTGGCCTGAGTCGTTCCTCGAGCTCCACAGAACTCGTCGTTCGCGGCGGGCTGGTGTTCGACGGCACCGGCGCCGCGCCGGTAGAGGCGGATGTCGCGGTCAGCGGCGGCCGCGTGGCGGAGGTCGGACACATTCGTGCATCGGCGCCGGTGGAGATCGACGCGCGCGGGCTCAACGTCGCGCCGGGCTTCATCGACATCCACAGCCACTCCGACTACACGCTGCTGGTCGATCCGCGGGCGGTGAGCGCCGTGCACCAGGGCGTGACCACCGAGGTGGTCGGCAACTGCGGGCACGGCTGCTTCCCGATCAAGGACCGGGCGCTGTCGTCGCGCATCATCTACGGCTTCGACGGGCAGGTGCCGATCGACTGGTCCACGCCCGCGGCGTACCTGGCGCGGCTGGAGCGGGCTCGGCCGGCGGTCAACGTCATGACGCTGGTGCCCAATGGCCAGTTGCGCCTTGCTGCCATGGGGCTGGAGGACCGCCCGGCCGGCGAAGCCGAGTTGGCGGCCATGACGCACCTCCTGGAAGAGGGCATGGACGCCGGGGCCTGGGGCTATTCGACCGGCCTGGAGTACGCCACCGAACAGGGCGCCCGCGAGCCCGAGATCACCGCGCTGGCGGCTGCCGCGGCCCGGCGCGGCGGGCTCTACGCGACCCACACCCGCGATCGGGACCAGGACGCAGTCGGCGCGGTAGAGGAAGCGATCCGCACGGCCCGCGCCGCCGGTGCCAGGCTGCAGGTCTCCCACTTGGCGCCGCGCAGCGGCCCCGATCACACGGCCCGCTGCGTCGACGCGGTGGACGACGCGCGGGCCGCGGGCGACGACGTCGCGTTCGACATGCACACCCGTCTCTACGGCCTGACCTTCCTGTACGCGATGCTGCCGCATTGGCTGCTCGGCGAGAGCCCGGAGCACCAGGCGCGCCACCTGGGCATGCCCGAGTCGCGCGAACGCATCCGCGCGCATCGCTCCATCATCACCGGGCTCGGGGACTGGGGCCGCGTGTACCTGCTGGACAACGAGGTGTGGCCGGACCTGGCCCGGCTCGACTTCGAGGAGATCGGCCGCCGCCGCGGATCGGGCGCGTTCGACGCCGCCTGCGACCTGCTGCGCGACAGCGTCGGCGCCGACAGGGCGCCGATGGTGATCATGCGCAGCTACACGCAGGAGATGCAGGAGTCGGTGTTCGCGCACGAGTTGTGCGTGCCGGGGTCCGACGCGACCGCCCTGGCCCCGGACGGCCCGCTGGCGGGCTCGGCGTTCATGGGCGCCTATGGCTGGGCCGCCTGGTTCTGGCGCCTCATGGTGTGCGACAGCTCGCGTCTGACCCCGGAGGCCGCCATCCACAAGCTCAGCGGCCAGCCGGCGGGCATCCTGGGCCTTGCCGATCGGGGCGTACTGACACCTGGCATGCGGGCGGACCTCGCCGTCTTCGATCCCGGCAGCTTCGCGGACACCGCGACGACGTTCGAGCCCAACCAGCTCGCCACCGGCATGCGCCACGTGGTGGTCAACGGCACGATCACCCTCCGGGACGGGTCACTGACCGGGAAACGGGCGGGCGAGGTGCTGCGCAAGCGGTGAGAACCGAGCGATCTCCCGATCAGGACTCCTCGCCGGTCTCCCGGTACAGGAGAGCCGTGCTGGCGGCCAGGACCTTGTCGTAGGCGGCCAGCGCGCCGGGGTCCAGGTCGGCCTTTGGTATCGGCTCCAGGTCGAAGTGGCCGTAGCGGTCCTCGCCCCGCACCAGGGTGGCGGTGTCGCGCATGCCGGAGGTCTGGCGAATGGAGGTGGGGACGTAGCGAACGGCGATGCCGATGCGGCGGTCGCCGCGCGCCGCCGGCGCCGAGCCGTGCACGATGAGGACGTGATGGAGGGACATCTGCCCCGCCTCCAGAATCAGGTCGACGGCCTCGCTCTCGTCCACCTCGACGGAGACCTCCTGGCCGCGGGTGAGCAGGTTCCGGTCGTCGACCGTGTCCGTGTGCGGCATCTGTCGAGCCGATTGGGAGCCGGGAATCACGCGCATGCAGCCGTTGTCGGGGGTGCTGGGCGACAGGGCGATCCAGGCGGTGACCACCTCGTCCGAGGACAGGCCCCAATAGGTGGCGTCCTGATGCCAGGAGACGAACGCGCCGTCGCCGGGGCTCTTGATGAACGCGTTGCTGGTCCAGCACAGCAGGTCCGGGCCCAGGATCTCGGCCACCGGGTCCAGCACGCCGGGGTGGCGCACCAGCTCGGAGAGCCATGCCAGCGCCACGTGGCCCTTGTGGCGAAGGATCGTGGGTGCCCGCTCCGGCTCCGCCTCCTCGAAGGATTCCAGCTTCGCTCGGAAGGCGGCCGCCTCCGCGAACGACAACGCCGGCAGCGGACACAGGTAGCCCTCATCGGCATAGCGTTCGCGTGCCGTCATGGGTCGATCATCCTACCATCAGCACACGCTCGCAGCGCAGGGAGGATGCATGACAGATCGCGACCGCTACGAATCAGGCCGCCGAGTGCTCTCGAAGATGCTCGGCGAAGCCGCCGCAGAGGCTTCCACGGAGACCATGCGCGCACTTCATCCCGAGTTCGAGCGACTGGTGATGACGCAGGTGATGCATGACCTGTACGGCCGCCCCGGGCTGGACATCAGGATACGCCTGCTGTGCACGATCGCGGCGCTGACGGTGCTCGGCCGGCCGGAGCAGATCGACGTTCACATCGACCGGGCGCTGGGCTCCGGATGCACGAAGACGGAGATCGAGGAGGTCATGCTGCAGATGAGCGCGTTCGGGGGATTCCCCGCGGCGTGGGACGCGCTGGCCGTGCTGCACGACAAACGGGACGGTTCGACCGCCAGGGAACCATGAAGAACCGGGCCTCCGTGGTACGATGCAGGGCCGCCACGTGGCGGCGATACGCACGATGAGGAGGCTGCGGTGATCAAGCGGATGGAGAAGAAGTCGGAGTTGCCTGCCGACTGTTACATCTACAAGCACTCGAGCGCCTGCCCGGTGTCCGCGGCGGCGGCGCAGGTGGTGGAGAGCACGTCGTTCGATCTGCCCGTCTACTGGGTGAACGTGATCGAGCAGCGCAGGCTGTCCAACAAGGTTGCCGAGCGCTACGGCGTGCGGCACGAATCGCCGCAGCTCCTGAAGATCGAGCAGGGCAGCGCCACGACCGTCCTGAGCCACCACCAGATCTCGCCTGCGCAGCTCGCGCAGACCGTCGGCGGCTGAGGGGCGGCTTCGTGTACGTGGGAACGCAGTTCGGCTGCCGGCACGACACCGACATCGAGGTGCTGGCCCAGCTCGGCGTCATGCACGTGGACCAGATGCCGACGGAACCGTGGGAGGAGTGGACGGCCGATACGCTGAAGGCGCTGCGCGAGCGCTTCGCCCGGTACGGCATCGAGCTGGAGATGATCCACGTCCCGCTCGGATCGCGCAGCGCGTTCGTGAATGAGGCCGGCGCGATTTTCCTGGGGCCGAGCGACGCGCGTGACCGCCAGATCGAACGCATGTGCGAGACGGTGCGGATGGCCGCCGAGGCGGGGCTGCGCGGCCTCAACTACAACGTCACGCTGCTCGGCCACCTGCGCACCGAGCCGCGCTACGGGCGCGGCGGCGCGAAGCTGTCGTCGTTCGAGCTCGACAAGCTGGACCAGTCGCTCGGCACGTTCGAGGGCGGTCCCGCCGACGAGGACACGATGTGGGAGCGCATCGACCACTGGCTCCAGAACATCATGCCGGTGGCCGAGGAGTACAAGATCCAGATGGCCTGCCATCCGTCCGATCCCGGCATCGGCTACGGCGTCGAGTATCGCGGCGTAGCCCGCGTGCTCGGCATGGTGAACGGCTTCAAGAAGCTGATCGAGCTCTACGACAGCCCTTACAACGGCCTCAACTTCTGCATCGGCTGCATGGCCGAGTCGCTGGAGAATCCGCGGGCGGACATCTACGAGGTGATCCGCTACTTCGGAGAGCGCGACAAGATCTTCAACATCCACTTCCGCAACATCAAGGGTGGACTGGGGAACTTCGTCGAGGTGTTCCCGGACGAGGGCGACATCGACATGCTCAAGGCGCTCCGGACCCTCAAGGAGGTCGGCTACCGGTACATGATCATGCCCGACCACGTTCCGGGACTGTCCGGCGCCGAGCCGCACCAGGTCGGCTTCGCCTACACCTACGGCTACATCCACGCCCTGCTGCAGGCGGTGAACGAAGACCGCTAGGGTGGACGGCCCGCTTCGCGTCGGCGTCTACGGCGCCGGCAACTTCGCCAACCGCGAGCATCTGCCGAACCTGGCGCGGATCGACGGTGTGCGCGTGGTCGCGGTCTGCGACGTCGACCAGAAGGCGGCGCGAGCCACGGCCGCGCGCTTCGGCATCCCCGCCGTGTACACCGACGGGATGCAGATGCTTGCCGGGGAGCGGCTCGACGCGCTGTGGTCGGTCGTCCCGGCGGCCGCGCGCGGCGACGTGGAGGTGGCCGCGGCGGAGCGGGGCATCCACCTGTTCAGCGAGAAGCCGCAGGCAACGGAGATGCGGACCGCGCGGCGCATCGACGCGGCGATCCGCCGGGGTGGGGTGCTGTCCACCGTCGGCTTCCGCGAGCGCTACCGCCCGATCTTCCAGGAGGCGAGGCGCCTGCTCGCCGACAAGAAGGTCGTCCACGTCCGCTTCCAGAGCTTCCGCGACCTGCCGGCGCAGGACGCCGGCGACGCCGAGTTCCGCAGCTACGGAGCCGCCTTTTTCGACTGGGGGCCGCACGCCGTGGACTACTGCCGGTTCATGAGCGGGCGGGACATCACCACCGCGCAGGCGTTCTTCGCCGACCGCCCGCCGTACCTGACGCCGCTGTCGGCGTCGTTCAATTTCGCCATGACCGGCGGCGCCACCATGACCGTGACGTTCGTCTGCGCCGGTCCCGGCGGTCCGGCGAACGAGCCGTACTTCCTGATCTGCTACGAGGGCGGCTACCTCGGCGTGCACGGTTACGACCGCATCGAGATGAACGGCCGCACGGTGTACGAGGCGGAGGACTTCAACCCCTGGTTCGAGCTGGATCGGCGCTTCTGCGAAGCCGTCAGGAGCGGAGACGGCAGGGCGCTGCTGAACGACTACCGGGACGGCCTGTCCACGCTTGCGCCGCTGCTGGCGGGATGGGAGTCCGCGAAGCGGGGCGGCGAGCCGATCGATGTCGAGGGCTACCTTCGCGGCTGACCGCTCTCCTGCCCGGCGAGCTCGAACAGGGCTCCGAGCACCCGGTAGGTGAGGCCCCAGATCACCTCTCCGACATAGGCGATCCCTGGAAACACCAGCCGGCGTTCGCCATCGGCGATCTCCACCGAGGTGCGGTGGGACGCGTCCGTCAGATGCTCGACCGGGATCCACATCGCCGCGGCGACCTCCGACGGCTGCGGACGCAGGGCCGGCCGCGCGGGCGCGCATAGATATACGAATGGCTGCAGACAGCCCAGGTGTGGCCGGCCCCGGCGTGTGATCGGCATGGGCGGCAGGGCGCCCAGGTACCGGCAGCGCGTCAGGTCGAGCCCGACCTCCTCGGCCGTTTCCCGCACTCCGGCCGCGCGCGGGTCTGCGTCGGTCCGGGCGATCCGGCCGCCGGGAAACGCCATCTGGCCCGACCACGGATCGTCCGGCCGCTCCGAGCGCTTGATGAAGCAGAGCTCCGGGGCGGCGTCGGGACCACCCAGCACCACGCAGACCGCGGCGGTGATCTCGTGCTCCGCGCACGGCTGGTCGTGCCCGCGTCGGGCGAAGGCATCGACGAATCGCTGTGCGGTCACCCATCGAGTGAGGTTCGCTTCGCTCACTCCCCCATAGTAAGCCGGCTCCCGTATAGTTCGGTCAGCAAGGGGAGGACGAACGATGATCCTGTCAACGTCCGCGAGCATCGCCGGCCATCGCATCGTCAAGACGGTCGGCCTGGTGCGCGGCAACACGGTCCGCTCCCGCCACATGGGGCGGGACATCATGGCCGGCTTCAAGACCATGGTGGGAGGCGAGATTGTCTCCTACACGCAGATGATGGACGACGCCCGCTCCGAAGCGGTGGACCGCCTGGCCGCCGACGCTCAGAAGCGCGGCGCCAACGCGGTGACCGACATACGATTCACGACCTCCGCGATCATGAGCGGCGCGTCCGAGATCCTGTCCTACGGCACCGCGGTGGTCGTGGAGGCCGAGTAGCCCGCCCCGGCCGGCGCGCTCAGCCTTCGCTCCCCGGTTCTCCCGGCGCTTGGGGATAGATGGCGACGATCACGGAGGCGCCCACCCGTGCGATCCGCTGCATCGTCTCCGGCGCCAGCTCGGAGCGGAAGCATTCCGAGGAGTCGTCGATCTCGTATCCGACGTTGAACGTCCTCCGGTAGGCGCCGTTCCAGACGGATTGCCCGTCGTCCTTGAAGGCCGTGATCTTGTCGCAGAAGTCCGCGATCTGGATGTCGGGGCCGGTGCTCACGCCTCTGCCGGCATGCTCGAACGCAGCCGCGAAGCCCCGTGCCGATTCCCGGTAGTCCACCGACACGACCTCTGCGCCCGAGAAGGAGTGGAACAGGTGACCGAGCGGCCGGGGGCTCTCGACCTCAAGCTGGACGCCGATGAACCGTGCTGCCATTCCTGGTCTCCTCTTCCGGCGGACTGTGGAACTCCGTAGGAGTATCGGACAGAGAGTAGATGGTGATGCCCAATGACGCTTCAAGCTCGGCGGCCCGTCGTACGGTATCTGCCGTCAGCTCGAAGCGAGAGCAGCCGGCCGACCCGTCGCTGTCGAAGCCCACGTCGAAGGTCCTGCGGTGAGCACCGGCCCACGTCGCCTCCGCGTCTTCGCGGAAGCCCTCGATCGCGTCGCAGAACTCGGAGACGATGCTGTTCGGATCGGACGGCAGGGCCGTGACTTCGAAATTCGCGAAGTGACCGCGGCGTTCGGTCTCGAAGCAGCCCAGACAATCGATGCCCGACCCCGAGAACTCCTGAAGGATGTGGCTGAGTTGGCGGGGCCCCTCGACCTCAAGGTCCACATTGAGATATTGGGCTGCCATGGTTTCGACGCTGGCTCACCCGCCATGCTAGGGCGATGAGGTCGGCGGTGGCAAGTCGACCGGGTCCCCGAGCTGGCGGTATCGGCCTGGTAGCGGGTGCGCGGCGAAAAAGATCGAGGATTCGTGCCGCAGGGTCTTGACGGGGTTTCGCGCCCGCGAGGTGGCGCGCCACCGCACGTACGCCCCCCTTCCGGCCTCCCGGAAGCTCGGATGTCCCTTGGACCGCCGAGCGCCCCTTCCAGCGCCCACTGAGCGCGAATCCGTCGCCGGTCACGGACTCGACCAAAGGGGCTATATCGAAACCAGTATTACATTAACTCCATGAAGATCACCTCTCCTGCCACCGCCACCGGCCTTGTCATCACCTCCACTGTCGGCGGCCTCTCCGACCGCGCGCTGCTGCGTCAGACCAGCACCCTGGTCCGCCACGAACGCCACCTGCAGGGCGCCATCATCGACCACTTGGCCGAGATCGAAACCCGCCGTCTCTTTCTGCAGCGGGGCTGTTCCAGCCTGTTCGACTACGCGGTGCGCGAGCTCGGCTACAGCGACGCTGCCGCCGGGCGGCGCCTTGGCGCCGTGCGGCTGTGCGCCGACCAGCCCGACGCGCGCGAGCGGCTGCGCGACGGCTCGCTGACGCTGAGCGCCGCAGCGGAGCTTCAGGAGGCGCTCGACCGCCACGACCCGAGCCGGCCGCCGCGCCGAGCGCGCACCGGCAACCGTGCGGCACATGGCGAATCCGAGCCCGCTCGGACAGCGAAGGAGCGGGCCGCCCCGGAACCCGTTCACGCCGTGACGGTGCAGGACGCGGCGATCCCCGCCGACACCACTCCGACGCCGGAGCGGACGCCGCACCCGACGCCGAGCTCCACGCCCTCGCAGACCCGACAGGAAGCGACCGACCGCCGAGCCGCTGCCGCCACGAAGCCCGCTGGCGCCGCCACTCCGACAGCGAAGCCGTGCGCTTCGGGCCGCGCCATCCCGGCGGCGGTGAAACGACAGGTCTGGCAGCGGGACGGTGGCCGCTGCAGCTACCTCGATCGGCGGACCGGACGCCGCTGCAACTCACGACATCTGATCGAGATAGACCACATCCTGCCCTATGCGCTGGGCGGTGGCGCCGATCCCGCAAATCTCAGATTGTTATGCGAAGTCCGGGATAATGCGGAGTCACGTAGCCGAAGGTCCCATCAGGCAAGGCTTTGA
>JAPPNY010000104.1 GCA_028818385.1 Spirochaetaceae bacterium
GCCTCTATCCTCTCAGTAATCCGGCTATCTCGGTGGTTTTGCAAAAGGCTCGCCTGATAGGATTTCTCCACGTTTTCGTTGCCAAGCGATTGCGGAGCCGCGATCGGCCCTGATGATGTTAGTGAGCCAATCGCCCCTGCCGTTGCAAGACGCTGCAAGCGCAACGTCAAGCAGCGTCTGATCGGTATGACAATGCTTCAAGTCCAGCAATTCGCTTCGGAGGATCATCACGTCCGATGAGTCCGGGACACGGAAAGCCATGTGCACAAGTTCCTCCACGTCGCCTTGGCCCACGAACCTAGTCGTCATCGTGCAACGCAGGGCGCGCCACAACTTAGTACCTCGTGAAGGATCGTGCGCAAGGAGTGCTTCACAGAGTCCCAAAAACACGCCTTCGGCCAAGAGGACGCGACGTTGAAATATTTCCGTGAGCTCACAGTATCCGTCAAGCCAGTGTTCGATCAATTCCGGAGCGAACTCAAGAACCGGTTCAAAATCCTTCGGATCAACATTTGCTAGATAGAGACTAGCACCCGCTTGGCGAGTGGCGTGTATTTGGGCAGTGGCCATATCGAAGGCGCGCTGCTGCGCTCGAACTTGTGCTTCAGCATCCGTGGTCAACCAAAGCATAGGATCTTGACGCTCGTCCGGCCGCGGTGTAGCTGAATACGCAAGTGGGAGATTTCTCTCTCGGCTCGGTCGACGGAAAGATCGGCTTCGAGGAGCGGAAGATCAACGCTATCGCTCATGAGTATCCGGCCGAATAATTTGGCGGCCAACCGTACATCGACTGGACAAGACCCGCGGCGACGAGCCGCTTCAAGTAGGCGCCACGGAGCCAACTTCGATACTATCCGACCGAAGGGTAGATCATATGTAGCTTCGATAAGAGCGTCCGTTCCGTAGTGATTCTGCCAGTCGTCATGATCAGGGCCCCAAGACCAGCAGTCAGCACGCAGTCTCTGACCAAATCGTTTCGGAGCGGCACGAGTGAGTATCTTGAACACAAGCCGTTGACTCTCACATCGCTGCGCGGCGGCTTCAATCCATGTCCAAGCTCTATCGTTGAGTTTCACCGGTAGAATCGATAACAGGAGAAGAAGATCGTACTGCTGCTTGGTCGAGCTGTCGCTGTGCCGCGCCACAAGTGCGTCGATGTCCTTAGGCTCTGGCAAGCGCAGCATGGAGGAGAATCTGATAGGAAAAAAGCCTAGCGACCCCTCAATCAACGAATCAAATTGGCGTAGCGTATCGAGATTGGACGCTTCGAGTGCCATGAGTTCGGCTGCTGCGATGTCCTCGGTGTCGGGGTCGTTCTCTTTGCTGCGCCAGCGCAAAGAGCGAGCTGCACGAGATTCGGTGTCGCGAGCAAGTATCAAATGATCGGTTGCATGTATGGCGCTCCAATATCGCGACTCTGCCGAGCAGGTGTTCATGTTCTGCAGCTTACGTCGAATCAAGCACGCCAGTAGGGAAGGGTTACAGCGAGCAAGCGCTGGCGCAAGTTCGTGGAAGTGATGGTCATCGACGGTACGACCCGCCTTGCGATTCAACTTCGATACGTCAATTCGATTCGCTGATTCGGAGAGTTCTGCTATGAACGTCTCTGGAGGTCTGAACTCGGGGTCGAGCAACAACTCACCAACCCGTTGTATCCTATAGCCCAAACGTAGAGCGCTATTGTTGAGGGTCATCGTTGCATGGCGCCGCTCGAGGGGGAAGAAGAAGCTGCTGTCCGGATGTGGCAAATAGTCTTTCTCGTAGGTCCATAAATGAAGTGATATCGGATCAATAGAAGCTGCCAGAGCGTCGTCGTTTGCGTCTCCGGTGAGCCAAAGGAGGAGAGCGGCGACACGAGACGGAAGGTCCGTGTGTATGCCCTGCTCGGGAGCTCTTTGACGAACGGCTCTCGACGATTTACGCAGAGATTCGGCGGTTCTTTCGTAATCGCGTTGATTAAGTAGACAAAGCCACTTCAACCCGTTCCACGCAGCGTTGCTATCGGCGATGGCTAGGCACGTAGCGGCAGTCTCAAAGACGGGGACAACGTCCGCCAGCGGAAAGCCCTCAATGATCTGAGGAACTGAAGCAGGCAATGAACTATTTGACTGGTCGACCAACACAAGGTCAATGCCGACGACCTTGATCGGTCCCGAGTGATCGCGACCGATTCGTCGTATGAATCGGTCGGAGCGTTGCTGCTCGTGTTTGGAGTCGGCGTCCCGTTGAGGATCGACGCCTCGGGAAACGATACGTAACCAACAACATGAGCGGGATGCAATTGTGACAAGTGCAGAGTTGTTCGTTCTAGGGATTTGTCGTAAGGCATAAATAGCCCGAAGGCGAGGCGAACTGTGAACGCGACTATCTGACAGTTCGATAGTGTCCAGTAGCGGAGTAACGAGATTGGAGGCAAGAGTGACTATTTCGCGCATATGGTCGTCGGGCAGGTTCTGGCTCTGCAACCAGGACTTGACCAGAACCGATGTGATAGGCGAGTTGGACGCTTGGTCTTGTTCGACGAGAATCGACACCGCTGCGCGAAGGATCTCGGCTTGTTGGTCGAGCCCGGAGATAGGATCGAGCCACTCGCCAAGCCCAGCATCTAGAGTGTCACGGACGGTGCCGCATGTTTGCTGTAGATAGGTCAAGAGCGCAGCGCCGAGGGCATGCACAACGATCAGGGGCTTCGGTTGGAGGTGCCCGGTTGCGGTAGCGGTGAATAGAGGCCCGTCGATGACTTCGCTCAGTCGAGCGTACACGTCGTCTGCAGAGAGAGCTGGTCCATGGACTGTCTCGCCAAGGGACCTGCGGGAGAAGCTGGTGAGACCCGCTCGGCATTTCTTAGCAATTTCCTTCAACCAGTCGTCCCACTCGTCAGGGCTAAATGATTTGTGGTCTTGCACGCCAAGAGTGTCGCGTCCGTACTCCCAGAGTATTCGGTGTACAGTTACTTGATCAGATTCAGCCAAGCTGTCACTATAGCGCAACACGAGGTTGAAGAGGCGCGGAGTACGAGCGAGCTCGAGTACCGAGACGTTGAGGTCGACTCGACGGATTCCCTCCAAAGACAGCATCCTATCGAGTTCGCCGCCTGGCTCGGTGTCGTAGCGGTCCACCGTGATTTGAACAGCCGGGGCGAACAGGCGGCGGAGGCTGGACAACCTGTCCTCAAAGTAGTGACTGCGCGTACTGACGATCACACGCACCAGCCGCGCAAAAGGCTTGCCGTGAAGAATCTGCAGACGCCTCAGCCACGGGACGGATGGATTCTGATTCAAGCCGTCGAAGAATACAGTCAAGACGGGTCCCTCATCGGCGGGACGTTGAAGAAGGCGATCGAGTCGCCTAATCCAGTGGTCTAGGGTGCGAACGCCGGTCATGTCGTACAGGGCTTCGGCCAAGAGTCGCTTCACGCCCGCTTCATGTTGGCTTTCGACGACACCTGTCGCGGAGGAAGGTATTGTGAGCAAGATAGGTTGTTGGTCCTTGTTGTCGATCAACCAGTCGAGCGTTGCCCACGTCTTGCCGACACCGTCGAGTCCGATTACCGCCGCCGGGGCTATGTTTGGTGGTGCGTGCCACCATCTGTTCAGCGCGTCATACACGGCGTTTCGCCGTATTCTGTTTGCCTGAGCACCACCAGCTGCGTTTTGCCCGAGAGCGGCATACGCTTCGCAGGCAGAGTTCCAGATTCTTGCGAGCTTCTCGTGAGAGCTCGCACGCACGGACTCGAACCCCAAGGACCAAGGCTCTAGGTTGCGTCGTAGTCTGTGGATTGCGTCGCCCGATATCCGCCGTAGGTGTCTCGCGGCCGTACCGGCTTCTTTCGAGAGTTCAGCGTCGACCAAGTCAGGATCGGACGCACACAAGGCTGCAAGTGGAGCGATCTCGTCGTCTGCCCAACCGATGATTACGACAGGAACCCCGTGTCGCTCGCCATGCAGATCTAGTGATTGGTGGATCTGCTCGGGGACGACGCACGTAGCAACGAGCAACCATGCTTCTAGGGCTTCGTCCCGTAGGAGCGCCTGATCGAGCTCTCCAAGCAGTTCTCGCTCGCTCAGACTGCTTGCGTCGCTGTACCTCTTGCACTCCAGGCGAAACCGCCGGCCATGTTGTCCGGCCGGGCCCGCGTCCGCTCCATGTTGAAAACCAGACTTGGCGACAGCAATCGGCACATCGAGTAGACGCCCAACCAATGTGGCGGCAGGATGCTCCAGTTTGGATGGCGTCGCGCTCTGCAGATGCTGCTTGAGCGGTTCTTGATACTCTGGTGAAGTCATGAAATGTGGCGCCGTCGAGCGGTAAGAGCGCCGGAGAAGGCCGTGCTCATGAGGTTGCGGAACAGTTCCACGGCACTCATATCGGAAAATGTATCAAGAAATGCTTCAATCGAGACCGCGCCGCTGCTTGTCGCATCGGGTTCGATCGTCCTCTTCAGCAGCCGTAGGTTAGCGGGGATGTGAACCATCGTCAAGGGGCACGCATCTCTCCGGGTGCCACCCCAAAATGTGGATGGCCGGGTCAAGCGACCCGCAGGAGTGCCTAAGGAGTGTCTCTACGTGTGGTCCTGGCTCTGGCTATCCACAAAATGGGGTCGCACCCCCTTCCCCGACCTTGGCCAGTTGCCACGCGTCGCTACGGCATCAAGAACTGTCCGTGTCTGGCAACTGCCGTCGCACCTGTGCCAGCAACGCCTCGACGAGCGTTAGAGCTCTCTTCCGATCGATCGGTTCCGTACCGGATTCGACTCCCTCGTAGCGAAACTCGACCGCGTACGGGGTGTAGTCGATCAGCTTGCGGAAACGACATGAGACGTCGTTTCGTTCGGATAGGAGTTCGAGCAACGCTTCCAGATTGTGCGTGAGCGGGTAGACCTTGCCCAGCAGGGCGAGCCAGGCCTTGAGCGACTTCTCCGCTGCCTGCTGCACGTGAAAACCGAAGACCTCGTCGGAGACTTCGTGGGATCGGCGCATCACGCGGAGCGCTCCGACATCGCGTTCGGCCGCTTCGAGCAACATGCGCGCACACTTAGCGTCGCTCATAGAGCACCGTTCCTTCGCGCAGCGCACGTGCCAGGACGTGGTTGAGGGAGTCCCGCCAGTAGTCCACGTCCTCGGTGGAGTAGACGAGGAGGTCGGCGGCTACGGGGAAGCCCGCGACCGCATGGTAGAGCCGTACCATCTCGCCGTGGCGAGGTCGCTGCGGGCCGAAGGGTTCGGCCTCCACGACGATCAGGTCGACGTCCGAGTCCTCTCGCGCGTCGCCGCGCGCGCGGGAGCCGAACAGAATCACCTGCTCGGGATCGACCTCGTCGACGATCGCACGGACCATGCGGCCGAGCAGATCGTCGGTGACGCGCGTCACCGCCCTGCCGGTGTTCCGGATGCTCACATCGAAACCTGCCGCTACGGTAACGGAAACGCCCGAGTTCCGTCGCGTCGCGGCAGGTGAGCTGTCCGGTCGCCGCGCTACGCGGACCCCGCCTCCGCATCGCGCGTCACGATGCGGAGGCGGCCTTGAGCTCCTGGAGGCGCTGCGCCTCGGGATGGTCCTTGTAGAAGGGATCCAGCGGAAAGCAGCCGGAGATCAGTCCCTTGCGGGGGGCGGTGGTGCAGTCGCTGAAGGTGCGGCAGATACGCTTGCGGGCGAGCGGCAGCCCGCCGAGCACGTCGTGGGGGAGGTCGGGGTAGGAGAGCATCATGCGGCCGAGGCCGATCGAGTCGACCTGCCCGCGGCTGACGACTTCGGCCGCGACGGCGGGCAGCCACTCCTGCAGGTAGCTGTATGCGGAGCCCACGAAGGTCAGCGTGGGGAAGCGCCGCTTCAACTCGCGCACGACGTCGATCTGGCGCGCCACGCCGACCAGAGGGTCCTCGGGCGGCTGGTAGCCGTCGGACGGCGGAAACAGCGCCGGGCGCTGCAGGTGGGGCGTGTAGTAGGGGCTGCCGGCGGTGATGTTCACCAGCGGGATGTCGAGCCGCTGCAGCAACTCCAGGAAGGCGAACGTTTCGGTGAGGTCGAGGGTGGTCGGGTCGTCCTGGGAGACGCCGAAACCGGAGCGGTACGGCTGCGCGACCGGCGTCGGCTCGCCGGTGCCCTCCTCGCCCGAAGGCTGGAAGGGGACGGTGTCGAAGGCGCTGAGGCGCACGCCGATCAGGAGCCCCGGCGCGCGGCTGCGCAGGCCGGCGACCACCTCGCGCAGGAATCGCGTGCGATGCTCGAAGTCCCCGCCGAATCGGCCGGTGCGGTCGCGGCAGCCGAGCAGCTCGTGGCCGAAGTAGCCGTGGCAGTGCTTGACGTCCACGAACTCGTAGCCGGCCTGTTGGGCCAGCACGCCCGAGGCGATGAAGCGCTCCACCAGCGCCTCGATCTCCTCGTCGGTGGCCAGGGGGTGGTCCCCGGCGATGCCGAAGCGCTGATCGAGGATGGGATGGCGCGCCGGGATCCACGGCTCGGAGCGAGTCTTGTCCGTGGGCTTGCAGAACCGCCCGGAATGGGTGAGCTGCAGGCCGACCAGCAGGTCGTCGGCCGTGCCGTAGCGCTGCCGGTGCTCGTCGACCAGCGTGCGGCGCAGGCCGGCCAGGTCGTCGATGGTGTCCTCGCCGATGCGGAGCTGGTTGGGGTTGGCGCGGCCGGCGTGCTCGACGGCCACCGCCTCGCATCCCCAGACCAGCTTGGCGCCGCTCCTGCCGAAGGCGCGCCAGCGCCGCTCGACCAGGTCCGAGGGCCGCCCGTCGGCGGTGCCGTCCCATCCCTCCATGGGCTGCACGCAGAAGCGGTTGCCCACGGTGCGGCCGTCCGGAAGGGTCAGAGATTGAGACAGCAGCCCGGCGGTATCGCCCTCGGCGAAGGGAAGTTGCTCGGTGATGCCGAGCTGGTCCAGGTGCTCGGCGAATTGCTCCGCGGACTTCAGCGATGCGACGCGACGATACGTAGGTGCCACGCCGCCACTCTGACCAGGATCGGCCGCCCTTCGCAACGCCGGCGCCGGCAGTTGCGGGCGCGGCGATGCGTGCGGCACCCTTGGCGGGGGCGCAGATGACCGAGGACGAGAGATACCTGTTCGACATCAACGGCTACATCGTCGTCCGCGACGCGCTGTCGGCGGACGACATCGCGCTGGCCAACGCCGCCATCGACCGGCATACGGAAGAGATCCGCGTGCGGCTCGGCGAGCTCTCCCTCTCCGGCGGCTCGGAGGCGCTGCGGGGCAGCACCGGCCGCGGCGATCTGGACGGCGCGCTGACGTGGGAGGAGCCGTACGGCCGCCCGTTCCGGGACATGCTGGTCAACGCCAAGGTCGTCCCCTACCTGCATGAGCTGCTGGGCTCGGGGTTCCGGCTCGACCACAACCTCGGCATCCTGACCATGAGCAAAGGCGCCGAGGGCCACGTGCTGCACGGCTCGTCCGGACCCGCTTTCGACCGCCACCAGTACTACATCGTGCGCGAAGGCCGGATGCACAACGGCCTGACCGTGGTCGCCTACCAGCTCACCGACGTCAACCCCGGCGACGGCGGCCTGTGCGTGGTGCCCGGCAGCCACAAGGGCAACTTCCCGTGTCCGGAGGCGATGCGCCACGGCGAGGCGCATGGCGAGTTCGTGAAGCAGATCACCTGCAAGGCCGGGGACTGCGTGATCTTCACCGAGGCGGTCACCCACGGCACGCTGCCGTGGACGGCCGACCACCCGCGGCGCACGGCGCTGTTCCGGTTCTCGCCCGGCAACATGGCCTACGTCCCGCACGCGTGGCCGGAGGAGATGCTGGCGATGATGAGCCCCGAACAGCGGCTGGTCATGGAACCGCCCTACCACCCGCGCCTGAACCGCCCGGCCCTGCCGTTGGAAGGCGAGCCGGCGGCGGACGGGTCAACGCGATGAGCGAGCAGACGCGCACCGCGCTGGTAACCGGCGGCAGCCGGGGCCTGGGCCGCGGCGTGGCGATCGCGCTGGCCGCCGATGGCTTCTCGGTGGCGATCTGCTACCGCAGCGACGAGGCGGCAGCGCGGGAGACGCTGGCGGTCTGCTGCGGCAAGGCCGAGGAGCGCATGGCGGCCGGCTCGCCGGCAGGGCAGCGGTTCACGGCGCATCGCGCGGACGTGGCCAGCGCCGCCGACCGGCAGCGGCTGGTCGACGAGGTGCATTCCGAGTACGGCGACATCGACGCGCTGGTCAACAACGCCGGCATCGCGCCGCGGCGACGCGACGACCTGATCGAAGCGACCGAGGAGTCGTTCGACGAGGTGCTGCGGGTGAACCTGGCCGGCCCGCACTTCCTCACGCAGGCGGTGGCGCGCCGCTGGCTGGCCGCGGAGGCGCGTCCGGCGCGACCGCGCAGCGTCGTGTTCGTGACGTCGATTTCGGCCGAGTACGCCTCCACCGCGCGCGGCGAGTACTGCATCTCCAAGGCGGGCCTGTCGATGTCGCGCGAGCTGTGGGCGGCGCGCCTCGCCGAGGAGGACATCGCCGTCTACGAGGTGCGCCCCGGCATCATGCGCACCGACATGACCGCGGCAGTGACCGCCAAGTACGACGCGCTGATCGCCGACGGCCTGGTCCCGCAGCGGCGCTGGGGCACAGCCGAGGACGTCGGCTCCGCGGTGGCGTCGCTCCTGTCGGGGGCGTTCCGCTTCTCGCAGGGCACCGTCATCGACGTCGACGGCGGCTTCCGCCTGAAGCGGCTGTAGTCCGAGGCGATGCAGGTGCGGGGCTCCGTTTGATCGAACCTCGGGTACGTTGTGAGAGGGAACCATGCAGATTGACATGACGGTGAACGCTGCGGACTTGTCGGACGCGGCGAACGGAGTGTTCGAGGCCGCTGCCGGCAAGGTACGCAACATCCACGAGACCAGGGACCCGAGCAGCGGCGCCCCGGTCTACACGGTCGCCGGCCGCTACACGCAGCGCGGCTGGACGGAGTGGACGGAGGGATTCCAGTACGGCTGCGCCTTGCTGGCGTTCGACGGCGCCGGCGACGAGGAACTGCTCGAGCTGGGCCGGCGGCAGACTTGGGAGCACATGGCGCCGCACCTGAGCCACGTCGGCGTGCACGACCACGGCTTCAACACCATGAGCACGTACGGCAACCTGCTGCGGCTGGCCCGCGAAGGCCGCTGGCAGGCGAGCGACGGGGACGTCGAGGCGTGCCGGGTGGCGATCAAGGTGTCCGGCGCCGTGCAGGCGGCGCGCTGGACCGGTATTCCCGACGGGCTGGGCTACGTCTACTCGTTCAACGGCCCGCACTCGCTGTTCATCGACACCATCCGGTCGATGCGCGTGCTGTGTGCCGCGCACGACCTGGGCCACGTCCTGATGGGCGAGCGCGACCGCCGCATCTCACTGCTCGGCCGCGCCCTCGTCCATGCGGAGACCACGGCCCGCCACAACGTGTACTACGGCGACGGACGCGACGCCTATGACATCGCCGGCCGCGTCGCGCACGAGTCGATCTTCAACACCAACGACGGCAGCTACCGCTGCCCGAGCACCCAGCAGGGATACTCGCCGTTCTCCACCTGGACGCGCGGGCTTGCGTGGGCCGTTCTGGGCTACCCGGAGTTGCTGGAGATGTTGGCGTGGTGCGACCCGGAGGAGGTGGCCACGCTGGCCGTTCCGTCCATGGGGTCGGTGGAGGCGGCGCGCGCGCGGCTGCTGCAGGTGGCGCGGACGACTGCCGATTTTCTGATCGAGTACTCGGCCAGTGACGGGATCCCTTACTGGGATACCGGCGCGCCCGGGCTTGCGCAGCTCGGCGACTGGCGCAGCCGGCCGGCCGAGCCCGACAACCCGGCCGAGCCGGTGGATTCGTCGGCCGCGGCGATCGGCGCGCAGGGGTTGCTGCGCGTGGGCGCCCTGCTGGCCGGAAGCGACGTCGAGGCAGCGCGGCGCTATACGCAGGCCGGCCTGACCATGGCCCGCACCCTGTTCGCGGCTCCCTATCTGTCGGAGGACCCGAGTCACCAGGGCCTGCTGCTGCACGCGGTCTACCACCGCCCCAACGGCTGGGACCACGTGCCGGCCGGAAGCGCAGTGCCCAACGGCGAGGCGTGCATGTGGGGCGACTACCACCTGCTGGAGCTTGCCGTGCTCGTGCAGCGCCTGGGCCGCGGCGGCCGGCTCACCTGGCTGGCCCCGCGCGCCGGCGCCGCCGACGTGCGCCTCTCAGGGTGATGACTGTCCCGACGATCTTCGAGACCTGCCGGCCGCGCGAGGACGTGCTGCGCGGCGCGGTCACCGAGGCCGACTTCGCCGCCGACCTCGCCCAGGTGATTACGGGCGAGGGCAGCCCGGAGTACCGCGATCCGGAGCGATTCTTCGCCAACACCTATCCGACGCGCGGGTTGAAAGACCTGCTCGCCAACGTGTGCCGCCGCCTGAGCGGGTCCGGCGGCGCCGCGGCGGCGATCTTCCGCCTCGATACCTCCTACGGCGGCGGCAAGACGCACGGGCTGATCGCGCTGGCGCACGCGGCGCGCAGCGCCGGCAGCGTGCCGGCCGAGTTCGTCGACCGGTCATTGCTGCCCGCCGCCCCGGTACGGATCGCGGCCTTCGACGGCGAGAACGCCGACCCGGCCAACGGACGCGCCATGGGCGACGGAGTGGCGGCTCGCACCCCGTGGGGCGAGATCGCGTACGCCCTGGCCGGGCGCGCAGGATACGAGCGCCTGCGCGAGAGCGACGAGCTGCGCATGGCGCCGGGCGCCGCGAATCTCGGCGAGCTCATCGGCGAGCGGCCGGCGCTCATCCTGCTCGACGAGCTCTCGGTCTACCTGCGCAAGGTGCGCCGCTTTCCCGAGGCCGACGGGCAGTTGACCGCGTTTCTCACCTCGCTGTTCACGGCGGTGGAGCGGGCGCCCGCCGCGGCGCTGGTCTACACGTTGGCGATCGGCAAGGACGGCACCGCGGTCGACGCCTACCACGACGAGAACCAGTTCATCGCCGACCGGATGGCGGAGGCCGAGAGCGTCTCCGCGCGCAAGGCGACGCTGCTGAACCCCACCGGCGAGGACGAAACCGTGCAGGTGCTGCGGCGCCGCCTGTTCGAGCGGATCGACGAGGTACGGATCCCTACCGTCGTCGACGCATACCGGCAGCAGTGGACGGCGCACCGGGACGCGCTGCCGGTTGCCGCCGTCCGCCCGGAGACCGCGCAGACGTTCGCCGCCGGCTATCCGCTCCACCCGGAGGTACTGGAAACCCTCACCGGCAAGACCGCGACGCTCGCCAACTTTCAGCGCGTGCGCGGCATGCTGCGGTTGCTGGCGCGCACCGTCGCGCAGCTCTGGGAGCAGCGGCCCGCCGACGCCACCGCCATCCACCTGCATCACGTCGATCCCGGCAACGAACCGATCCGCCAGGAGATCGTCACCCGCCTGGGGCAGAGCGCGTTCGCGCCGGCCATCTCCAACGACGTCGCGGCCGGCCCGCGCGAGAAGCGGTCGCTGGCGCAGGAGATCGACGCGGCGCACCACGCCGGGTTGCCGCCGTGCGCCGCCTACGTCGCGCGCACCATCTTCATGCACACGCTGGCGTTCAACGATCCGCTCAAGGGACTGGCGCCCGACCAGGTGCGCTACTCGGTCCTGGGACCGGCCACCGACATCGCCTTCATCGACGAGGCGCGCAAGCGGTTCGTCGCCGAATCGGCGTATCTCGACGATCGTCCCGGCTCACCGCTGCGCTTCCTTGCCGAGGCCAACCTGACGCAGATCATCCGGCGCGAGCAGCAGCATGTCGATGCCGAAGAAGCCCGCGTGCAGTTGAACGACCGGATTCGCGAGATCTTCGGCGGGCGCGTGTTCGAGACCTCGGTATTTCCCGGAGGACCGTTCGACGTGCCGGACGACGTCGGCGACGGACGGCCGCGGCTGGTCGTGCTGAGCTACGACGGCGTGACCGTCGGCGCCACCGTGGATCGCGTTCCCGAGTTGATCGAGCGCATCCATACCCGCAAGGGCGCCGAGGGCTCCGCGCTCCGGGCGCTACGCAACAACTTGGTCTTCGTGGCGGCGGACGACGCCCGCAAGGGCGACATGCGCAGCAGGATGTTCCGCCGCCTGGCGCTGCAGGCGCTCAAGCAGCCGGAGCGGCTGGCCGATCTGGCCGACCACCAGCAGGACAAGGTGCGCGAGCTGGAGGCGCGTTCCGAGCAAGAGCTGGCGATCGCCATTCAGCAGTGCTACCGCCACCTGTTCTACCCGTCGCGCAACCGGATCGAGGCGTCCGAAGTGGACCTCGCCCATTCGGCTATGGATGGATACTCGGCTTCGGAGCGGCCCGGCGAGGGGCAACGCGAGATCGTGCGCGCGTTGCGCGACCTCAACAAGCTGCGCTTGGCCGAGGACGAACCGGACTCGCCGGCCTACGTGCGCGACCGTACGCCGCTGAGGAACGGACAGATCACCACCGCGGCCCTGCGCGACGAGTTCCGGCGCGACCCGGCGCTGCCCATGCTGTCGGGCGACGACATCTTCATTCGCGGCGTGCGGCGCGGCGTCGAGCTCGGCGAGTACGTCTACCGGCGCGGCGAGTTGCTGTTCGGTCCGGGAGATCCGGCGGCCGACGTCATCATCGACGAGCGGGCGCTGGTGTTCACCATGGCGTACGCTCGCAACGCCGGCATCTGGCCCCGGACGGAGAAACCGGCAGAAGAACCGGCTCCGGGCGGCACGCAACGCGGCGGAGGCGCATCTGCGCCGCGCACCGGCGGCGGAACGATCCGCGAGACGCCGGGCGGGACCGAGTACCGCGCGGATGCGTTCACCGCGGAGGGCGTACTGCGAGAAGCGTTGGTCAAGCTCTGGGAGCAGGCGCGCAACCGAGATGTGGCGGCGATCGGCGTGCTGGAGATCCGCATGTTCGAGGCCGGCGACGGCTTTCGCCTGCTCGGCGCGGTGGGCGCGGTGCCGGGTGCGGAGAAGGTGGTGACGATGAGGGGCGGCTACGAGACCGGCGCGGACGGTTCGTTCGAGCTGGACTTTCGCGGTCCGGTGCCGGACGCACAGCCGGTGCGGGAGTTCCTCGAACCGCAGTTGCGCGATGCCCGCACCACCAGCCTGGAAATCGGGTTCCGGCTGCGCTTCGCCGACGGTCTGCCGATGCGGGGCGACGCGGCGGAGAAGCTCGCCGAACGGCTGACCCGTCTCGGCAGCGCTGCCGCGTACGTGTCCGCCGTGGCCGAGCCGCACTCCTGATGGCGCGCCTGCCGCGCATCTCACCCGCCGAAGCTCCGGACTCGGCCCCCAGATACGAGATCCGAATCGCCGGTCGCGGCCCCGGCAACGGGGAGTACGAGATCTGGCAGCTTCCGGCCAAGGCTACGCCGCGGGTCGCCGCGTCCGCCCGCATCGCCGGCTTGCGTGGACGCAATCTGGAGCTGGTCGAACATCGCGTGCTCAGGCGCCTGGCGCACGCTGGGGTGACGCCGCAGTCCGGCAACAACGGCCGCACGTGCGGCTACGCCGTGACCGAAGACGTCGCGTTGACCCTGGGGCTGCTGTTCCGCACGCTTGCTCCCATGCGTAGCCGCGACAACATGCGGGCGGTGGCGGAAGGGATCGAGAACATGGGCCGGGAGGAAGCCGCCTACTGGCTGGGCATGGCCATGCATCGCCGCCATCCGCGCCGCGTCCTGACCGCGCTTCGCTTCCTGCTCACCGAACCCCGGCGCCGGTCCGCCGGTTGACGGCGGCGCCGATGTCCGCGGCCAAGGAAGTGTGGGATACGGAGTGCGTCGCGCGCCTGGATCAAATGGAGCGGATTCACGCGGCCGCCGGAGGCACCGGCAGAGGGCGCCGCTGGGGTACCGAGCAGTTGAACCGCAGTCTGTTCGTGGCCCTCGTCGGCCAGTTCCAGGTGTATTGCCGGGAGCTCCACGACGAAGCCGCCCGGGTATACTTGTCCCAGGAGAATCCACGGCAAGTGCGGGCTCTTCAGACCCTGTTGCGGCAGCGCCGGGAGCTCGACCACAGGAACCCGAGGCGTGACGCACTGAAGAACGACTTCGGGCGCATGGGATTGCAGCTCATCCCCGTTCTGCAGAGTCGGTACGCGCGAGCGAACGAGGATCTCGATCGACTTGAGCTGCTGGTCGGATTTCGCAATGCTATCACTCACGGTAACGAGAGTGAGGTTCGCGCGCTGGTTCAACGTTACGGTGTGCGGCCGACTTTGGGTTCATACCGCACCTTCAGGAGCACCATCAACAGGCTGGTGGGCAAGCTCGACGCGGTAGTCGCCGCTGAACTCGCTGACGAGCTCGGAATTCTCCGGCCTTGGTGAAAGAGAGGAGATCATGAAGGAAACACAGCAGGAACACGAACCCGAGTTTGGCGAAGTGGTCGAGATCCCATGGGGGAACCGTTACACGGTCCGCGCCACCGTGAACGAGCTATATGGGCATAGAACGCGACAGGTCGTAGTAATACTCACGCCTGAGTTGAGCGACGTCGTTTCCGACCCAACCACGCTTGCCATTCCGCTGAGTCAAGTGAAACGAATCACGACGACGGCGTGACTCGGGCCTCATGGTGGTTTCCTCCGCTACCGTCATTCCGACGCACGGAGGAGCCGATTGTCGAGGAGAGGAATCATGAAGGAAAGCGAGCCGGAATACGGGGAAGTAGTTGAGATGCCCTGGGGTAACAGGTCCACCGTTCGCGGCACGGTCCACGAAGTATATGGCCATTCCAAGCGTCACGTCGTCGTGATATTGACGCCCGAGATGAGCGACTACATCGTTTCCGAACCCACGACATTCTCGGTGTCCATCGACGAAGTCAAGCGCGTGACCGGACCGGTCTGATTTCGTTCGAGTCCATCCTTGACGGGATAATTTGCCATGAAATACGCTAAGAAGGAAAGCGAGCGGAGATAGTAAATATGATGATGTGTCCCGACTCAGCACAGTCCATTCAATCCCGACTATCTGCAAGCCTTGAAGAAGAAGCTGAAAGATTGTCCGAAATACAAGTACGCGACTATCACCGCCCGATGAATGAGTTAGAGGCGACTCCGATCGACATCACTCAATTGCTAATCGCCTTGGCTCGTTTAGCGTACTTCAATCGAGAGTATAGTGCCGGAAACCGTGCGCCAATAAACCTGACCATGCCGGATTGCTGGACATCTCCCACCGCAGAGCGCATGACTCGCTGGCTTCTAAAATTTCCCTCGAACTTGTCACGTGTTGAAGAGATCGCCGAAGCCGTGATACTTGACTATCCTATAGAGGCTCGTACTGACTATGAACGCCTTGCTCATCGTGCAGGAGAATATTGGTTGCGTAATTTTCGTGATGGATATACACTGTCTGACGATGGAGCAGCAGGATATTGGACTCCAGACATGTGGCTGGATCATGCAGTTCCAGCTCTATCCGGTCTTGTAGTGGCATATCTATCTGTCAAGCCGAAGACTCAGAGACAACATCTCTACGACTTCATGTCAGCTTGGCAATTGTGCCCAAAGGCGACAGAATCATTATTCGAGACCACAAATTTCAGGCCAGAAGTATTGGACGCTGCAGATCGAGCGGCGCCAGATATAATAGGTGCTGACAAATATGTTGCCGCAGAGAAGAAGGTGGAACCCTTTCGAGGTCATGTATATTGTCGATCATGATGGTAATAAGAAGTCGGTTGTCAAAAGTCGCCATCAAGCAACCTTATCATTCGTAGAGCAAGTGTCCTATACTTATAGGATGGCAGAAGAGTTTTTGGACATGGCTTACGTAAGCATCAAGAACTCCAATGTTTTGCAACGAGGTCGCGTCAAATACAGCGTAGGTGTTTTCAGCCTTGTCCACGCGCTGGAACTAACGTATAAACTTCTTCGCCTAAAAGAAGGCATAACCGTACTGCCGGGCGGAGGTATAAGAAAGTATCGGCGTACCCATGATCTAATAGAGTTGTTCGCCGAGATGACAAGACCGGACCGGACGGCCATCTCCAAGATTATAAAAAATGCAGGCTGGAAGTCGCATTGCGAATTTCACGGATATGTCGAGAGATCCTTGCGCTTCCTTGACAGAAAGTACTACGACTTCAATAGTTCTAATGATCACTATACGCATGATCTTCTCAGGAGAGAAGACTACAAGTTTTACCCTGAGATATTTAGATTATGCGAGTCCGTGCTTCAGTATGCAGCGTCTACGATATGGAGGGATACGAGTTTTTCGTCAGACCTGTAAGAAACGGGGATTGTACACTAAAGTGCCCATCCGGGGCAGCAGGCGCGCGTACGCATTTGGAAGTGAGGAATGCCTGACACTCGACTGATAGAGCGTTGGCTGCCAATCGCGGCACTCAGCGAAGAGAGCGTTCGCGAACGCCGTTCGATGACGGCGCTACCTCCGATCTACTACTTGCACGTCTGGTGGGCGCGGCGTCCACTCGTGGTCTCCCGGGCGGCGGTGTTGGCATCGTTGCTGACGGGGGACGCCGACCGAGAGAGATTCCTTCGCGTTATCGGCATACACGGAGACCCGGTTGCAGCGCGCCAACGAATCGAAGTTGCCAACCGGAAAGGTGAACGGCTGGGGAGTAAGGCCTACGGATATTCGCGAGCATTCAGCTACACGCCGGATCACAAGGACAGGGAGTGGATGGCGAGGACGATCGAGCGTGAGCGTGCGATGGTACTCGATCCGACGGCGGGTGGCGGCAGCGTGCCATTCGAGACGGTACGCCTTGGAATCGGAACCCTGGCAAGTTCCTGTCCGGCAATCCCCGGTTTGAGAGAAGGAGCCAGCGGGGAGCGCC
>JAPPNY010000240.1 GCA_028818385.1 Spirochaetaceae bacterium
TCCTGGCCAGGGTTACACCTTAACCACCTGTCCAGTTTTCCGGGACCACCTCACGGATCCCCCCGGAGCGCCGGCGCACGTCGTTGATCCCTCCGCGATCCCGCAGCGCGTGGTCGATCGAGAAGCGGAGCGAGTCGGCGATGAAGCGCAGCGCGTCGAGGAAGTTGCCCTTTCCGGAACCGTTGGGACCGACCAGGAACGCGAGCTGCGTCGGCGACACGTCGCATGCGGCAATGCTCTTGTAGTTGCGCTGTTGCTACGAGTCGGCTCGATGTGGCATGAGCGTTCGCCGAGTAAGCGGGCCGGCTGATGGATATGCGATGGCTTCCAGGTAGAGGCCGAGGACGATGATGACGCCCTGCGAGCCGATCAGGAGGTGGAGGAGCATCGCCCAGTACTCGAAATCCCTGGTGGTGATGCCGACGTGGATCGACCAGATGAGCGCGGCACTGCCGAGGATCACGAGCAGCAGCCCACCGGCCAGCAGGGGCATGCCGGAGGCCCGTGCGTGTAGCGAAAGCCACGTCAGGAGCCCGATGGCGATGACGAGGCCGGCCGCGACCAGTTGCACGGCCTGCCAGCCGGATTCCCACGAAGCGCGGGTCAGCACGATGGCGCCCCACGCGGCAGCAGCGAGTGTCGTACAGCCGGCGAGCGAGAGGCGGGCAATGCGGAGCATCCGGAGGGCGAAGGCCATGGTGGTATCCATGGCGGAGATCATGCAATGAATGCAAAGTACTTGTCAATGCAAAGTATCATCCCTATGATGCCTGTTCACGAAAAAAGAGCCGGCTGGCAAGATGCCAGCCGGCTCGTGATCAGTCGTCAGAGGGAAACGTTACGGTGAGGGGCACTCCGATACGAGGTGGCCCCACATGCGGGTCGCCGCTGCCTCGATCTCCGGGCCGGGCCCTGCGTTCCAGCGGTCGAGCCAGTCCTGATAGGCCGACACCGGCTTCTGGCCGATGATGATCTGGCCGAACAGCGCCACCGACTCGTTCAGGAGGTCCTGATTGGCGGCGCGCAGGTCGTTGCCGTCCTCATCGAGCGCGCTGACGAAGGATTGCGTCAGCATGCACACGTTGTTCGCTCCCAAGGGCGAGTCCGGGTCGAAGCGGACCTGCTGCACCCAGTCGTTCTGAATGGAATTGGTCCACTCCGGATCGCCCATGAAGTCGCGGATCGCGGTGTAGCCCAGCGGCGTGTTGCGCCCCACGACGCCGAAGCCCAGCCCCTGCCGGGACTCGGACTCCGAGAACGCCTCGGTCCACATCGGCTTGTTGTCCTCACCGAGCGTCCAGTGGGTGCCCTCGATCCCGTTGTTGATCAGGAAATGTGCATCGCGCTGGTTCAGTGCGTCGACGGCCTGCATGATCGCATGCACGCGATCGCGGTCGTCGTTGTTCTGGACGCCGATACCATGGCCGTTGCCGTGCATGGGGTGCCAGGCGTAGGTCACCGGGAAGTACCCTTCGACCCGCGGAGGGCCGACGTACGCGAACGTGGCATCGGGGCTGTGCTCCTTCAGGGTCTTGTGGAAGTTCTCGTGATCGAACGGCCAGCCCGGATGCTCCCAGCCCTTCATGATGGCCACGCCGGCGTCGAACGGCTCGCTCTCGCCGTTGACGGTGACGAACTCGGGGTCGAGATAGCCTTCCGCGTACCAGCGGGCCAGGATCTCCAGGGCCTGGATCATCTCCGGTTGCCCCTGGCTGTACACCAGCTTGTCGCCCTTCTTGAGGAAGCGGTTGTTCGACAGGCCGAAGGCATTCATCACGGCGTTGAAGGAGCGGTAGTACTCGGTGTCCCGGTAGCGGGTACCGTACGAGTAGCGATCGGGGTACTTGGCCTTGTAGGCCGCGAACACCGCCTCCCACTCTTCGATCGTGTGCGGGACGTCCATGCCCAGCTCGTCCAGGTAGTCCTGGCGCCACAGGTAGCCGTGGCCGTAGTTGGCGTGCTTCCAGACCATCGGGTAGTGCTTCAGCACGCCGTCGCGCTTGTAGCGCTCCAGGGTGAAGTCCAGGTCCAGTCCTGCGCCGGAGGCGAAAGCGCTCAGACCTCCGTAGTACAGGGGCATGTGCTCGGCAACTTCATCGACGCTCAGGTCGGAGGTGCCCTGCTGGATGAGCTGCTCGAACCAGTAGGTCTCGAACAGGTCGGGCAGGTCGTTGGCGCCGAACACGACGCGCAGCTTGTCCCGGTAGGAGATGCCGCCCTGGCCCGAGCAGGGGATGTGGACCCAGTTCACGCCGAGGGTCGCGTTGATCTCGTCGAGCAGGTCCGTGGAGGTCTCGGGCCACACATGGCAGTGCTCGGTCATGAATTCGATCGTGAGCGGCTCGTCGGCGGCCATTTCGGTCTGGGCCGCGGCGAACGCCCCGGCGGCTACCGTCACGCTCAACAGCAGTACCAGTAGTTTCTTCAATTCGTTCTCCTTGATTGAATTGTGGGCATCAGGCACCCCAGGCAGCCAAGCCGGCGGCCCCTGAGCCATGGTTGTCGGACGACTGATCGAGTCCGAACGTCGAGGCCTATCTTACCCCTTCAGCGAGCCAATGAGAATACCCTTGGCGAAGTACTTCTGCAGGAACGGGTAGACCAGGATGATCGGAATCAGGGAGTAGAGCAGGATCCCCGACCGGATGGTCTCGGCCGTGTACTGCTTGTCCTGGGTCTCTTCCAGGAGCTGCGCCAAGCGGATCTCGGACGCGATGCCGCCACGCGAAGCCTCGTTCACGTCGGCGATGATGCGGCCCAGAAGTTGCGGCACGAAGATCTTGCCTCGGCTTATGAAGATCAGGATGTCGAACCACGCGTTCCAGTGGAACACGAACATCCAGAGGGAGAGCACGGCGATGATTGGCTTCGACAGCGGCAGGATCAATTGTACGAAGGTGCGCAACTCGCCCGCGCCGTCGATGCGGGCGCTTTCGGTCAGCTCCTCGGGCAGGGTCATGAAAAAGTTGCGGGTGAGGAGCATCCAGAAGCCGTTCATCATCAGCGGCAGCCACAGCGCTCCCATCGTGTTGTAGAGACCGAGGCCGCGCACGATCAGGAACATCGGGATGAAGCCGCCGGTGGTGTACATGGTGATGATGACGAAGATCGTGTAGGAGCGCCGGAACGGCAGGTACTTCTTCGACAGCGGGTAGGCGGTCAGACCCATGATGAACACCGAGAGCGCCACTCCGATCGCGGTCCGATACAGCGACCAGTAGTACGCCTCCACCGTCGAGCGCTGTCGGAAGATGCGTTTCCAGGTCTCCAGGGTCACCTCGCCGGGCTGCGGCAGCAGGTACATCCCACCCGTGACCACCGCCACCGGGGTGCTTACCGACAGAGATATGTGCCGCATGAACGGCAACAGGACCGAAAGCGCGAACAGGGCCATGATGAGAACGATCGCGACGTGCCCGATCCGCTCGCCGACGCGCCGGCGCGTGCCCGCTACCACAGGGCGTGCTCGGAGTAGCGGCGGACGATGAGGTTGGTGCCCCACACCAGCGCGAAGCTGACGCCCGTTCTCAGTATGGTGAGCGCGGTGCCGTACTCATACTGGAACCCTTCGAACGCAAGACGATACAGGTAGGTGTCGATCACGTCCGCCACCTCGTACACGAGGGGGTTGTACAGCCAGAATACCTGCTCGAAGTTGGCGCTGATCAGGCTGCCCATGCGGAAGATGAACAGGAGCGTGATCACCGGGAGCATGCTGGGCAGGGTGATGTGCCACGCCATGCTAAGCCGGCCCGCGCCGTCGATGTAGCCTGCCTCGTACATCTCCTGGTCGATGCTGGCGATGCTCGCCAGGTAGACGATCGTTCCGTAGCCCACCTCCTTCCAGAGGCCGCTGAGGATGTAGACGACCAGCCATGCTTGTGGGTCGACCATCAGGTAGGGCGCCTGTGCTCCGAAGAACCGGAACAGTGCCCCCACTACGCCCGTTCCCGGCGACATGAACTCGATCACCAGGGCGCCCAGGAAAACCCATGACAGGAAGTGGGGGAAGTACAGAACCGTCTGTATCGTACGCTTGTAGGTCGATGAGCGCAGCTCGTTCAGGAGGATGGCCAGAATGATGGGGGCGGGAAATCCGAAGAGTGTGGTCAGAAGGGCGATGCGGATCGTGTTCCGTATGGATCGCAGGAATGCAGCGGGATCGAGGAAGAGCTTGTTGAAGTGCTTGAGGAGCGGGTCCGCCCACGGGCTGCCGAGGATGCCGTCGCTGACGTCGAAGTCCTTGAAGGCCAGCGTCATCCCGTAAATGGGCAGGTACTGAAAAATTACGAAATAGACGGTGCCGGGGATGAGCAAGACCAGCAGGGAACGGTACTTGACGACATCCCGGATCCACTGCGTGCGGTTACGCCGCACGAGCCGTGTCGATTCTGACGAAACGGTCTGCTGGTACGTCGGGGCGGAGGCCATCGTCGATCGGGCCGCAGGGTACCGAACACGGCCAGCCGCTGCAAGGTCGAGCCGCGACACCTGACCTTGCGGGCGACACGACATTCCTACAGTATGTTCCTACGGATCACGGCATGAAGGCAGTCAATGTCCGCCAGTTGAAGAACAATCCGTCGGAGGCGTTGCGAGAGGCGCGCAAGCACCCGGTCATCGTGCTCAATCGCCATGAGCCGGAGGCGCTGCTGGTCCATCTGGACGACGACTCGCTGCTGGCGGAACCAGGGATCCGGCGGTCTCTGGCGACCGCGCTCTACCGGGACCGGAGCCTGTCTCTTGGCCGGGCGGCACGGTTCGCTGGCGTCCCGCTGGCGGAATTCATCCGGTACGTGTCGAGATGCGGCATCCCGGTCGTGCGCGGCACGGCCGCCGAGGTCGGCACGGACGCGCAGGCGATCGGGGCATGGACGAAAGGCTCGTCGCGGCCGACGCGAGCCCGCTGATCGGGCTGGCGGCCGCCGGAGCGTTCGATCTGTTGCGTCAGCTCTTCGGGACAGTCACGGTGACGGCGGTGGTGCGGGACGAGGTGGTGGCCGGCGGCGACCTGCCGGGCGCCGCGGAGCTCGCCGGGGCCGTGCGGGCCGGATGGATCGAGGTCGTCGATACCGAGGCGGACACGGCGCTGTTCGGCGATCTGGATGCTGGAGAGGCCAGCACGCTCACGTTGGCCACGGAACACACGGGGCCGTGTCTGGTGGTGATGGACGAGGCGTTGGGTCGCTGGCATGCCAACGCGCGGGGACTTGAGGTCACCGGTCTTGCCGGCGTGCTGATCGCCGCCCGCCGCTCGGGCATCGTGGACGGCGTTCGTCCGTACCTCGATCGGCTGGAGAAGAACGACTTCAGGATGTCGGACGCGGTCGTTCAAGCCGTCCTGGAGGGCGAGGAGACCTCACGCTCCGAACGCGCGTGAACAGGAACTCACACCGCATGCAGCACAGAGGAGAATCGATGGAACACCTGACCCTGCACGTAGCCACGGCTGGCGATGACGCCGCGCCGGGGACCGAGGAGGCGCCGTTCGCGACGGTCGAGCGAGCCCGCGAAGAGGTGGCCGAACGGCTGCGCGCGGGCCCGCCGCGGCCGATCACGGTGCAGATCCACGCCGGCACCTACCACCTGAACGGAACCCTGGAGCTGGACGGCGCCGTCTCCGGCACCGCCGACACCCCCGTCGTCTTCGCGGCGGCGCCCGGCGAGGAGGTCGTGCTCTCCGGTGGGGTGCCGGTGACCAACTGGCAGCGAGAGGATGGCTCCGGCGACCTCTGGTCCGCGCCGGCGCCCACCGAGCGCGTGTTCCGCACGCTGCGGGTCGGTGACCGCCTGGCCGAGCGCGCGCGCTACCCGTCGGCCGACGCCGCGGACCGCATACAGGGCGGCTGGCTGTTCGCGGACTGGTGGCGCCATCCGTGGGAGCGCGGCCGGTTCGAGCAGCCGGTCAGCCGCGTGCGCCGCGCCGGCGACTACCTGCAGTGGCGGGTGACGGTCCCTTCGGCAGGGACCTACCGGGTGTGGATCGGCTACGTCAAGGACGAGAGCACCACTCATCCGGAAATCTCCTCCGTGTTCGGCGCCCGCGGCGGCGAACGGGTGACGCTGGCCGACCTGGGCGCCACCCACGGCTGGCGCTCCGGCCAGCACGAGGCCTTCCCGTTCGTGGCATCGGGCGAGATCCACCTGCAGGAAGGCGAGCACGACCTGTACTGGGAGAACCTCGCAGGCGGGCAGATCGACTTCGACTGCGTCGTGCTGTGCAGCGACTTCGATTGGGACCCCGCCGAGAACATCCGCCTGACGATCTGGCACCCGCGCGCCTACGAGGTGCGTCCGCCTGCGCCCGGCACCGACTACCTGGTGATCCAGGCGGAGGCGTTCTCGAGCGCCAGCCCCGGCGTGGGCATCGCCGACGTCGAGCCGAGCGGGGCGCCGCGCGCCGAGCCGGGCGGACGCCCGGGCCTGGTGACGATGGCTCCCGGCGACGTGCCGGAATGGGACGACTGGTCCGGGGCGGAGATCAACATCTTCTCCGCGTGGGGCTGGAACAACCTGATCCAGCCGGTGCACCGGTTCGACACGGAGTCACGGACCATCCACTTCCACTCCTACAACGACGTGCGGCCGGGCAACCGCTACTTCATCGCCGGCGTGCGCGGCTGCCTGACCGATCCCGGCGAGTGGCACCTGGACACGGCGTCCGGCACGATCCGCTACCTGGCGCCGCCGGGCGCGGAAGCGATCGACGGAGCGGTGGCGGCGCTGCTCAAGACGGCCGTGCGCATCACCGGCAGCCACATCAAGCTCCGCGACCTGGTGATCGCCGACACCGACTACGGCGTCGGCTTGCAGGCGGCGGCGCAGGACGGCGCGATCGAGCTGGACCGCGCCGAGTACTGCGCCGTGGCCAACTGCCGCTTCCAGTGCGTCAACGGCTGGGGAGTGCGGATGGTGAACCGCAGCCACCACAACCGGGTGGAGCGCTGCACCATGCACGGCCTGGGGCAGGGCGGCGTCGAGCTGTCCGGCGACGACTACACGCAGCCGTTCGAGAACGAGATCCTGGCCAACGACATCGCCGACTGCGGCCGCGTGTACGCGCACGTCGCCGGCGTCTACGGCAACGCGTCGAGCCGCAACCGCATCGCCCACAACCGGATCCGCCGCATGCCGCGCTACGGCATCTCGCTGAAGTCGGGCGGCGGCCACTCCGCGCACCACAATGTCCTCGAATACAACGAGATCGTCGACCTCAACCTGGAGACCAGCGACACCGGGGCGATCGAGATCTACGGCGGCGACCGCAAGCCGACCGGCAACGTCGTCCGCTACAACCGCATCGTCAACTCGGTCGGGCTCAAGGTCGACGACCGCGGCCACTTCGTGACGCCGGTCTACTCGTGGGGCATCTACCTCGACGACTGGTGCTCGGGCGTCACCATCCACGGCAACATCATCGTCGGCAACGTGGTCGGCGGCGTGAACATGCACGGCGGCTGGGGCAACCTGGTGGAGAACAACATCCTGGTGGACGGACAGCGCCGGCAGTTCTCGCTGGCGCCGATCTTCAGCGACCTTCAGAGCACGACGCTGCGCGACAACATCTTCCGCCGCAACGTCGTGGCGTGGTCGGAGCGCACCGCGGCGGTGATCTGGTGCCGGCCGCGGCGCTGGTATCCGGAGATCCTGCGCGAGTCCGACCACAACCTGTTCCACTACCGCGGCGGCTCGCTCGACCTGGAGTCGCCGGAGATCGACGTCACGCCGCTCGGCAGCCTGCAGCGCTGGCGGGACGCCGGCTTCGACCGCAACAGCGTGATCGCCGATCCGCTGTTCACGGACCCGGACGCGGGCAACTTCACGCTGCGGGCCGATTCACCGGCGTTCGAGCTGGGCTTCCAGCCGATCCCCGTGGACCGGATCGGGCCCGACGGCTACCAGGTGGACGGATGAAAGCCTCCGACCTGCTGGTGCGCTGCCTGGAGAACGAGGGGGTCGAGTACATCTTCGGCCTGCCGGGCGAGGAGAACATCGACGTGATGGAGTCGCTGCTCGACTCCACGATCCGCTTCATCGGCGTGCGCCACGAGCAGGGGGGCGCCTTCATGGCGGACGTGTACGGCAGGCTGACCGGCAAGGCCGGGGTCTGCCTGTCGACGCTGGGGCCGGGTGCGACCAACCTGATGACCGGCGTCGCCGACGCGAACATGGACGGCAGCCCGGTGGTGGCGATCACCGGACAGGCCTCGCGCGACCGCATGCACAAGGAGTCGCACCAGCACATCGACGTGGTCGACACGTTCCAGCCGGTCACCAAGTGGAACGCCCAGATCAACACGGCGGCCATCATTCCCGAGATCGTCCGCAAGGCCTTCAAGGTCGCGGAGACCGAGAAGCCCGGCGCCACCCACATCGACCTCCCCGAGGACGTGGCCGAGGAGGAGATCGACGCCGCGCCGCTGCTCCCCCAGGCGCCCTATCCGTGGGAGCCGCCGGCGGCGCAGATCGAGCGGGCGGCCGCGTTCATATCGGCCGCGAAGAGCCCGATCATCCTGGCCGGCAACGGGGTGGTGCGGCGGCACGCGTCGGAGGCGCTGACCCGCTTCGCCGAGCGCCTGAACATCCCGGTGGCCGAGACCTTCATGGGCAAGGGCGTGCTGCGCGACGACCATCCGCTGTCGCTGTTGACCTGCGGGCTGCAGGCGCGGGACTACGTCTCGTGCGGCTTCGACCGCGCCGACGTGGTGATTGCCGTCGGCTACGACCTGGTCGAGTACTCCCCGGAACGCTGGAACCCCGGGAGGGACAAGACGATCATCCACATCGACATGCTGCCGGCCGAGGTCGACCAGCACTACACCGTGGGCGTCGGCGTCCTGGGCGACCTGGCCACCACGCTGGAGCGGATCGCCGAGCGCGCCGAGCCGTGCCAGACCGACGACTACACGCGGGGGCTGCGCACGTTCATCCTGCACGAGCGGGACGAGTTCCGCGCCGACACCTCGTTTCCCATGAAGCCGCAGCGGGTTCTGAACGACCTGCGCACGGTCATGGACTCAGAGGACATCCTGGTCTCCGACGTCGGCGCGCACAAGATGTGGATCGCCCGCCTCTATCCCTGCTACCGCCCCAATACCTGCATCATCTCCAACGGGTTCGCGGCCATGGGCATCGGCGTGCCGGGCGCGCTGGCCGCGAAGCTCGTCCATCCGCGGCAGAACGTGGTGGCCGTCACCGGCGACGGCGGCTTCCTCATGAACTCGCAGGAGCTGGAGACGGCGGTCCGGGAGGAGGTCCCCTTCGTGACGCTGATCTTCCACGACGACAGCTACAGCCTGATCGGCATGAAGCAGCAGCGCCGGTTCGGGCGCATCTCCCACATCCGCTTCGGCAACCCGGACCTGGTGAAGTACGCGGAGAGCTTCGGCGTGGCGGGCTATCGGGTCGGCGCCGCCGACGAGCTGCAGCCGATCCTGCGCGACGCGTTCGCCTGCGGCCGGCCGGCCGTCATCGACTGCCCGGTCGACTACACCGAGAACCTGCGCATGATGGAGCGGCTCGGCGCGCTCATCTGCCCGATCTGAGCGTCGGGTCGTCGCGCGATGGCCGTTCCGCGCTGGCTGTTCATCGTCGCGGCGCTGCTATGGCTCCCGATGGGCGTCGCCATCACGGCGCCGCTGCGTGGCCTCAGGCTCGGCGCGGACGCCGGGCCGTGGCCGATGACGGCGTTCATGATCGTCTCGTCGCTTGTGGTGGTGGCGCCGGCGGGACTGCCGCTGGCGCTGGCGTGCCGTCGGCTCTGGCGACTGGGGCGTCACGTCGCAGCGTGGGTCGCGTTCGCAATGCTCGCGATCGCGACGGTGGCGGCATCCCTGCTCGCGGGGCTCCTCGGACCGTTGGCGATCGCAGTGTCCGCAACCGTGATGAGCGTTCCGGTCTGGATTGCCGTCCTCGTTCTCGGTCGTCGCAGGGTATAGCGTATCTCTGCCGGCTATTCCAGGAGGTTATTGTTGGCAGTCAGGATACGGATGTCCTTGTCACGGAAGTCACTATCGTCCGTCACTAGGGTCAACGACTCGCGTTTGCATATATCAGTCAACAGATGGTCGTTGAAGCCGGATCTGCTCTCGGAGAACTCATCCATGATTCGATCGATGGACATAGTCGAAAAACAGTCGTCTATGCGTAGGCAGAATCTCGATATACGACCGATGATGTCGGATGCTTCCCTGGCTGTCTGAGGGTAGGTGTCGCTAGCAAGGAATTCCTTGATACCTCGGCATCTTGCAAGTCGGCAACGTACTTTGACGATGGCGTGTATAATCTCGGAGACCACCAAGATGTCTATGTGGATACGGCTTCTTGCCTCCAGTATTCGCTTGTACGCCTCGGTATAGAGGTCGACACGAGAATCAGCAAAGGCTCTGGGTCCGTGCACAAGAAGCCAGACGTTGGCATCAAGAAATAGTCGGTCGTCCGGAACGAACTGGTACTCGGTCACGGACATCGGCTTAGAATGATTCACGTTAGGAGTCGTCCTCGATCTCTTGAAAGGCCTGTTCAAATGCTTCCTTGTTCCTGAAATACAGTTTTGCGGTATCGACGACGCGCTTAAGGAGTTCGCGGTCGTCAGGCTCGATGTTCTCTACGCTGAGTAACGCACGTATCTGATTCTCATCGAACGTACCATATAGCTGTCCGATGGCAGCGTTCAAGAAAGCCGAAGTAAGAGTGTTGACGTTGCGGAATGACAGCTTGGTCGGCAGACCCTCGGCCAGCGCGCGTGCTATGCGTCTATATACTTTCTCGCCGTCGCCGGAAGCAACACAGAGTGAGCTGCCTGTGGACTCGAAAACGGAAATCGTCACAGTATCACTTTCCTTCATAGAGCAAACTCTTCCTAGAAGATGTCCTCCGTAGCGGATTCGGACGATAGCTCGTACGAATGAGGGTCAGCCGTATTGATCTTCAAGCTTACGACGGTTCCGTCGAAACGGTCCCTGAGCCCAGTAATGGTAGTTCTTGCCCGTTCGCGTCGCCAATAGCCAGCATCGGATACAATCTGGAGCGAGCCCTGGTTCAAGTCGATGAAATCACAAAGAAGCTTGAGTCCCAGCCCTCCCGGTATGTTGCCCCTCTTGGTCGTGTTATTCCCTTGTGTGGCCCACTCGATTGCTCTCTCAGGTGCTATGTCGTGACCTGTGTACTTGCGTATGCTTTGGCAAATGCCGATCCCCAGATCAGCGACAGTGAAGCTAAGTGTGCGCTTCGCAGGAAAGAACTGGCCGCAGCTAAAGATGCCCAATTTGGTTTCAGAGTGCAAGACAGCATTGCTGAATATTTCGAAGATGCTCTCTCGGAACTTCTTTGTTAGATTTCGGGACATGGTAGGTATCTCCTGGCGATGGATGAACTCCTGCTCGATGTATCCCGCGAAGAACCGGTCGTCAGAGGTTTCGAATCTGCGATAGGATATGGTCGTACCCCAGTCATCGGGGATCCGATCTTCGCCATAGTGGCTGAGGAAACCGTTCTTGGACAAGATGCGTCGCACGCTAGAGCGTATGTTGGAGACTTCCACAGTGTTCAGATTCTCCCTCAGGCTGTAGAGAACGGAACCAAGAAGCGCACACATGTCGGCGTCAAACCAAGCGGTCGCGGTCATGTCAAGTTCAACGTTGTCGAAGAGGCACTCGCGAGTGCGATTAGCGATCTCCAGTATCGATCTGAACCCGGCGAGATCGTGACGGATTTCCCGTGGTGTGGGCAGAGTCATTGTCGGCAATGGTCCGTGGAGCGGCCCGACGGATGACTTGAACGTCGCATGGAATCCTCTGTGGAGTACTATGCTCCGCGTGGCGCCTACGCTTCAATCCGGATGGTGATGGGCGGTCGCGAAGGAAATGAGCCGTTCCAAACCCTCGCGGAGGAGGTCAGGGCCGGTGGCCAGGGAAATGCGCACGCGGCCTTTGCCGCCGGCGCCGAACGTCTCGCCGGGCGCGACGGCCACGTCGGCTTCCTCGACCAGGCGGCGCGCGTAGGCGTAGGTGTCGGCCACCTGGCCCGGCAGGTCGACCAGCAGGTAGAAGGCGCCTTCCGGGCGGTAGCGGCAGAGCCCGGCGGCCGCCAGCAGATCGCACGCAAGGTCGCGGCGCTCGCGGTAGGCGCCGACCATGGCGGCGACGCAGTCCTGCGGGCCGGAAAGCGCGGCCAGCGCCGCGTACTGGGAGAGCACCGGCGCGCACGACACGGTCGCTTCCTGGAGCTTCACCAGCAGTGGCGCGAACGGCGTGGGGCACGCGACGTAGCCGGTCCGCCAGCCGGTCATGGCGTAACTCTTGGAGAAGCTGCCGACCGTGAAGCAGCGGTCGCCGGCGCCAAGGCTGGCCGGGCTGACGTGCGCGCCGTCGAAGACGATCTTCCCGTAGCACTCGTCGCTGACGAGGTAGAGATCGTGGCGGCAGGCCAGCTCGACGACCGCGGCCAGCCGGTCGCGGTGGATGACCGTCCCGGTCGGGTTCGACGGGCTGCCGATCACGATCGCCTTGGTGCGCGGCGAGATGGCGGCGGCCAGCGCATCGACGTCGGGCTGGTAGCCGTCGGCGGCCGGCAGCGGGTAGGGGACCCACTCGGCGCCGCACAGCTCGGCTGTCATGCGGTAGTTGGGATAGCCGGGATCGGGGACCAGGAGCTGGTCGCCGGGCTCCAGCACGCTCAGCAGGCTGCCGTACAGGGCTCCCATTGCGCCGATCGTGACGATGATCTGCTCGCTCGCGACGCGGACGCCGCTGTCCCGCTGCAGCGCGGCGGCGAGCGCCTCGCACAGCTCCGGCAGGCCGGCGTTGGCGGTGTAGCCCGTGTGGCCCTGCTCGGCCGCGCGGTTGGCTGCCGCGACGATGTGCGGCGGGGTGGGGAAGTTCGGCTGGCCGATCTCCAGGTGGATGACGCCGGGGCGCTGCGCGAGGTCCATGATCTCGCGGATGCCCGAGCGCGGCACGGCCGCGACGCGGGGATTGATCGGTCGCAGAGGAGGCTCCTGCGCGTTCAGGCCGCGCTGCGGGCGGCTTCCACGGCGCGTCCGGGCGTGACCGACACGCCGAACCGCGGCAGCACCTGCTCCATGGCGTTCAGGATCGCGCACACCGAGTCGAGGGTGGCGACGAAGCCCATCAGGCCGATCCGGCTGCCGGCGTAGCCCATCTCGCCCACCGTCTGCGAGCCGCCCGCGGTGGCGATGCCGTACTCGCGCCAGACGGTCCGCATGTAGTCCTGCGTCGGGAACGTGTCGCCCGGCATGGCCACGCAGGTCGAGCAGGAGGCGGCCACCCGCTCGTCGGCCAGCACCCGCAACCCCATGGCGCGCACGCCCGCGCGCAGCGCCCGGCCGGCGGCGGCGTGGCGGGCGATCACCCGGTCGGGTCCCTCGTCCATGATCTCGCGCAGCGCCCCCTGCAGCGCCAGCAGCAGGGTGTACGACTGCGACGGGCCGTGCGCGGCCTTGTATTCGGTCACCGAGGTGTCGACGGCGCGATCATCCTCGCCAGAGTCACCGTTCGCCGAGGGTTCGGGGACTGCCTCGCCTCGCGCCATCGCCCTGGCCTGCCGTTGACCGTGGTGCCACTTCCTCCAGGTCACCAGGTCCAGGCACAGGCCGGGAATCGGGCTCGACCGCCGCTCGGCCGCCTGCCAGGCGCGCGGCCCCACGGTGACGATGGCGATCCCCTGCGGAGCGTTCACGCACTTCTGGCTGCTGGTGCAGCAGACGTCGATGCCCCACTCGTCGATGTGCAGCGGCTCGGAGGTCAGCGACGAGACCGCGTCCACCAGGTAGAGGACGTGCGGGAATTCCTCGCGGATCATCGCGCCGATCTCGCGCACGGGATTGAGGGTGCCGGCCGTGGTTTCCAGGTGGACGACCGCGAACATCTTGGCTTCGGGGTGATCGCGCAGCGCCTGGCGCGCCTGGTCGACCGTGACCGCGGTGCCGCGCGGGAGCTTGATCTCCGCGGCGGTGGCGCCGACCACGGTGACCAGGTCGGTGAGGACCTGGCCGAACATGCCGGTGTTGACCGTGACACAGACGTCGCCGTGCTCCAGGAAGGTGTTGAACGCCGCCTCTTCGCCGTAGGTGGCCGAGCCGACCGGCAGCAGCACGTCGCCTTCGGTGTGCAGGATCTCGCCCAGCATCGCCACGCATTCGCCCTCCACGTCGTGGAACGGCGGGTAGTAGATGGGGTTGGGCAACGCCTGGCTCATCGCCTGGCGCGCGGCCGGGTAGAGATCGGTCTGCCCGCAGGACAGGTTGAGGTGCAGCGCGGTACTCATGGCGACGTGGAATATGAGGCGTGTGCATCTGCCGCGCAAGCCGCAGGTGCCGCCAGCACGTAGCCGTCCCGCGCCACCACCTCGCCGTCGCGGATCACGGCGCGCACGTGCCTGAGCGCCCGCACGTCGGCGAGCGGGTCGCCGTCGAGGACGATGCAGTCCGCCCGCTTGTCGACCTCCAGCGTGCCGATCGTGTCGCCTAGCGTCAGAGCCTCCGCCGCCGTGCCCGTCGCGGACTGCAGCACCTCCGCCGGCGACATGCCGCCGAGCCCGACCATCGTCTCCATGGTGCGGGCCAGATCGACGAAGTTCGTGTCGGTGATGCCGGCGTCGGTGCCGGCGATGACGGTCACGCCCGCGGCGAGCATGTCCCGGAACGTCCGGAACTTGGCCCATCCGGCGTGATCCGGTCCGGCCGCCTCGATCTCCTCCAGGGGCCAGCGCTCGAAGCCGGCGATCGTCTTGCAGACGAAGATCCGCCGGTCGCGGATGCGCTCGACGATCTCCGGGCGGTAGTCCTCGCCCTCGTCGTCGCGCGCCAGCCAGGTGCAGTGCTCGATGCCGTCGAAGCCGGCGGCCACGCAGCGCTCGATGCCTTCGCTCCCGTGCGCGTGGGCGCTGGCGCGCAGCCCCAGGCGGTGGGCGTCGTGGGTGATCGCCTGCAGCTCGGCCAGGCCGTACTGGGCCGCGCGCGGGTTGGTGCCGCGCGTCCCGCCGCCGGTGGCCATCACCTTGATGAAGTCGGCGCCGGCCTTGTGCATGCGCCGCACCGCGCGGCGCACGGCGTCCTCGCCTTCGGCCTCGTTCTCCAGGAACCAGCAGTGGCCGCCCGTGGACGTGATCGGCGCGCCGCCGGTGACGATCCGCGGTCCGATGAGCAGCCCGTCGCGCACGGCCCGCGCGACCGGGATGATCACGTCGGTCAGGCCGCCGCAATCGCGCACGGTGGTGATGCCGCGGCTGAGCGCTGCGCGCAGGTTGTTCACCGTCTGGACCGCGAGGGTCGCAGTGGGCTGCCCGATCGCCGCGTACAGGGGATTGAGCCCGTTCCGCTCGGGCTCACCGCTCCACATCAGATGCACGTGGCTGTCGATCAGCCCGGGGGCGATCACCTGATCCGGGAAATCCAGACTGCGGGTGTCGCCGTCGGCCAGCCGCAGCGCGTCCTCGCCCACCGCCGTGATCGCGCCGTCCTCGACCAGCAGGGCGGCGTCGGTGCGGGGCTCCGCGGCGGCGCTCCAGACCAGCAGGCGGCCGCGTATCAGCGTCTTCTTCATCGGCTCACCTGTTGAACTTGAAGGCGTAGAGATCGGCGTCCATGAGAGCGAAACGCAACCTGACGGGTCTCCCTGCCAATCCGCTCACGTCTCCACCGCCGTTCCAGGTCGCCGTGCCGTCGATGAGATCTCCGAACATCTCCGGGCAGTCCGCCAGGCCGAACCCCGGGATGACGCGGCCCTGGTCGTCCTGGATCTCCACGCGTACCGAACCCACGGCCGACGTCGCGTAGTTGAGCTCGAGCCGGCGGCCCTCGAAGACGAAGGGCCTTGTCAGGACCTCTCCCCCAGCGTAACCGGCGTTCAGGGACACGAAGCCATCCGTGCGGAAGGTGTAGCGGACGATGCGCACAGTGGGCAGGCGCCAGTGCTCGCTGCCATACACCGAGAGCTCGGTGGGTGAGGTCTGGATCATTCCGGGGTCGATGTACAGCCCTCGTTCATGCCAGTTGTCCTGGTCCGGCCCGGGGCGTATCAGGGCTTCCATGTAACTATTCAGCCGGGGCGGACGGTTTGAGGCAGGTTGGGATCATGGGGCGA
>JAPPNY010000142.1:0-2065 GCA_028818385.1 Spirochaetaceae bacterium
ATCGACTCATTCACAGGATCACCAGTCCTCTGTCAGCGTGGGATCGCCCTGGGTCCGCGGAAGGCTGCTGGACGGCCTACCGTGGAACGCGTACCGTTCCTTTTCGGAGGTAACGCATGGCTAATGCACGCAAGCTGCTGTCTCTCCTGTTGATGGCAGCGTTCGCACTTGCAGGCGCCCACGTCTTCGCCGCCGCTCAGGACGAGGCGACCGCGGGCGAGATGGAACGGGTATCCATCGGAATGATGTACCGGGGTTGGGACTCGTCGGCCTGGGACGCGGATCTGATCGCGCAGGATCGGGTCTGGGGCTACATAGAGGACAAGTTCAACATCGACTTCAGGGTCGAGTACGGCGGCAGCGGAGACATCATCGTCGCATCGATGGCCGCCGGCACCGCGCCGGACATCGTGATGATGTGGCCCGGCCACCCGTGGCTGGGGATCCCGACCTGGCAGAGCTGGATCAACGACGGGCTGCTCACCAACCTGAACGACCTGGTCTCCGCCGATCCGGAGCGCTATCCGGTCATCAACACGATCTTCCAGGATCCGGTGTACCGGCTGTACAACATCGTGCAGAACGGAGGAGTCGACAACTACCACGCGCTCATGACCGGCAATCGCTTCAAGCCGATCACGGACAGCGCGATCATCTACAACGGCTTCATGCTGGACGATCTCGGCCTGGAGGTCCCGGCGACCTACGACGAGCAGATCAACGCCATGCGGATGGCGCGTGACAAGCTCGGCGCCACCGGCTTCGGCTGGCCGACCTACAAGGGCACCCACTGGAAGGGCCTGAACTACCTGTACTTCCAGACGCACGGACAGGAGCTGGACGGCTACCACCAGGACGCGGACGGCAACTGGTATGACGCGGCGGTCGATCCGGCCAACAAGGCGATCTGGGCGACGGTGGCGGAGCATGGCGCCGAGCAGCTCCTCTATCCGGGGTGGCTGACCGGCGAGCTGTTCGAATACATCGATCAGCTCGTTGCCGGCAAGCACCTGTCCGGCCTGTACAAGGGCCCGCGGCCCGACGGCTACATGGCGCACTTCGAGAAGTTCGTGACCGCCAACCCGGGGGCCACCCTGGCGGACTTCCCGCAGGGGCTGCACCCGATCAGCGGTCCCGGCGGCCGCGCGCACGACGACGCGGTGCCGCTGAACATCTACCGGGCTACCGCCATTCCGGCCTTCTCCGACAACCCCGACCGGGCGCTGGACCTGCTCGAGTGGTGGGTCAGCGAGGAAGGTCAGGTCGCGCGCTGGTTCGGCATCAGGGGCATCCACTTCACCAAGGATGACTTCAGCGACTTCAACGCGGAGGAGTTCCTCAAGGACCAGTCGTGGAACCCTGATGTTGCAGGGAAGACGCTCGCCGAGGTCATGGTGGAACGCCCCGGGGACCTGATGTTCCTGCCGGGCGCTGCCACCTCCAACTACGACAACGGCATCGTCCCGTTCGCGGAGACCGGTGGCTGGTTCGAGGCCTACAAGCACCTCAGGGACGTCCGCACCGAGCGCACGAACGGGGCGCTGGCGGTCCCCGACGGTGTCGAGTGCTCGGCGCCGTTCACGGCCGTCTGGCAAGGCGGCGGCTGCGCGGCGTGCACGGGACCCGAGCCGCCGAAGTGGTGCCAGTTCCAGGCCGGCAACGAGCTCTGGCACAGGTTCCTGGCCGAGGGCTGGGAAGGCTGGCCGCAGTACGTGGACCTGGTAGCCCTCAGCGAGGAGGAACAGCAGGTCCAGGCCGCGCTGACCGACATCAAGAACAAGTGGTGGGTCGCGTTCGTGCTGGGCAACAAGGACGTGGAGGCCGATTGGGACTCCTTCGTCGCCGAGTACAACGAGGCGGGCGGCCAGATGCTGTTCGACGCCTGGAGCGTCAAGCTCGCCGAGGCCAAGGCAACCTGGGACAGCGTCCAGTAGTCGCAGCCCTAGATTCGCGATGCGCGCTCGCTCGGCGGGCGCGCATCAAGGATTCAGCGGCGCCAACGGGAGGGGTTGGCCCCGTTTGGTTTAATTGGTGAATTTAAAAACAGTGGATTATAAAAAAAAGA
>JAPPNY010000142.1:2075-15556 GCA_028818385.1 Spirochaetaceae bacterium
TTGTCGCCGCCCTTTTTGCGGTTGGGGCGGGCGCTGGGGGGGGGCGAATAATGTTTGCCGGGGCGCACCGGTCTGGTTTGCGCCGCTTTCGGTTAAGTGCTTCCTTTCAGAACCGCCGCTCGGGCCGTTCGCGATAGAAGCGTTCCAGCGCCTTGCCGGCCGGCGACAGCTCGCCCTCCAGGCGCAGCCCGCCGTGCGACAGGTTGATGCTGGCCGCAACCTCCGAGGTTCCCGCAACCTCGCCGCGGTCGGCCGGTGCCGCCTGGTCGACGCCGTCCGTCTCACCCGCGACCGCGTCGACGGCGTCCACCCAGTGCGGGGTCAGGAGCTGGTTCCACAGGAGCGTGCCCGGCGGCATGGCGTAGCTGAGCACGTCCGCGGAGGTCAGCCCCTCCGGCTTGACCATGCCCGTGCGCCACTCCGGGTCCGCGGCGCGCTCCAGCGGTGCCCACCGGTACGGGTCGGCCAGGCCGTTGAATACCTTGGTGCCATGGATCTGCCAGGCGACCACGTGCGAGACGTCCATGTGGTAGCGACCGGGGACGTGCGCGCCCGAGATGAACACGATCGGGTAGCACCGGTACCAGGTGAAGCCGGCGCGTCCCAAGAACGACTGCCACGGCTCCATCACGTCCTTCCACAGCCCGGCGAACAGGTCGCCGCGGCTGGTGAAGTTGGTGAGCTTGAAGTGGGACAGCCCGAACGGCATCTCCATGACCCGCTCCAGCGGCAGGGCGCGGAACTCGTCGATGAAGCCGTCCTCGCGATAGTAGGGGCTGTCCGGCCGCTCCGGCGACAGGTCGCGCAGGTGCACCCATCGGGACGACGACGGTCGACCTGTTCCTCCCGGAGTGACTGACATCATGCTCTCTACGCCTCTGTTGGTCCTGGAGTGCGCGGTCAGCGTTCGCGGCGGGCTGCCAGCAGAGCGCCGATGGTGGCCAGAATAACACCAACGACGGCCAGGCCTCCGACCCGGTCACCACGGACGGCGACACCCAGCACCAGCGCCACCACCGGGATCAGGTAGGTGATGAACGATGCGCGCACCGAGCCCGCGCGGCCGACCAGCGTGCCCATGATCCAGTAGGCGATGCCGGTACCCACGACTCCGACGGCCAGTACCGCAAGCACGGCGGACCAGCCGAAGGAGGAGCCGCCCAGCCCGTACATGCCGTACGGCGCCGTCCACAGCGCCCCCAGCGCCGTGACACGCGCCATCACTGGCACCGCCCCGTAGCGCTGCTGCAGCGGCACGGCCAAGTTGACCGCCACGCCGTAGCACAGGGTCGCGCACAGGATCAGCGCCACTCCGGCGGCGCTGGTGGCTCCGGGCGCAGCCGTCGACCAGGCGATGGCCGTGACGCCCACCGAGCCGACCAGCAGCCCGGCGAGCCGTGCCGGCCGCGGCATGCGCCGCAGCAACGCTGTCGACAGGAGCGCTGCGAAGATCGGCATCGCCCCGTTCAGCATGCCCGTCAGCGCCGAGTTCACCCACTGTTGGGCTACCGGGAAGATCGTGAACGGCACCGCTACCCAGACGAAGGACAGCACCACCACCCGCAGGCGGTCCTCCGGCGCCAGCGGCCGGCGCGCGGCGGGGACCAGCCACAGGGTCACCGCTCCGCCGGCTGCCCGCAGGAAGGTGACCACTCCGGGCCGGAACGCATCCAGGGCAATGTCGATGAGCAGGAACGACGCGCCCCAGATCGCCGATATCGAACAGAACAGCGCCCAGTCGGTCGCGGTGAAGGCTCCGGGGTTGGTGCTCTCCGCGGTCGTGAACAGCCGGTTACGGACGCCCATGCGCGAGCGTCAACGGAGTCCCAGCTCCTCCAGGAGCGGCGGTAACCGCTCCCTCTCCGCTTCGTCCAGCCCACGAAACGGAGCGGACACCGTGTCGTGCTCGATGATCCCCATAAGCTTCAGCGCGCACTTGATTCCGGAGAAACCGGCACCGGCGCTGCCGCCGGCCCGGATGCGGGTCACCCGCGTCGCGGTGAGCGTCTCGTGGTGGCAGCGCGCGGCCGTCTCCTCATCGCCGCTCCGGCCGGACTCCCAGGCGCCGGACACGCTGCGCGGCGCCAGGTTGGCGATGCCGGGGATGATTCCGTGAGCCCCGATACCGGCCATGGTGGCGCGCCACACGGAGCCGACGAACCGGTACAGGTCGAGGTTGCGGCTCCGGCAGAGCATGACGAGCTGCGCGAACGTCTCGCCCCCGCCGGAGCTGTCCTTGACGCCCGCGACGGTGCCGTCGGCGGCCAGCGCCGCAATGGTGTCCGGCTCGACGGTCACCTTGACGGTGCTGGGGATGTTGTAGACCCACAGCGGCTGCGCAGAGCGGTCGGCGATGGCCCGGAAGTGGTCGAGCAACTCATCCTGGGTGTTGCTGTAGTAGTACGGCGGGGTCGCGGCGACACCCGTGACGGGACAGTCACGGAGCGCCTCGGCGGCCGCGATGGTGGCCCGGGTCGCGGGCGCGGAGACGTTGCCGATCACCGGCACGCGGCCGGCCGCCTCGTCCACCACGGTCTCGATCACCAGCCGGCGGGCCGGCTCGTCCAGCGCAGCGAACTCGCCCGTCGTGCCGGCTGCCCAGATGCCGTGGACGCCGCCGCCGATGACGTAGTTCGTGAGGCGCCGCAACGACGCCACGTCGACCTCCTGGTCCGGCTTGAGCGGCGTGAGAATCGGCACGACCACGCCGCGCATGTCCAGGTCGCCGTCTGCTTCGTTCATCGATGTTGCTCCTTTGTCTCAGCTTGAGTGCGGGGCTGCCTGCATCCCTTCTGTCGCAGCCGGCCGGCACTAACCGCGCAGGTACCTGGCTTTCAGATGCTGGCACCTGGCGTCGCCGAGATCCACGATCTGATCCATCGGTATTTCATCGGCGACATCGCGAACCAGCGGGTCGACATCGTCCGCATCCTGGTCGTCGGCGGTGATCCGCCGCAGGCAGCTCGAAACGAGGTCCGCGAGACTCCTGTCGTGTCGGCGCGCATACCGCTTTGCCTTGTCGATCAGGTCTCTGTCTACGCTGAGAGTCAGTTTCATGCGATCGAGCATGGACGGGCTACCGGTCATCCATGCCGCCGATGCGGGGAATGCCGATCTCGTCGGCCAGCACGTCGAGGAGCTCGACGGTGGACGCGTCCAGCGGGACGCCGTCGCGCAGGCGCTCGGCGGCGTTGCGCGACTCGGGCTCGCCGGGCATGAGGACCTCCGTGAAGCCCGGCTGGGTCGCCGAGCTCTTCAGCCACTGCGAGTACTCGTCGACGATGGCCCGCATCGCGTCGGCCCCGCCGAGCGCGTCGGGATCGATGGCGGTCAGCAGGAAGTGGTTGCGGAAGCTCCCGGCCATCACGCCGACATGCGAGCCCGACAGGGACCCGCCGAGCAGGTCCGCCATCACCGCAAGGCAGTAGCCCTTGTGACCGTTCACGCCGCCGAACGGGAGGATCCCGCCGCCTCGATAGACGTCGTTGGGGTCGGCGCTGGGGTGTCCGCCGGCGTCGATGAGCATCCCCTCGGGCATGGTCCGCCCGGCGTTGCGGTACACCTGCACCTTGCCTTCGGCGGTCGCGCTGGTGGCGATGTCCATGACCACCGGCTCGTCGCCGCCCGGTATGGCGATCGCGATCGGGTTGGTGCCGAAACGCGCTTCGCGGCCCCCCCAGGGCACGACGAACGCGGCATGCACCAGGCCGCAGAAGAGCTGTGCCACCAGGCCTTCCTCGGCGAGGCGCAGCACGTAGGAGCCGGAGCGCCCGATGTGGGCGGCGTTCTTGACGCTGACGGCGGCGACGCCGACGGCCCTTGCCTTGCGCCCGGCCAGTTCCACGGCCAGGTACCCGGCCGGCGCGCCCCAGCCCGCGCGCGCGTCGACCACGGCCGTGCCGGCGGTCTCGGATTCGACCGCCGGCAGCACGGCGGGGTCGATCTGGCCCGACTGGACGGCGTCGTGGTACTGGCGCAGGCGCATGACCCCATGCGACTCGAGCCCCGCCAGGTTGCCCTCGACGAGGTGGCGCGCCACCACCGCCGCCTGCTCCGGCGCGGTGCCCGTGAATTCGATCACCTCCTCGGCGAAGCGCTGGAGCTCGTCGGCGTGGTACACGGATGGTGTGTCGCTGGTGTCTGGCATGGGGTCCCCCGGGAAGTGTGCGGCTCAGTCGAAGATCAGCACGCCGCGCTTGTGGCCGCCGGCGAGCATGTCGGCGTACCCCTCGTTGATCCGGTCGAGGGAGTAGCGCCTGGAGATGAGCTCGTCCACGAGCAGCCGGCCGTTGCGGTAGAGGCCGTGCAGGCGGCCGAACTCGCGGCTCGGATCGGTCGATCCGAAGAAGGAGCCGAGGATGCGTCGCTGGTTGACGTGCAGGTCGAGTCCGGGGAACGAGGTCGTGCTCCCGTCCGGCGCCACGCCGACGATGACCAGCGCGCCGCCGCGACGCGTCGCCTCGTACGCGGCCTCCTGCACCGCGGGCGGCCCCACGGCCTCGAAGGCGTACTCGACGCCCCGGCCGCCGGTCAGCTCCTTTATCTTTTCATGCGCGTCCTCGCCTGCCGGCACGAAGTGGGTGGCGCCGAACTGCCGGGCGATCGCCTCCTTGGCCGGGTCGCTGTCCACGGCGATGATCGGCCAGGCGTTGCTCAGCCGGGCGCCCTGCACGACGTTGAGCCCCACCCCTCCGCAGCCATAGACGGCCACGCTGTCTCCCGGCCGAATGTCCACGGTGTTGAGCGCGGCGCCGACGCCGGTGGTGACGCAGCAGCCGACCAGCGCGGCCACCTCGAAGGAGATGTCGTCGGCAAGGGGCACGCAGCTCTCGACCGGCGCGATGGTCTGCTCCGTGAACGTGGACAGCACGCTGAACTGACGAGCGGCTTCGCCGGCGATGCGAAAGCGGGTGGAGCCATCCGGCATGGTGCCGTTGCGCCAGTCCCAGAAGGTCTCGCACAGGCCGGCCTCGCCCCGCAGGCAGTAGTAGCAGTGCCGGCAGGCGGGCGCCCAGTTGAGCGCCACGCGCTGTCCCCTGCGCAGCGTGGTGACCCCCTCGCCGACCTCCTCGATGACGCCCGCGCCCTCGTGGCCGAGAATGACCGGGAGGTCCCGCTCCAGGAGGCCGTGCACGAAGTGCCAGTCGCTGTGACACAGGCCCGCCGCCTTCAGCTTGACGCGAACCTCGCCCGTGCGGGGCGGCAGCAGCTTCACCTCCTCGATCGCGAAGGGGCCGCCGACCCGGTGCAACACCGCTGACTTCATTGCCGGGAACCTATCCCCGCCGGCCGCGCCGCGCAACCTCGCCGGCCGACATCCGGACACGGACGCCGACGTGTCGGCGCCGCCGCGATCCTAGTACCCCTTCAAACTGTAGTTTGGGGGTAGCGTGCTACGGGAACTCGGCCTGTGCGCGCTGTTCCAGCGCGCTTGCAGCCCGTGTAGCGACCTGTGTCACCCGTCGACATCAGTTTGAAGGGGTACTATTCGGGCAGCCAGGCCTTCGGGGCGATGCCGTCGACGTGACTCTTGACGTCCATGACCACCGGGCGGTTGGCCGCGAACGCCTTGGCGAGGGCGCCCTGCAGGTCGCCCGGCCTGTGGACCGTCAGCCCCATCGCGCCCATCGACTCGGCGATGGCGGCGAAATCGGCATCCGGGAACAGCCACTGTTTGTCGGAGGCCGGCGAGCGGCCCTCGTAGCTCTCGACGCCGTGCTTCTCCTGGTTCAGGGAGTGGTTGTTGTTCACCAGGATGACGACGTTCAGATGCTCCTTGACCGCCGTCTCGATCTCGGCGAGGTGGTACCAGATGCCGCCGTCGCCGGTGAAGCACAGCACCGGCCGCTCCGGGGCCGCGCACTTGGCGCCCAGCGCCGCCGGCAGCCCCCACCCCAACGAGCCCGCACAGCGGAGGTAGCTCTGGGTGGGGTGCTTGAAGTCCAGCATGGTGCCGGTCCACACGCCCGAGTGGCCGGTGTCGGACACCAGGATGGCGTCGGCCGGCAGGTGCTCGCTCAGCTCGCGGCAGATGCGCTCGGGCCTGGCGGGCGCGACGTCGGAGCCCCAGTGCTCCTCGACGCTCTCCTTCCAGTCGCGGACGAGCGTGCGCACCTCGGCCAGCCAGGCGCCGCGGTCCGGTCCCGGCTGCGCCGCGTCCAGCATCGCCGCCAGCGACGCCCTGGCGTCCCCCTGCAGCCCCACCTGCACCGGGTAGTTGCGGCCGATCTCCGCCGGATCGATGTCGAGCTGGATGACCGGCGTGCCCTGCGGCGGAACGCGGAAGTCCAGCGTGAGCTGTCCGCCGGTGTGGCTGCCGATGAAGAACACCAGGTCGGCCCGGCACAGGATGCGGTTGGCGCACTCGCGGGAGTAGTTGCCGGGCGTCCCCACCGCCAGCGGGTGGTCGGCCGGGAACATCGCCTTGGCGTTGAGCGCCGTGGCCACCGGAATCGACAGCTTCTCGGCCAATGCGATCAGCTCGTCGCGTGCGTCCGAGGCGGTCACGCCGCCGCCGGCGACGATCACCGGCCGGGCGGCGTCGTTCAGCACTCGGAGCGCCTCGGCGATCGCCGCCGGGTCGGCCACCGGCCGGAACGGCGGCACGCGGGTGAACTGCCGCTCCACGACCACCTCGGCATCGAGTTCGCCTTCGGCGATCACCAGCCCGCTGATCTGCTCCAGGTCGAGATGGGTCGGCCCGGGCGTGCCGGTCACCGCGCTCCGGAACGCCTGCCGCAGGTACACCGGCAGCATGTCGGCGGCGTGCACGCAGGCGCTGTACTTGGTGACGGCCGCGAACGGCGTGACGTGATCGACCTCCTGGTACGAGTGGCGCTGCTGGTGGAACTGGCGCTCGCGGCCGGTCAGCGCTATGACGGGCGAGCAGGCCAGGAAGGCGTCCTGAAGGCCGGCAGCCAGGTTGGCGGCCCCGACCGACTGGGCCATCACCAGCGACGGGCCGCGGCGGACGCGCGCGTAGCCGTCGGCCATGTAGGCGGCCGCCTTCTCGCCGTGGGGCTGGATGGCGGTCACGCCCAGCTTGCCCATCTCCAGGATGGCGGGGGGCATGATGTAGGGCATGTAGAAGACGTGCGTGAGGCCGTAGCCGTAGACGGTCTCTGCGACGAAGCGGGCGCCGGTCATTGTGGGCATTGCGATGTGATGGGGACCCCTGTCAGGCTGGTCTGTCAAGTATGCCCAACATCCTGCTCATCATCGCCGACGAGCTGCGGGCCGACGCGCTGTCCTGCTACGGCCACCCGATCTGCGCGACCCCTCATCTCGATCGGCTGGCGGCTGCCGGCACGCGCTTCGCCGACTGTGTCGTCACCCAGCCTACCTGCACGCCCAGTCGAGCCTCCCTGCTCAGCGGCTGCTTTCCTTCGGTGCTGAAGTCGCGGATGGTGGGCTGCCACACGCCGGACGATCCACGATTCCTGGGACACGTGCTGCAGGCCGCCGGGCACCGGAGCGTGTCGATCGGCAAGATTCACCTGCGGCCGCAACGAGCCGAGCCCGAGGCGGTGGCGGCGGCCATGGCGGACGAAGCGGGCGACGGGTACTTCGGTTTCGCGCAAGCGGACCTGGTCAACGGCCACGGCGACCTCTGTTTCGGCCGCGACTACGAAGCCCGCGCGGCCGATCTCGGCGTCGAGCTGACCGCTGTTCGGCGAAACCAGCGGGCGCACGACCGGCAGCTTTCGCCGGGCCTTGGGCCGTACCGCTTTCGCCTGCCCACCGAGCTGCATTCGTCGCAGTACATCGCGGACCGCGCCATCGAGATGCTGAAGGCCGCCCGGCACGACGAGGCGCCGTTCTTCGCTCACGTCAGCTTCCCCGATCCGCACCATCCCTTCACGGTGCCGGAGCCGTGGGATGCGGCGTACGACCCGGCCGACGTTCCGGCGCCGATCCCGCACGGCGGCACCGACATGCCGTCGTGGTACGACCCGATCTACCGCGCTGAAGGGACCGAAATCAACCGCATCACGGGCACGACGCCGCTGGACTACTCGCGCGTCGATGAGGCCACCTGGCGGGAGGTGCGCGCCGCGTACTACGGCATGACGACCTGCCTGGACCACCACATCGGACGTATCCTCGATCAGCTCGAAGCGAGCGGGCTCGCCGAGTCGACGATCGTCTGCTTCGTCGCCGACCACGGCGACTACCTGGGCGACCACGGTTTCGTGGGCAAGGGCATGCCCTTCGACTCGGCGCTGCGCGTCCCGTTGCTGATCAGGGGGCCGGGGATCGACGCCGGGCGCCTCATCGACCCGCCGGCCTCGACGCTCGACATCGCGCCCACCCTGCTGGACCTTGCCGGCGTCCCCGCGCCGGAAGGAGTGCAGGGCATCTCGTCCGCGGGTGCCCTCCGCGGCACGGGCGCATACACGCGCAGCGCCGCCCTCACCGAGAACGATGACGACCGGTTGCCGGTGCGGATGCGCACCCTGACCACCGCGGACTGGCGACTGACCGCCTACGCCGGCGGCGCGGACGGCGAGCTGTACGATCGCGCCGCCGACCCGGAGGAGACCCACAACCGCTACCGCGACGCCGCGTTCGAGCCGATCAGGCGCGAGCTGGAGGCGATGCTGTTCGAGGAGGTCCTCTGCGCATGTGACCACGCGAACGGGTCCCGCCAGCAGCCGGCGCCGCCCGCCACGCACTGGATCCCACGCCACAACCGGGAGCCATCTTCGCCAAGGACTACGGCCCGGCGCAGGCCGGCATGGCGATAAATCCGGCGCCGTTGTTCGATGGCGGCTGGCAGCTCACGGCAGGCGACCGGCTGCGGTTCCGCTACGCGATCGTCGTCGCAAGCGGGCCGCTCGGCGGACGGATGGACGCGCTCTATACCGACTACGCCGACGACGCCGCGAGGGACCGGCGGTCTTGAGCGTTCCGCTGCCCGATGTCGACTTCCGCCCGCCGCCGCTGGGCACGAATCCCGCATCCGTCGGGCTCATCGGATGCGGCGGGATTTCCCGGACGCACCTGCGCGCCTACCGGTCCATCGGACTGGAGGTCGTCGCACTGTGCCTTGATGCCCAACTCGCCGAGCGGCGGCGCGCGGAGTACTGCCCCGATGCCGTGGTCTACGCCGATGCCGAGGAGCTGCTCGCCGCGGGCGTCGAGATCGTGGACGTGGCGACGCAGCCGGCCGAGCGCGCGCCGATCATCGAGCAGGCGATTGCCGCCGGCTGCCACGTCCTCAGCCAGAAGCCGTTCGCGATCGATCTGGCGACCGCCCGCCGCCTGGTCGCCGCGGCGGGTGCGCGGGGGGTCAGGCTCGCGGTCAACCAGAACGGACGCTGGGCGCCGCACTGGGCGTACGCGCGCCGGCTCGTCGCCAGTGGAGCGCTCGGCGCGGTACGGTCGGTGCATCTCGACTTCCACTGGCATTGGAAGCCGAGACACGCCGGATGGCTCGATGAACGCACTGCGGACGGCTTCCTGCTGCTCGACTACGGAATCCACCTGTTCGACTTCGTCCACTGTCTGGCCGGCGACGCCCGGCCCCGCGCCGTTGCGACCGTCGTGTCGCAGGAGCGGACGCTGAACGGCAGCGCCGTGCCGGCTCTGGCGTCGACGATCATCGACTTCGGCGCATCGCAGGCCACGGTCTCCATGAACGCCGCCGCAGAGGGCTTCTTTGGCCACGGCACCCGGATCGTCGCCGAGCGTGGCGTGATCAGCGCCGTCCGCGACACGCCGAGCTCGCAGTCGGTCGTGGTCCGCACGGACGCAGGCGATTACTCGCCTCGCGTCGCAGGCTCCTGGGCGCCCGACGGCTTCATCGGTGCGATGACGGAGCTCCTTGCAGCGATCGAGGAGGACCGCGAGCCCGAGCACAGCGGACGCGACAACCTCGTCACGCTCGACCTGACGCTGCAGGCCATCGCGGCAGCCCGGGAAGCCCAGGCGCCATGAAGGACGACACCGGACCATCCGGCCGACTGACCGGCAAGGTTGCGATCGTCGCCGGCGGCGGCACCCGCAGCGATACGGAGGAGCTCGGCATCGGGCGCGCCACCGCCCTGCTGTTCGCCCGGGCCGGCGCCAGGGTGGTGGTGGCCGACGTGTCCGTCGAGAATGCAGAGCGCACCTGCTGTGACATCATCGCCGAAGGCGGCGAGGCAACGGTGGTAGCGGCCGACGTCAGTGATGCCGCCGCGTGTCAGGCGATGGTCGCGGCGGCTGTCGAGCGGTTCGGCGCGCTGCACGTGCTGTTCAACAACGCGGCCGTAGTCGGCAAGGGTACCGTGGTGACCTTCGAGGACGAGAACTTCGACCGCAACGTGGCGGTGAACCTCAAGGGACCGGCGCTCGCCACCAGGTACGCCGTTCCCGCGATGGAGCGATCCGGGGGCGGGTCGATCATCTACGTCTCCTCCATCGACGGCATCGCCGCACCCTACTCGCAGACCGTGCCCTACTCCCTCACCAAGGGTGCGCTGCACATGCTGACCAAGACCACGGCATCCAATCACGGACGCCAGGGCATCCGCGCCAACTGTATCGCGCCGGGGCACGTACACGGCGCTTTCCCCACCCGGCTGATGAGGCCGGGGGCGCGGGAACTCCGCAGGAACGCATCGCCCCTGGGCACCGAGGGCACGCCCTGGGACGTGGCGTGGCTGGCCGTGTTTCTGGCCAGCGACGAGTCGCGCTGGATATCCGGCGTGACGATACCGGTCGACGGCGGCCTGCTGGCGGTGGCTCCGCTGCGAGCCTACTCCTATCTGACCGACACGACGGTGTAGAGCGAACCGGTCGGGACCGCCGCGAACGAACCGCAGAACATCACGGCCACCACGTGTTGATCCATGTCATACGGTGAGAACGGATGCAGGTCCACCGTCCGCGCCTTCAGTCCCAGCGACAGGCATGCTTCCACCAGCGTTGTGGAGAGCATCAGGCAGTTGATGCCCGACTCCTTCCCCTTGTCGAACGCATGCTCCAGCAGGCTCAGGGAGTTCATCTCCAGACTCAGGCGCGTGTCGGCGTGCCGCACGTGGCGATGCAGCCAGTCCAGCAGCCGCATACTGCGCGTCATCTCGTCAGCGTCCGCGGCGACGTCGTCGAGCCGGTAGCGATCGCGAAGCTCGCGGAGTCCGGGGTGAGCGTGGTCATACTCGAATTCCGGGACGGAGCCATCTTCCTCTGGGCGAACCCGTCATACAGTCGCAGGAGGCCGTGACCCCCGGACGCGACAGCACCCAAGCTGCTCCCTCGGTGGGGGGGAGCGGGCGCCGCAGGGGTCCCCCCGCGCGGTCAGACGCTACGTTGCCGATTCTGCGCTTCGCTGATTAGCCTCCGGAGTATCGGCAGGATGCGCGATTCGTCCGGGCCGTGCACTTTGATAGCATGCCCCTCCAGCGCCGCCATAAGCGTCGGCGCTACGTCCTCGTCTTGCAGCGGTCCGAGCGCCTCCACGATAGCGGGCACGGCTCGCTGCGCTTCCGCGGTCAGCCTGCCGAGCACCGCGGCGTACATAGCTTCATCGTCCGCTTTCGACAGATAGTCCTCACTCATGCTTCCGTCTCCTTTGCCGCGTGGCGTTCGATCGCGTTGGCTATCGCGCGATAGTCGCACGCCAACTCCCTATGAACCGATGGCGGCGCCTGTTTCTCTATCACCATGCTCGGGCCGTAACTCGCCTGTACGGACTCCGCCAGCTCTTGCAGCTCTGCCGGCGGCTTCGGCTTCGTCGCCTCATCGTGGCGCTTCGCTGCCTCCCGGTATGCGTCGACCAGCGCCGCGGCCAGCTTCCCGTAATCCTCGTTCTGATTCATGCCGTGACCCTATGGACCCGGCCACGTGGCCGTCAAGATCAATTCCGCGCCTACAGCCGTCGCACGGCCGGAACGCCGACCGGGCGTAGCGTTCGGTGTCCGTCATCCGTCCTCCTCCGTCTCGTCCGGGAGACCGTCCCAGTGGACTTCTGTCGATCCGTCCTCACGGACCCAGACGTGAGATATCCGCTTCGAGCCGATGAAGAACGCGACCATCGTAGTGTCCTCGCCGCCGGATAGCTCGCGCCATCCCGTCGCCACGGCACTGTTCATGTTCAGAATCAGATCCGGGAAGGTGGTCTTCGCCGCCTCCTCCAGCTCGGGTCCAAGGACCATCCCCAGGTTCGTCCCGACCGTAAATACCGCCCGGAACATGGACTCCTCGTCCAATTCCTCGCACATGGCGAGGAGGACTATCAGCAGCCTCGTCGACTCGGTGGAGACAGCACCGCAGGTCGCGTGGTCAATCCGATGTCTTTCCGTGGCCGCGGCGCAGAACACCACCGCGACCGCCAGAATCAGGGCCGTCGATACCTTCTTCATGCCCGGACTCTACTCCCTAACCGGGGTTCGGGTCGTAGCCGGGGACGCTGCGCGCGTACTCGTCCGACAGCCAATCCCAAGCCTCGCCGGAGTCGCCGAACCTCTCCGCCGGTTCACCGTGGCGCGTGCGGTTCAGCCTGTAGACGGTGAGCGGCTCCGCCCCGCCCGGATACTCGAACACGAACCCGACCACCGCGGCCTTGTCGTTCAGCGCGTCCAATTCAACGCGTGTCATGCGCCGACCCTACGGCGAATCCCACGTCAGCCGCACGAGGAGCGCGCCCACGGCCCTCCCGGTGCTCTCCCGGTGTCGTGAATTACCCCGAAGCCGCGACACGGCAGGGTGAGACGGCCGCCGCAAAGGGAGGGGTGACACGATGTCACCCCTAACTAAGTACCGACGGGGATAGGGGATAGGCGAATAGCCCCTCCCCCGTCGGACTGCTCAACGGTCGGTCTGTCGCTCGTACTCGGCTTCGTCCTCGCGGCGGAGCGCGCACGCCGTAGCCCAGACGCGGTAATCCCAGAGCTTCCCCTCGTCCTCCGCGATGTTGTCGAAGTCGCGCGAGTCGACGCCTAGCTCGCCGGTCGCTTCCGTGATCCAGTCGACGCCCGGATTCATCGCCGCTTCGCCCATCGCGTGATACTCGGTCGCCGCGTCGATCTCCTCGGCTTCGAGCCCCTCGCGCGCCTTCAGGAGCCCGCCCCGCGGCCAGCGACCGACCGCGGTCCAGCCGTGACGCTCCATCACGGTCCACCCGGTTTCGAGCACGGCCCGCTCATCATCGTTGAGTGGCAGCCGACCAGCCTTGCGCGCCGCCTCCGGAGCGTACTCCCGGAACTCCCGGTGCATCGGGTCTGCGCCGATGTCTGTGAGTAGCTCGATTGCGTTCGTCAACGCTTGTATGTCGTCGTAGTACGTCCGTTCTATCGTTCTCGGTTCGTCGTTCATCGTTCACGTTCCTCCCTCGTGTCTTCCGAAATCGACGGTATTCCTTGGCAGTCCGGGACACATTCTCGCGACCTATGCCGGGTCGCGTAGTCAACGGTGCCGTCCTACGCGCCTCGACGTAGGTTATCCCGGCATATTCGCGCAGGAGTGGAGAAAAAGTAGGCGCGTCCGCCGATTTGCAG
>JAPPNY010000111.1 GCA_028818385.1 Spirochaetaceae bacterium
TCGCGGCCGACCACGTGCGGCCCGAACACCTCGGTGACGTGGTAGAAGACCGAGCCGGCCGATTCGCTCAGGTAGTGCGGGGCGAAGAACGGCGTGCTCTCCGCCCATGCGGTGTGCTCGCCGCTCGACAGCTTCACCAACACCGAGTGGATGTCGGCATCCTCGCCGTAGGCGGTCCGCCACGGGTAGATGAGCGGCATCACCACGTAGTGTACGTCCAGTCGATCGATGCGCATCGTGTGCGGACGATACCCGATCTCGCCTCCGAGAATGAAGCGCAGCAACTCCAAGGAGCACGTGGAGCAGTGGCGCGTGTGGCTTCGATCGGCTTATCATGACTCTATGACCGGCCGGGGGAACCAGTTGTTGCGTGACGCGCTTGTCCTTCCTGTCGACGAGCGCGCCGACATGGCGGCCCAACTCCTGACAAGCCTCGATGACAGCGCGTCGGAGGACACGGCAGCGGTGCAGGCGGCTTGGGCGAGAGAGATTGAGGCACGCGCCCGTCGGGTCGTCGCCGGCGAGTCTGCCGGGAAACCGTGGAACGACGTTCGTGCGCAAGTCTCAAGGCGCCTTTTGGAGCGTTGACAAGCCGACTCCTCACAGAGCCCGAAGCCGCCACTGAACTCGAAGAGCGGATCCGTGGCTATAGTCGCGTCGTCATGAATCGGGAAGATGCGCTTCGCTTTCGGACGTTCGGATTTCTTCACTACCGGCAGATGCTGTCGCCACGAGAGACGGCCGCGCTCTCCGATGCCTTCGACCTCGCCATGGCGCGAGCCGAGCGCCGCCGGCCGACGCCATCCGGCGAACGGCAGCAGGTGATACCGTTCTTCGACTACGACCGCGACGCGTTCTATCCACTGCTGGACGACGAGAGGCTGGTCGGGGTCTTCGAGACGCTCTTGGGCGAGGATTTCATCCTGACCGCCACGGAGGGGATCATCCACGCGGGCGGCACGCCGTGGCACCGCGACGCCTGTGCGCCCGAGGGCATGTGCAGCATGCGGGCGGCGATCTACCTGGATCCGCTCGGCCCGGACGACGGCTGTCTCAGCGTCGTTCCGGGCAGCCACTTCACGCCGTTCCGCGAGGCGCTTGAGTCGGCGGTGGAGGAACTGGACCTGCCACCGGAAGAGCTGCCGGGGCGGCATCCGCTCGTGAACGAGCCGGGCGACGTGATCTTCATGAACCACAAGACCTTCCACGCCGCGCTCGGCGACCGCCCGGGCCGGCGGGCGATCCACGTCAACACCGTGCAGAACGCGGCGCCGGATCGGGAGGAGCACGTCGAGTGGCTCACCGGTTTCCTGGCCCGCGAGACCGAAGCCTGGGGCCGGCTCTACAGCGACCGGCTGGTGGCCACCGCGACCCCGCGCCGGCAGCGGATGCTGGCTCGCGCCATCGACCTGGGCTTCGGCACCACCGGCCGCGTTACCCACCTGCAGGACCTGCGGTAACCTGTGCCGGAAACTAACCGATGAAGAACGAACCGAGACTTTACCTCTCCCGCGCCGGCCGAAACGGAGAGGACGAAGAGCTCGCGCTTGAGCACAACTTGGCCATCCTCGAGTTCCGCGACATCCCGTCTCTCGAAGGAGCGACGGACTACGACGCGATCTCCAAGCTCGTGAGCGAGAAACTCCCTGACCAGAAGCCCAGAAGACGGCTCAACTTTGCCAGACAGTTGTCGGCCTTTGCCCTCTCGATGAGTCGCGGCGATCTTGTCGTCCTACCTCGGAAGCTCACGTCTCAAATCGCTATCGGCCGCGTGGCCGGCCCCTACCAGTTCAGCCAAGTGAACTCCGAACCGCGACACACACGTTCCGTGGAGTGGCTGCGCACCGACGTTCCACGTACCACGTTCGGGCAGGACCTGCTCTCCTCATTCGGTGCTTTCATGACGGTATGCAATATCACACGGAATGACGCTGTTCGGCGCGTGGAGGCGGTGCTCGACGGGAAGCCTGACCCCGGCCCGTCGGGCCCCACAGGAAAGGCCCGCAAGGCAGCGCCGCCGCCCGAGGAAGTACCCGACTTGGCGCAGATGGCCCACGACCAGATCGTTGCCCGCATTCAATCACGATTCTCCGGACACGAGCTGACGCGGTTGGTTGACGCCGTTCTGCAGGTCGACGGATGGGTAACGAACGTCTCGCCCCCCGGGCCGGACGGGGGAGTGGACATCCTTGCGGGACGAGGCTCCCTTGGGCTGGACGGTCCTCGGCTGTGCGTGCAGGTGAAATCGCAGCAGAGTCCCGCCGACGTCACCGTGTATCGCACCCTGCTTGGGACGATGCAGACCTTCAAGGCAGAGCAAGGGCTCCTGGTGTGTTGGGGTGGGTTCAACAGGATCGTTCTTCAGGAATCGAAGCAGGGCCACTTTACCGTGCGGCTGTGGGGCAGCGGAGACCTCGTGGACGCCATCTACAGGACCTACGGCCAACTGCCCGCCGAGATTCAGGCCGACCTGCCGCTGACGAAGGTCTGGACGCTCGTATCGGATGACTCTGATGTGTGAATCCCAGGTCAGGCCAAGGCTCTCGACCCACCGACGGAGAGACGCGGACGTGAATGCCTGCGCCGACCACGCGTGCCTTCGGCGCGCCGTCGTATCGCGCAGGACGGCTGGACAATGGCCGCCTCGCGCACCGCCACTTTCTGGCCGTCACCGGCAGGGAGGATCGATCTTCCCCATCGTCCAATACGGAGGTGGCCTCGCGCAGCTCGCGAAGGTGTACCGGGCGCTGGCGGCCCCGGAGCGTTGCGAGTTGTACGTCGGCGACGGCGGCCGGCCGCTACCGCCGTGATACGCCGCCCGGCGCCTGCATAGCTCCGGTCACCGTTCGGGGGATGTGAAGCCGCCCAACCGAGCGAGTTGAATCTCATCCTCCTGGATCTCGGAGCCGGTGTCGTCGACCAGCCACGACCGCCAGCCGCCCGGCTCTCTCACGACGTGGGCAAGCCGCAGCCGCGACCACGGATCGGCCCAGCCGGGCGCGCTGCCAACCACGACCTGGAGGGGTACTCGGCGCTCGTAGGCCTCCGCCTTGAGGTCGTGGAGCTTTGCCTCGTCGCGATGCACCCATGGAGCGGGGAGGCGCTCGTCCAGGAATCCCCACCGCAACCGCACGGTGCCATGCAGCCGTCCATATTGATAGATGGCGTACAGCGACTTGGCGTCGGCTTCGAGCCGCCGCCGAAGCTTCGGCAGTTCGCCGGCGGCGAGGTACTCCCGCATTTTCGTTTCGTCGCCGAACGGGCGACTGATGCCGCACGAGCCCTGCACCAGCAAACCGGTTGTGATCTTGAGCGTCCGCCCGCGTCTGTTGAGCGTTCGTGTCTTCTGCGGAGGTCCCAACTCACCGAGGCGACGACTCCCCGGGTCGAAGCGCAGCGTTCGCAGCAGCGTGCGCACGCCGATCGATGCAATGAGATCGTACGCGGCGAGCTTCTCCATGGCGCGTCCGATCTCGTCTCCCACGAAGGTGTCGAGAGCGCGCTCGGCGACGTCGACCAGCACCAGCGCCCGAGGCTCTCTGGCCGGAAACGCGTGGATCAGTACTCGGCGCATGCGGCGGAGCTCTCCGGCGTGCGCCTGGCGCTCACGTTCGAAGCGGTCGCAATTGGCGGCGATCACCGCCGGATCGCCGTACCGGAGTGCCGAACTCCTGAGCGTCTCGATCCTGTCGATGACGGCTTGCCGCGCAGATCGAAGCGCCTCGTGGTCGGGGTCGAGTTCCCAACGCCCGTCCGCGCGTACGCGAATCGCGGAGCCGCGCCGCCAGTAATCGGCCGACTTGGCCGAGACGGGACTCCACCGACTGCGAGCCGACACGAACGAGATCATCTCCTCCGGCTCCATGGCCCGGCCGTGCGCATCCAGGATGCAGAGAGCCACGCGCTGCGCCGACGAGTTGCTTGGGAGTCCGCCGCGCCACGCCTCGTCGAGATGCGTCGTCCTCAGCGGAGCATCGACGGTGGGCAGCAGTGCTGCCGCGGGGCGGTCTGCGGGGAGCGACACTGCCGCCGGTGGTCGCAGTCCGAGGCGAAAGGCCCAGAGGTCAGCCTGCTCGTCGTGCGGATCGAGCGCATACCGGTCGCCATCCCGGTAGATCGGAGCCCGTCCCGGCTTGCACCGCCGCAGCGAAGCCAGAGCTTGCGCGGCAGACGCCACGCCGGCCATCTCGAATCGCTGCGCGGCTTGCTGCAGGGTGACGGGTTCGCCTCGCTCCAGGAGCACCACGATCAGAAGACCGTAGTAGTTGGCGTCCCGGTGGTCCTTGGCCACCTCGAGCTTCGGAATCCCGATCCCAAGCGCATCGCAATAAGGATTGGACCCGTCCGTCATCGTTGCATCGTATCCTGTCGCGCCGCTCGCGATCGGGTCTACGCTCTCCGATGCCTTCGACCTCGCCATGGCGCGCCGAGCGCCGCCGTCCGACGCCATCCGGCGAACGTCAGCAGGTGGTGCCGTTCCTCGACTACGACCCCGACGCGCGTTCTACCGGAAACCGACTCTCCTTTGGGAGGACGATCACGCCGCATACCGAAGAACCTCCAGTTCCGCGGTGCTGTCGGCGTGCATGAGAAGCACGTCGATCCGCTGCATGACCGCGTCCTCGATCAGGTACTCGCGGCAAGACCCGCACTGCAGGACCGGTAGTTGCCTGATAATGACGATGCGCTGCTCTGCGAGTTTGAACGGCAGATCCGTAATCGTCGAACCCATTCGAGCGCCGCATACGGTACACTTCATGAAGTCCTCCTGGTTTTCAGATCGTCCTCCCACTCTTCAGGGCTGGGATGGTAGGCGGTTACGATCCTCACGTTCTGTCCTTCCACGTCGGCCGCGAACAATACGTGAAATGATGCATCTCCTCGTCTCCCCAAGAGCAGGTAACTCGGAAGGTACTTGTCATCCGGATTTGCCTCGACCATCTCGTAACGTGCACCGAGGATCGTGTTCCGTGAAATGAACCGTTGCCCCAGGCGCATATTGACATGATAAGTCCAGAGAACCTGACCACGGAGCAAACGCTTTCGAATGAACGCTACCGGATCATCGGGCAGCGTTCGCCCCGCCATGCCTCCAGTATAGCCGAGGAAGGTCACACCGTTCAACTCCGTGAATTCGTCTGGAGTTCCGTCTTCGGCGGCTCCGTAACGGAAACGCCATGGACCGGCGAATCCGTTTCCGGTGGCACGCTGAACACCGGCTCGGTTACCGGTACACTGATAGAGGGGATGCAATGCCTGACGGGAATTTCAGTTTCGATTTCGACGAGCACTTCGGGAGCCTCATGCACGCGTGCGAGGGGCAGTGCCGCTTCCGCGGCGGTACGGAGCCGGAGATCCGGCAGTGGCAGGCCGCGTTTCGGGACCGCCTGCGATCACACCTGGGACTGGAGCACCTGGAGAAGGACCTGGCCGGGTTCGTCCCCACCGCGCAGCGGTTCGACAGCGAGGACCTGGGGTCGTACACGCGGGAGTCGTGGCGCATCCTCACCGAGCCGGCCGTGCCGTTGCCCTTCTATCTGCTGCGGCCCAAGTCGGCGGCCGACACGCTCCCCCTCGTGCTCACCCCGCACGGCCACGGCCATCCGCACGTCTACGTCGGACTCTTCGACAGCCCGGAGGAGGAGGCGCAGATCCGCGAGGGGGAACGGGACATCGCCATGCAGGCCGTCGAGCAGGGGTACCTCGTGATCGCGCCGACCACGCGCGCCTTCGGCGAGACGCGATCCCCGGAGGACAGGGAACAGAACAAGACATCGTCGTGCCACCAGCAGCTCATGCTCGACCTGCTGGTCGGGCGGACGCCTATCGGTGACCGCGTATGGGACATGTCGCGGCTGATCGACTGGGCGATCGCGCACCAGAGCGCGGATGCCGCGCGCATCGCCATCACCGGCAACTCCGGCGGCGGCACGGTGTCGCTGTTTGCCGCGGCCTGCGACACGCGGATCTCCGTTGCGGTTCCCGGCAGCTACTTCTGCACGTTCGCCGGCAGCATCGGCTCGATCGCCCACTGCGACTGCAACTACGTGCCCGGCATCCTGCGACTGGGTGAGATGCACGACGTGGCCGGCCTCATCGCGCCCCGCCACTTTCTGGCGGTCACCGGCAGGGACGATAGGATCTTCCCCATCGCTCATACGGAGGCAGCCTTTGCGCAGCTCGCGAAGGTGTACCAAGCACTGGCCGTCCCGGAACGGAGCGAGCTGTACGTCGGCGACGGCGGCCACCGCTACTACAAGGAACGGGTGTGGAGCTTCGTCGCGGAGGCCTTCGCCGCGCGCCCCGCCGCCTGAGCTAGCCCACCAGCGTCAGGCGGGCGCGGACACTCCCCGGCAGTGAGGACAGCGCCGACGCCACGGCGTCGCTCTCCCCACTGAGAGTGCCCACGGGGTTCACCGGCGAGGCGGCGCGCGGCTCCGTGCCGGCGCTGGCAGGGGTGGGGCCGAAGAACACGCAGAGCGCGCGCCCCGGCGGCCAGTAGGCCACCTCGCCGATCTCCATCACCTCGCGCGCCGCAGGCTCGGCGTCCGTGGTCACGCCGCAGTCGCCGTAGTACTCGTCCCCCCAGCGCGAGAGCCGGATGTCGAGGGGGCAGGCGGCGGCGATGGCGGCGGCCGTCGTCGAGTCGTTGAACCGCCCCTCGAGAGCCACGCCGCCGATCTCGAACCGAAAGGTCTGCATTCCCACGGGGCGACGATATGCCGGCGGTCAGCGATGGACAACGGCTGGGGGTGCCGCTACGCTCGCAGCATGGCCGAAGCCGAACTCCAGCGGCGCGACCGCCGCGGCGAGTGGCTGCCGGACTCCTTGCCGGAACCGTCCCCGCTGTTCTCCTGGCCGCTCCGGCTGTTTCCGGTCCTGAAATACCTGGTCAACTTCTACTGGCCGTACAACATCTTCTACGCCGCGATCGCGCTGGTGTGCTGGCTGTGGTTCACGCCCGACCTGAGCCGCACCGGCTCCTTCGCGGTCGGCTGGATCGCGGAGATCTACGCCCGCAACGCGGTCCTGATCATCGTCCTCTACGGTGCCGTGCACCTGCGGCTCTACACCCAGCGCGCCCAGGGCGACCGCTACAAGTACAGCAATCGCTGGCCCAGCTCCAACAACCGCATCTTCCTGTTCAACAACCAGATGCGGGACAATATGTTCTGGACCCTGGTTTCGGGCGGGCTGATCTGGACCGGCTACGAGGCGGTCACCTTGTGGCTGTACGCCAACGGCGCGCTACGGATGGTCAGCTTCGCGGCCAGCCCCGTGTACTTCGTGCTCCTGATGTTGGCGGTCCCGTGGCTGCGCACGTTCCACTTCTACTGGACGCACCGGATCACCCACTGGAAACCGCTCTACAAGCTCGCTCACTACGTGCACCACAAGAACGTCAATCCCGGCCCGTGGTCGGGTCTGGCCATGCATCCCGTCGAGCACCTGCTGTACTTCAGCGGCGTGCTGCTGCACTGGGTCATCCCCTCGCATCCGCTGCACGGGATCTTCCACCTCATGCACGCCGGGATCGCACCGGTTCCCGCCCATACCGGCTTCTTCAAGATCGAGGTCGGCGACGAGCACGCGATCAAGCACGGCGGGTACTTCCACTACCTCCACCACAAGTACTTCGACTGCAACTACGGCGGCGAGAACGTCCCGCTCGACAAGTGGTTCGGGAGTTTCTGCGACGGCTCGCCCGAATCCGAGGCGCAGATGCGCGCCCGGCGCAAGCGTCTGAAGGGCGCGTCGACGTAGCGCTCAGTTGCCCTCGCCGCAGTTCGTGGCGCAGCCCTCCTCGCGCAGGACCAGCATGATCTGCTCCGACAGGTAGTCGATGTGGTCGTCCAGGTGCCGGCCGGAGGTGAGGGTGAGTGAGCGCACCCCCGCCGCACGCAGCAGCCCGCGCCTGACCAGCAGCCGCTTCTCCACGTGCAGGAAGAGCTCCATGTTCTGCAGGCCGAACGCGATCAGCGGCAGCGCGGCCGCGAACAGGCGGTAGGCGCGCTCGCCCTGACCGGCCACGCGTGCCCGGAACACGGCATCGAGCAGATCGGCGATCGCCACGCCGGGCATGACGCCGCAGATGCCGGCGGGGATCCCTTCCAGCATGTAGTAGCCGCCCCAGCCTTCGAGCACGCCCACGGCGTCGCCGAGCCGCTCGCGGATCGCCACCACCTTGTCGACCAGCAACGGCTCCTCCAGCTTCACGTAGCGGACGTTGCCGTGTTGCCGGTGCAGCGTGGCGATGAACGCGGCGCCGATGCTCGCCCCGCCGGGGTTGAAGTCCTGGATCAGGACCGGCAGGGACACGGCGTCGGCGATCGCCCCGGCGAACCGCAAGAGGTCAGACTCGCCGGTCGCGAACTGCCGCGGCAGGGCGAACGAGATCAGGTCGGCGCCCATCCCCTCGTAGGTGCGCGCCAGCTCGCGGGCGATGCGGGTCGAACCGTGATTGGCCTGCGCCACGAGCGGGACGCGCCCGTCGTTGGTCTCGATCGCGACTGCCACCACCCGGGCCCGTTCGGCCTCGGTCAGCTTGTAGAACTCGCTCGCATAGGCCGGCAGGCACATCCCGCCGAGCCCGGTGCGCGCCACCCAATCGACGACCGCCCGGAGGGAGCGCTCGTCGATCGACTCGTCCTCCGCGAACGGCGTCGGGATCACCGGCACGATGCCGGCGAGCGCTTTCATGCAGGCGAGGGGGCCTGCCCGCCGGGGGCCAGATCGCGCTCGCAGCGCCGCAGCGCTTCGACCACGATCGGCACCTCCTCGGGCTCCATGCACATCGGCGCCACCGTCACCTCACCGGGTGCCTCGCTGCCGCAGACGACCGGCGGTTCCTGGGCGCGCAGGTAGTCGAGCACCTGCTGCTCGCCGATCCCGCCGAGCAGCCGCAGCCTGGCGCGGGCGATCGGCTGTCCCGCCTCGCTGTACGGGTCGCGCTCGGCCGCGAAGAGCCGGCTGCCGGCCAGCGCGCCGCAGATCTCCGCCGCGGCGTCGTCGGCCCAGGCGAGCCGCGCGCTCTCGTCGTCCTCCAGGTACTCCTTGACCGCCCAGTAGAGTCCGACGATCTCCTCCCGGCCGGTCTTCATCATCCGCCCGTGCCCGTAGTTCGGGAAGCCGATGCGGGTGACGATCTCCAGGAACCAGCGCTCGCCCACCAGCAGGCCGCTCGACTGCGGGCCGCGCAGGTCCTTGCCGCCGGAGAACAGCGCCGCGGTCGCGCCGGCCTGCGTGAACTTCCAGAGGTTCTCCTTCGGCGGGAGCTGCGCCGCGCAGTCGATCACCAGTGGCAGCCCGTGCATGCGCGCCACCGCGACCGTGTCCTCGAAGGGGAGGCCGCCCTGCGTGGTCCAGCCGTGCTCGGCCTGGAAGAAGAAGATGGCCGCCGTGCGGTCGGTGATGTTGTGGGTGAGCGCCTCGCGGGTGATCGGCTCGATGAAGTTCGCGTATCCCAGGGTCTTCGTCCGCACGCCGAGTTGCTGCAGCACGAAGTCATACGGGTTGTGGTGTGCGGTGAACACGATCACCTCGTAGGCGCCGATCTCCTCGGAGCTCAGGTAGCGGATCGGCCGGCCGGCGCGGCGCTCCACGGCCGCGGCGGCGCACAGGTAGAGGCCGGTGTCGGCGCCGTTGGAGACGAAGGCCGCCTCGTTGTGGGTCAGCTCGGCCAAGCGCCCGTGCACGGAGGCCTGCAGCGCCCGGATGTCGGTGTAGCTCCGCGCCGCCTCGTTCATGCGCTTCAGCGTCGACTCGCGCATGCGGGAGCCGCCGAAGGCGGTGAAGCCGCCCGCGGCGTTCACCAGCCGCGCGACGCCGAGGTGATCGTAGATGTCTTCCGCCACGCCTGTTCCGTCCGGTCGCCTACGATAGGGGCGCGGCTATCCTGCCGCAACCGGCCGGGCTGCTGGACGCGAGCGGGGCGTCAGTCGGTAGAGCCGGCCGGGAATCCCGACGCGGTGATGCGGAACACGCCGTCGTGGAAGCTGTCTTCGCCGGCGGTGCGGCGGTCGATGCGGTCCACTTGGCCCGAGCCGGACACGGGAAGGCGCGTGCCGTCGAGGCGGGGATCGACGTAGCGATCGAACCACCGGGTCAGCCGGTCCCGCATCTCGTCGACCAGCGGGCGGCGGGAGCGCTCGTCGGCGAGGTTGTTCCGTTCGTCGGGATCGGCGGTCAGGTCGTAGAGTTCGTGCGCGCCGTACGGGTAGCGGTGCACGCACTTCCACTCCGGGGTGCGGATCATGCGGACCGGGCCGTACTCGTCGTGGACGACGACGTCCTCCCGCGCCTCTGCGGCCTCGCCGTCCAGCACGGGCACAAAGCTGGTGCCGGGCAACTCGGACCCGCCCGCGCCTTGCGGAGGCTCCTCGATGCCCAGGTAGTCGAGCAGCGTCGGCATGACGTCGTACTGGCTCACCAGCGCGCCGGCGCTGCCGCCCTGCCGCAGCCGGGCGGGGTGGCTGATGATCATCGGCACCTTCACGGAGTTGTCGTACATGTTCAGGGGAAACGTGCCGTTGCCCTTGCCCCAGAAGCCGTGTTGGCCGCAGGAGAAGCCGTTGTCGCTGGTGAAGACGATCAGCGTGTCGTCCCGCAGGCCGCGTTCCTCCAGGCGGTCCAGGATCCTGCCGACGTTCAGGTCCATGGCGGTGACGGCGGCGAAGTAGCCCTTCAGCTTCTCCCGGTTGCCCTGGCATTGCCGGGTCAGCCCTATCGCCCACGGGTGCATCGGCTCCTGCGGACAGGACCGGAACGGGCAGTCGTCGTAGGAGTCCACGATGTCCTGCGGATGGCCCTCCCACGGGCTGTGCGGCGCGGTGTAGTGCACGCCGAGGTAGAACGGCACTTCGCCCGCGCCGTCGATGAATCGCAGCGCGTCGTCGGTAATGACGTCGGTGACGTAGCCGGGCTCCGTTACGGCGCGTCCGTCCCTGACCATGGGCGCATCGTGGTACGGCCCACCTCCCTGCTGATGGACGAACCAGTGGCTGAAGCCGGCCTGCGGGGTGAGGCTGTCGCCCAGGTGCCACTTGCCGCTTAGTCCGAGCCGGTAGCCGTGCGCGGCGAGGATCCCGGTACAGGTCCGCTGTCCCTCCAGGTAGCTCACCGCGTCCGGCGGCATGTTGCGGCCGGCGATCCAGTCGTGCACGCCGTGCGCGGAGGGGATCGTGCCGGTCAGCAGGCTGGCCCGCGCCGGTGAGCAGACCGGCGACGCGCAGAAGAAGTTGTCGAAGCGCACGCCGGTGGCTGCCAGCCGGTCGATGTTGGGCGTGCGGATCTCCGGGTTGCCGTAGCAGCCGGCGGCCCACGGCCCCTGGTCGTCGGTGAGGATGAAGACGACGTTCGGACTCATCCGCCCGGGATGTACAGGCTCCGGTCGGTCACGGGCAGGGCGACACGGGCTCCGTCCTGCAGGTGCGAGTAGGCCACGCCGAACTGGACCTCGACCGACTGCAAGGTAATGTCGATGCGGCCGGCCGTGGGCTCGCCTGTCGCAAGCTCGCGGATGATGTCCCGGATCGTGCAGACCGCTTTGCCGAGGGGCCAGTCATCAGCACCCCGTAATCGCATAGCCCGCCCGCAGCCCGCTCCGCGGGAACTACGCCGAGGCGGACGGCGAAGCCAAGGAATTCTAAGTGTGCGATGCTCACGTCCTAGCTTTCACAAATAGAAAGGCTCCCGCAATAAAGAACAGCAAATCCCCGCCGAACGCTCCCACAGCAGGTGGTAAGTAACCGTTCTTGGCTAACACTGCTCCTGTTGTCGTCACAACCGAGAACACGATTGCGAGCGCCACCGCAAGAAGCAGGCTCGTAAGGACCACGTTCTTCCGTATAAGTACGCCCAACCCAATACCGATTCCGGTCAGCAACAGAGGAGAAGAAGCAAAAGCGATCTTCCCGTAGGTATCGGTAAGGACGGAACGGTGTTCTCGTCCAGTCCGCCGAATGTCCTCTACCAATTTCATGGCATCCCCGTACGGTAAATCGCTCACATCTCTGTCGGTTGCCCTAAATGACTCGTACGACGGTGTGGCCTCCCGACCAAGCTCGTAGCGATCAAAGCGACTCTCCACCAGTGCGCCATGGCTCCAAGTGAAGCGACGAACACTCTCAAGAACCAATCTACCATCGTCCCAATATCCTCGCTCAGCATCTATACGCTCAAGGAGACTGGCACCTGCATACAGTTCGACAATCGTAACGTCATCGAGCTCGGCTTTGTCGTCATCATAAAAGTTCGCGTAATAGATCATCTTACGATCAGGAGTCACGACTACAACGTTTTGATCATCTAGCGAAGCCCCAACTCCAACCGACGCGCGATACAAATTATTCTTCATGCGAATTGTATGGACGACCACAGAGTCCTCAACTATGAAAAGAACAGCACTGAATACAACGCCGCTCATGAGCAACGGCAGTGTCAAGCGGCGGAGGCTAACGCCCGCGCACAAGACGCCGATCACTTCATTGGACGCATGAAGTCCGCCCAACGTGTACAAAACCGAAAAAAGCAGTGCGAACGGTACCGAAATAGTTACGCACTTTGGCAGGTATAGTGCAGCGATCCTACCGATAACGTCCATCGGCACTCTGTGCAAAAAATAGCGATGTAGGTTAGGGACAATATCCGCCACCTCTATCATCAATGACAACAAAACCACCATTCCCAAAAACGCGGGGGCAAACGCGACGAGAATTACTCTTTGCAGCAGCATTTACCGATAGCTATCGCACCCTTTTCGTTAGCTCCAACTGGCGTGCGATCCCTCGACCTGAAACTCGTTACTAACCTAATGAGAACCAGTGTCGCCCATCGCATTTGCTTCCGAAAAAAGGAAAACAGCGTCAGGAGGATCACTACCAGATTCGGCGTCCAAGCCATCAACGCAGGAGAGGGTAGCATAGAATAGAGCGTAATGCGCTGAGCTGCCACAAACATAAGCCAGTATACGCCAGCCACGGCCACGCCGATCAAGAGTGCAACAACACGACCTCCCCGTGGCATCACTACAGCTACGCGACATGCAAAGAGTGAAAACACGAAAGCGGCGAACGCCATCGCGAACCTCCTATGGAACTCGAAAAGATCATTTCGGAGATCGTAGTCATCAAGCGACGTTTCCGAAGCATATAGCTCCGCGTGGAGTCGTTCGCGCTCGCGCCGGAGAACAATGTCTCGCTCGGTGGTCGACGCGCGCAAAACGCGGCGTTCCGCTGCCTCGATCTGGAGAAGCAGTCCGTAATTCGACAATTTTCCGATCATAGCGAGGCGGAGTCGATCTCGGATCAATAGAGCGCGCTTCTCGGCAATCGTGTGCCACAAATCTATGGAGCTTTGCTCGAAAGGACTCAAATTGGTGTGCCCATCGATCACATTTCGCAAAAGAATGTTGTATTCCATAGTCTGCGCGTAGGCGTAGTCATAATCACCTGTTACCTCGTGATCTACCGTGTGAATGAACACACTCGACAAGGACAGGGTAACGACATCGACGCGCCGATTCCGATCGTCAATATACAGCTGTTCCGCAACAATAATGCGTCTATCGAGCTGATCGTCTCTATCAATGATCACGACGTCTCGCAAATGAGTGACATCTTCGTCACCTGTGACGATCACAGTGTCTTCGACTCGCTCGGTGGAATTCGGATGGAGTGCGAGCGAAACATTCCCAAATAGCAACTGACGGTAGAGTCGATTGAACGCGATGTTGCCAGCGGGCAGGAGAACGTCACTGACCGCAAAGGAGAGCGACGCGAAGACTATCCCAATCACAATCAAGGGCATAAATATCCGAGTTGGGCTATGACCGCACGCCTGCATAGCAAGAAGCTCGAGATCAGACGCAAGGCGACCGAGCGTAATGAGCGATGCTAGCAGGACTCCAAATGGCATGGCCCAAGACAGGATCAAGGGCAACAAGAAGATCATCAGCCGAGTTGCGTTTCTCACGGACACGCTGCTCTCGAGGAGCTCCTCCCCTAGTGACAGCAATTCGTTTACAAAAAAAATGGTGACAAAAAACAGTATTGCGACCGAAATCGTGAACGCGAACTCGCGAGCAATATAGCGGTCCACAACGTGAAACACGGTGACATTTGCGATGTGTAGCAGCGTGCGATTTGTCGTTTGGGGAGAAACACGCCTACGCGAGCCAACGAGAGCCCTACAGCCGAGACTCAGAGATAGTAAAGCGGTGCTCCAGCGCTACTCAGTCGCCCTATTTCCGTCAAGGACTGCGCTCGGGAGACAACCATCGATCTCGAGGACTTCTATTTCGCAAGCAGCAACAAGCGAAGCGATCATTTCGTGTGTACCGGCGATCAGCGCCGAGGACCAATCGGTGTCGATGCGATAAAACCAAGACCTCGAGGTAGGCCAGGCGATATCCTGTGGAAAGATGCGGCCGTATGGGGTGTGTGCGTGAAAACGACCGAAATCAGCGCAAGTTCCGGACCAAGCGTGGTAGTCTCTAAAGTCTAGCGCAATGTAGCGGTGACACGGAAAGGGGGCACATGAGGGCTCGTATCCGTCCCAAACGCCAAAGGTAACGTCGGAAACACCGTGCGTGCTCAAGATGGAGCCGATAACGGACCGCCACTTCCTAGGCATTTCCCAAGGATGAGGCCAAATGTTGTTGGCGTTGACGTGCTGTAAGGGCCCATCGTTCGCTGAGACAATTGCTTGAATGAGGTCGTCCCATGACGTATCGGCGGCGGATAGCTTCGTGGCAGTTAGACGCGCTATCTCGCTCCATCGGTAGCATGCGGGCTCGGAAACACGGATCTCGACGGGCGGAAGAATACGGCCGTAAGCCTCAAAGGATCCTGGTGTTTCATCGCGAATTCTTGCGGCTGCGTAACGATGTGCCTTTTCTCTGCCAAACATTGATGCGAGCCACGAAAACTCCTCGGTGTATCGTGGCATGTTCATCATCTGCATCTGATCCGCACCGCGTTTCCAAAGTGCGGAAGATTCGACTGTTTCCGAATTGTGGGATCGGCGAAGGTAACGCTTGTAATGGTCGCAACGGTTCGATACGTGCCATCGCGACAAGGCCTGACTATTGCAGGTTCATCCGACCTGCTGTGCCATCTGTTGACTCTTGGGTTCGTCGCGGAGTGGTTCGCGCGGTAGCCATCTCTTTGCCATATGCCGATGGAGTTTTGCTTCTGAATATAGGTAATCCAAGAGATTCTGTTCACAGCGGTGTTGCATCTTATGCTGCTCTTGCCGTGGATTTGAGGGTTGCGCGCGGACTCGTGGGCGTTGTGGGCTCTCACTTGACGTAACTATTCAGCCGGGGCGGACGGTTTGAGGCAGGTTGGGATCATGGGGCG
>JAPPNY010000246.1:0-2948 GCA_028818385.1 Spirochaetaceae bacterium
GGGCGGCCGCCGGCGGGGTGGAGCAGCTCTGGTCGCAGGGCGCCGTCGATCTGGGCGCCGCCGATCTGGGTGGTGCGGCGGTTCCGGTTGGCCGCGTGGGCGCGGAGGTGGGCTACGGCGTGGCGCAGACCGACTGGAGCGTGCGTCCGTACGCGGGCGTCGAGCTCGCCGGCGAGGTGCCCGAGTGGCGGGTGGGCACCCGGTTCGGTCTGGGATCGCAGGACCTCACCGTCGAGGGCAGCGGCACCACCGGCTCCACTGCCCTCGCGGACTCCAACCTCACCATCCAGTACTCCGCGCGTTGGTAGGTCTGCCACGACAGGTTGACAGCAGTCCATGTACTTGATCGCATAGCCCCCATGATTTCCGTACAAGGACACCTGCGCACGCGGTATCGGCAGGCTGGGTGTTGGCAGACTGCCGCGATTCTGGTTGCGGCTGTCCTTGCCGTCGGCTGTCACGTATTCGTCCCCACTCCGACGTACCAGGCAACGGAACTTCCGGTTGCCGTCACCGAACTGTTCGAGACCGCGGGAGACTCTACGTCTGCCACGGTGTGGATCTACGAACAGGGCGGCCCCGTGCACACGCTCGACGATGCGAACATCGTGTACGACGAGCTCAGCATCTATCGAGGAGAAGAAGACATAGAGCTTGTCACGGTGCATCAGACGCTTACGCTCAATCACGATTTGGCCGATCGCTACCGGGACCTATCCCTTGCGGATCTGCAGGCCGAAGTCGACGTGGGCGTGGAGATACTGCATCGGACGATCGAACATTTCCGGGCGCAGGGCAAGCGCGTGGTGGTCATCGGACACTCCTACGGCGCTTTCCTCATACCCCGCTATCTGTGGCGTCACGGTCCTGACGCCGCCGATCGGTATCTGATCATGGCGGGCCGGCTCGACATGCCGATGGTGGTCGTCAACGCATTCCTTCGAGGCAGTCCCTGGTACTTCCCGGATGCGGTGACGCCGTCGCCGCCGCCTCCGCACCCGGAATTCACCGACCGCGATCACATCGAGACACGCATCGCAGCAGCCACCGGGTACGACCGCTATACGGAACGGCTTGCCGAGACGGACCTGCGACGCGTCGTGTACGTGTACGGTACCGAGGACACGGCGGTCGGACGCCTGACCGCGAAGGAAGTCGAATTCCTGGCGTCGCGAGGGGCGCGGGTGATACCCGTCGAGGGGGGCCACGGGTCCATGTTCTACGACTCCGCGGCCATCCAGCGGATCTCCGTTGCCTTGCAGGAGTGAGGCACGGTCTCAGAACCCGAATGAGCCGGCCATGCGGCTGTCGACCCTTGGCGTTGCGCTGGTCTCAGGTGGTGTCTGACCAGAGCAGGTCAGGCGAGAAATCTGAGAAATCTGAAAATGCGCTTCGGTCGGTTTGCGCGCGTCGCCGTTGGTCGGCAGGATGTCCTGTGATCATCAGCCTCGGCATCTATGGCCTATGCCGATCACTCGCCTGCTGCGTACGCCCGCAGACACTATACTTCAACCTCTGGGCGGCTCTTGTCGGGGGGCGGCCCTCATGGACGTCTCGAGATGAATCACGGGGACGCTCTCCGGGTCTGCCAGCGAGGAGGTGGATCGTGGCTCCTATCAAGATCACCGGGCTCAGATGCCCGAACTGCAGCCACCGTCGCGCCGAGGTAGTCGACCAAGCTCCCTTCGTCGTGCTGCCTGCCCCGCGGCACCGCCGGTGCTGCTACACCAGCGTATCGCGCACATGCACGCGTTCACCGCGGTCGTCCATCGCCAGCCGAGTCTGTACGGGCAAGCTAGCTAGCCGCGGATCGGGACCGCGTTGAGCACCACGTTGTGTGCGGTGTCGCCGGACCACCGGCACCACAGTTGGGTTCTGCGCTCAGTTGGCAGCCTTGCGCGCATGCTCGCGAAGGCCGCGGCGGATACGACGCACCGCCGCAACGGCCGCAAGGGCAATCGCCAGCAACAGGCAGCTCAAGGCCGCATACCCCTTCGACACGGTAAACCACGAGGCGACCGCCACCTGTCCGGCGGATACGTCCGGATATCGAGTCAGCAGGAGGATGATCTGGACGTTCTCGCACAGGTCGAGCACTCCCGCCGCCAGCGGCAGACAGGCCAGTGTCCAGAGTCGGTCCGTCGGTCGGAACCGGTAGACGAATCCGGCCAGGAAGCTGACGTACACGAACGGCAGCAACACGTCCAGAGTGAGGCTGGACCACGCATACACCTGCCGCCCGCGCTCGCCATAGCCATCCATCGCGGCGACAGCCTCGGCGTAGGTGTAGCCTGTCATTACGTCCAGCATTTCACCGTCGATGGGCAGAGCGGGAAACACCACGACGAGCAGAACCAGCGTCGCGATCAGTGTGGCGCTGAGAGCCAGCGTTCCGCTGGCGAATTCGACGTATTTCCTCATGCTCTTCACCTCCCGTGACGGTGGCGCGAACGGCGAGCCGTGCCACCACCCGAAACCGGCCAAGCGCGGCGTGCGGCTCGGTGCTTCAGTCTATCGGACTGCCGGCTCGCTTGCGAGGGGGGCATCGACGTGTAACGTGTACGGTACCGAGGACATGGCGGTCGGACGCCTGACCGCGAAGGAAGTCGAATTCCTGGCGTCGCGAGGGGCGCGGGTGGTACCCGTCGAGGGGGGCCACGGATCCATGTTCTACGACTCCGCGGCCATTCAGCCCGCGCGTGGCGCCGTATGGATGGCGCCGCGCGCGGGGTAACGGTTTCGCGGAGAAACTACGAGCAGGTGTTGACGGCGCCGGGCGTCGCGGCCATCGCGCGGAAGTCCAGGCCGTTGTCGTCGCTGTCGAAGCCTGCCGGGCATCTGCCGATGGAGGTCGCGTCGGTGTCGGGATCCTGGGGCGCCGGCGAGCCTTCGCCGGCGCCCCGGACCCCCCCCACGTAATGGCCCGCATACAACACCCCGCCCGCCCC
>JAPPNY010000246.1:2958-15335 GCA_028818385.1 Spirochaetaceae bacterium
GCCTACCCCGGCGGGCCTTGCCGATATGGGGGTCGGGGGGGGGGGGGTAACTGGGGGGGCGGGGTTGCCTCCGCGGGCGCCGGGAACCACGCCCTCGTAGTGGACGGCATCCACCACGCGGCCGTCCGCCTGCCGCACGATGCGCACGCCGTCCGGGCCGTTCGTGATGCTGTTTCCGGTCAGCGCAAGGGTGAGCGTTCCGTCCGGAAGAAAGCTCGGGGTTTCGATCACCGCCTGCTTCGCCAGCACCAGGAAGGCGCCGGCGGCCAGTTGCCCGCTGCCGTCCACGGACTGATACGGCTCGTCGTCGGCCCCGTCCACCAGCTCGAAGCGGTAGTCGGCAAGATCGACAGCGGCCTTTCCGGGGTTCAGGATCTCGATGAACTCTGCGGTGTCGGTGCCGCCCGCCTGATCGTAGTCGATCTCATTGACCAGCAGCGTTGCCGCAATAGGCGTGAGCGGGAGAGCGGGGAACATGTTGGCAGCTATCGCGAGTGTGGCGCTGGTCTGCAAGCCGGCCGCGTCGGTGACGGTGACTGACAGGGTGCCGGCGGTCGTCCGTCCATAGCCGGTCATGATCGTCGGATTCGCTGCCGCGTCCGTGAACGTTCCGGCGCTGTTGTCGCTCTTGATGAACTTCCAGGCATAGCCCAGCTCGGCGTTCTCGCCAGCAGCGGAGACGGCGGCCGTCCAGCGGATGCCTGCGGGAGTGCGCTTGCCGGAGATGCCGCGTACGGCCGGTCCCAGCCGTGCCGCCAAGCCTGACGTCTGGACCCTGATCTGGAAGTCCACCTCGACCCGATTGCCCTGGGCGTTGCTCAGGGCGATCTGCACGGTGTACCAGCCGACGACATCCGGCGGTTGGTAGGTGCTGTTGATGGTCCCCGTGCCGGCTGCAAGGGTGACGGTTCCGGACGGCGGATCGAAGGTACCGCCGCTCAACTCGTAGGCGAGATCCTCCGTGCCCGTCCCGGACACGGTGATGCTCACGTTGGCCGGAATGCCGGTGGACACGTTGCTGATGCTGATGCCGGTGACCTTCGGGACGCGGTTCGCCTGCTTGTCGTCGATTGCGTTCAGCCGGATCGTGATCTGCGCGCCGACATCGGTGAGCGTTGCCTTGTGAGTACCCTCGAAGATCACCGTGCCAATGCTGTCGAGCGCCTTGGCGGTGAAGGTCAACTCGGTGTTCATGGTGAGCCCGGAAAGGGTTCCGGTCCAGACTCCTGCCGGCGAGCGCACGAGCGTGGCCGTGGCCAGCGAGTCCTGGTGGGTTCCCCCGGCGTCGTTGCCGGCCACGCTGATGGTCACCGAGTCGATGTCTTCGTGCCCGCCCTTCGCCGAGGCGACGGTCAGAGGCCCGGCCACCCGCACCGTCACCGACGTGGTGGTGGCCGAGCGCGGCGGGCTTTCGCTCGGAGCCGGCTGCACCGCTGCCGGTTCCGTGGCAGCCGGGGCGGCCAGCTCCAGAAATTCCATGCATCCGACAAGGGATGCGGCGGCGATCATCGTCACCACGCTGGCGACGATGTTGCGAACGAAACGTGGGTGTTTCATGCCCGAGATACCGTCGTGGCGTCCGCGGCGCTTCAGCCGGAGACCGGTTCGCCGGAGATCAGGCCGGCGCACGCGTTCGCCGCTCCCGGCGACGGCGTCATGGTCCCGAAGTCCGCGCCGTTGTCGTCGCTGTCGAAGCCGTCCGGGCAGCGGCCGATCGATGTGGGGGAACTGGTGTCATCCCGCGGCGCGGGTGCGCCCTCTCCGAAGCCGGGGACGGCGTCCCGGTAGTGGACACCGTCCAGAACGCGCCCGGTCGCGGCCTCGACGATGCGGACCGCGTCCGGGCCGTTCTGCAGGCCGCCGCTCTTCAGCGGCAGCGTCACGGTCCCAACGGCCGCTGCGTCGATGACCGCCTGGTCGCCGATCACGAGGTACGCCCCGGCGTCCAGCCGGCCGGTGGGTGCGTAGGAGCCGTAGCGGCGCCCGTTCGAGCCGTTGATCAGCTCTATCCGGTAGTCGGCCAGGTCGACGGCAGACGGGTTGGGGTTGACGATCTCCATGAACTCGGCGTCATCCGCGCCCTTCTGGTCGTAGTCGACTTCGTTGATGACCAGCGGAGCTGCCGGCGGGCGCGGGACATCCGGGTCCGGGGCGTCCGGCGCCACCGCTGCAGCGCCGGCGCCCGGCGGATCCTGCGTGGCGGACGTTTCCAGAAATTCCATGCATCCGCTCAGGGATGCGGCGGCCGCGGCGGCGGCCAGCACGGCGAAGAGGCTGCGAAGCGAAAGTAACTGTTCCATGCCGGCATGAGCGTGCGCCGGCACCGCCACGCTTCAAGTTCACCCCCTGTGAGCGACCGTTCCCGTGCATAAACGGCTTGCATTCGTATTGACGCGATAAGTATCTCTTGAACAACCTCTGCATCGGTGAACACCGGCGAACCGACGCACGAGCTTGAGGCACAGCGCCAGCGCACCTTCGCGCTGGGCGCGGCGATCCTGCGGCTCAATGCGCCCCCCGACCTGACCACCGTCCTGCAGGAGATCATCGACAGCGCCCGCGCCCTCACCGGCGCCCGATTCGGCGTGATCACCACGATCGATGGAGCGGACGAGGTGGAGGACTTCGTCACCTCGGGCTTCACGCCCGAAGAGCACGCGGCCTTCATGGCCTGGCCCGACGGGCCCAGGCTCTGGGCGCACTTCCGCGACCTGCCGGGACCGATTCGCCTGACCGACCTGCCGTCCTTCGTCAACTCGCTCGGCTGCGCCACGGACCTGATGCACGCGAACACCTTCCAGGGAACGCCGATGCGCCACGGCGACGCGCAGGTCGGCAACCTGTTCCTGGCCGGCAAGGAAGGCGCGCCGGAGTTCACGGCCGCGGACGAGGAGGTGCTGGTGCTGTTCGGCTCGCTGGCGGCGACGGCGATCGCCAACGCCCGCACCCATCGCAACGAGCAGCGCGCGCGGGCTGACCTGGAGGCGCTGGTCGAGACCTCTCCGGTTGGCGTGGTGATGTTGCATGCCAGGAATGGCCAACCGGTGTCGTTCAATCGCGAGGCGCGGCGGATCCTGGAGAGCCTGCGCACGGAGGGGCACCCGCTGGAGCAGCTTCAGGAGGTGGTCACCTGCCGGCGCGCCGACGGGCGCGAGGTCGCCCTCGCCGAGCTCCCGCTGGCGGCGCAGTTCAGCAGCGGCGAGACGGTGCGCGCCGAGGAGATGGTGCTCTCGGTCCCCGACGGGCGCAGCGTCAGGACCCTGGTCAACTCGACGCCGATCCGTTCCGAGGACGGCGCGGTCGCATCGGTGGTCGTCACCATGCAGGACCTGGCCCCGCTCGACGAGCTGGAGCGTCTGCGCGCCGAGTTCCTGGGCATGGTGAGTCACGAGCTGCGGGCTCCACTCACGTCGATCAAGGGCTCGGCGGCCACGCTCCTGGAGTCCGCGCAGGAGCTCGACCCGGCCGAGCGGCACGAGTTCTTCCGCATCATCCACGACCAGGCCGATCGCATGCGCGGGCTCATCAGCGACCTGCTGGATGCGGGGCGCATCGACGCGGGCACGCTGTCGGTGGAGCCGGAGCCCTCCGACGTGGCCGTGCTGGTGGACCGGGCGCGCAACACGTTCCTGTCGGGCGGCGGGCGGCACACCGTGCTCATCGACCTGCCGCCGGGCCTGCCGAGAGTGATGGCCGACCGGCGGCGCGTCGAGCAGGTGCTGAACAACCTGCTCGCCAACGCCGCGACACACTCGCCTGAGTCGACCCCGATCCGGGTCGGCGCGGAGCGCGACGGCGTGCACCTCGCAGTCTGGGTCGTGGACGAAGGCCGGGGCGTGGCGCCCGAGCGGCTGCCCCACCTGTTCCGCAAGTACACCGGCCTCACCGCGGCTGGCGGTGAGCGCGTACCGGGCGGGACCGGCCTGGGGCTGGCCATCTGCAAGGGGCTGGTGGACGCGCACGGGGGCCGCATCCGCGCCGAAAGCGGCGGTTCCGGCCAGGGATCGCGGTTCACCTTCACGCTGCCGCTGGCGGAGCAGAAGAGCGAAGCCGAGCCGGTCGGTGCCGGCGGGCGCGTCCGGGGCTCGGCACCGGGCCCGCGCGAGCCGACCCGGGTCTTGGTGGTGGACGACGACGACCCGCAGACGCTGCGCTTCGTGCGCGACGCACTGGCGGCAGCGGACTACGAGCCGCTGGTGACCGGAGGCCACACCGAGCTGTCCCGGATCATCCGCACCGAGCAGCCGCACCTGGTCCTGATGGATCTGATGCTGCCTGGCACCGACGGCATCGAGCTGATGGAGAGCGTCTCCGAGCTCGCCGACCTGCCGGTGGTCTTCATCTCCGGGTACGGACGCGACGAGACCATTGCGCGGGCGCTGGAGAGCGGCGCCGCCGACTACATCGTCAAGCCGTTCTCGGCCACGGAGCTGGTCGCCCGGGTGCGGGCAGCGCTGCGCCGGCACGCTGGGCCGGAGCCGTTCGTGCTGGGCGAGCTGTCCGTCCACTACGAGGACCGGCGGGTGACGGTGGGCGGGCGTGAGGTGCCGCTGACCCCCACCGAGTACGAGATCGTTCGGCTGTTGTCGCGCAACGCGGGACGGGTCACGACGTTCGATGCCCTGCTGCGCCACGCCTGGAGCAGGAAGGAGACGGGAAACGCCAACTTGGTGCGCAACTTCGTGAAGAAGCTACGCATGAAGCTCGGCGAGGACGCGGCCGGATCGACCTGGATCTTCAACGTGCGCGGCGTCGGCTACCGCATGCCCAGACCGAGGTAGCCGCACACAGAGCTCGGACTCGGTCTTTCTGCTTGCTCGTCAGACGGAGCCACGGCAGTGCAACTCGCGAGCACCGTCCAGATGAGCGCGGCCAGCGACACCAGCGCCGTGCACCGACGCCGGGGGAACGCCAGCGTACGACCTCATGTACGGACTGCTTGGCAGTCTCATCCATGCAGATCAGCCGAGCATACACTTCCAGGCCGAGTATTCGATGACCGCGTGGCGATCCTCGCGATCCTCTCATCGCCGCCGCGTCAGCGGTCCGGCCACGCCATCGCCTCGCCGCGCACGATCCCCGAGCGGCGTTCGTGGCGGCCCGGCCACTCGACCGGCAGCTCGCCTGACTCCGCCATCAGGCTGAGCGGATTGACGCGCGTCTTCAGCGGCAGGTGGATGCGCTGCCGTTTCCGCGCCGACTCGAACAGCGCCATCATCACTTCCTGCACCGCGCGCCCTCGGTCGCCGCCCGAGATCGGCCGCTCGAGCCGCCCCTCGACCCAGTCGATGGTCTCCCGGCACTGGTGCGCCCACGGGTCATGCCACGGCGCCTCGACCGTCTGCCAGCCGCCGGTCGACGCGCCCAGGTAGCGCGCCGTGCCGATCTCGCGGTTGTAGCGGGAGGTCGGTCCCTCCGGCATGTACATCGGCGCGTCCGAGGGGAGCTCGGCCGGCGGGGGCATCCGCGTGCCCAGCTCCATGACGCCGTCCGTGCCGGTCACGCGCAGCGTCTGCGGCACGTCGTTGCCGTGGATGAGGATGGTCGCGCCGTTGTCGCAGCCGGCGATCCCCAGGCAGGCGTCCTCGGCCGGCAGGCCGCGCTCCACGTGGTCGGTGGTGCGCTCGACGGCGCCCAGCACCCACTCGACCGCCGGCTCGTCCATCAGGAACAGCGCCAGGCGGATGTTGTGCGAGTTGACGTTGAGCAGGTTGCCGCCCGACTCCACGGTCACCTGCGCGACCCGGCCGATGGCGCCTTCGCGGATCAGCTCCCGCGCGCGCAGCCAGGCCGCGTGATGGGGACGCTGGTAGGCGATCGCCAGCTTGACGCCGTTGCGCTCGCAGGCGGTGAGCATGCGGTCCGCCTCTCCCAGGTCCACGGCCATCGGCTTCTGGCATATGATCGCCTTCGGCTGCCGGGCGGCGGCGGCGATCACCATCTCCGCGTGCTGGGCGTGCCAGGAGCAGACGTCGACGAAGTCCGGGCGCTCGGCGTCCAGCATCTCGCGGTAGTCGGCGTAGCGGTGCCCGGCGGCCACGCCGAAGAACTCCCCGAACTCCCGCAAGGCGTCCGGGTTGGTGTCGGCGATGGCCCCGATCCCGGCCGGCCGGCCGGGCACGCCCTGCCAGGCGCGGGCGTGGGCGCGGGCGATCATCCCGCACGCGATGATGGCAGTCCGGTACCGGCTCATGGCGGCTCGATCATACGATGGCCACGGGCGGGGCGGTGCCGGGACCCGTGCGGCGATCCTCCCCGACCGGGCATAATCCGTACGGATCGGCCATGGAGCTGTTTGCCACCGTCGCCGCCCTGCTGGCGGTCACCGCGCTGCTCGCCTTCCTCAACGAGCGGCTGATCGGCCTGCCGACCACCATCGGCGTGATGCTCATCGCGCTGGCGATCTCGGTCGTGGTCCTGGTCCTGGGGTCGGCGGGGGTGCTGTCGATCGCCGAGCACGCCCGCGAGCTGGTGGCAGCCGCCGCCCTGGAGGAGACCCTGCTGCGCGGCATGCTCAGCTTCCTGCTGTTCGCCGGCGCCCTGCACGTCGACCTGGGCGACCTGCTGGACCGCTGGCTGGAGGTGGGGCTGTTCGCGACGCTGGGCGTGATCGTCTCCACCGCGCTGGTGGCGCTGGCCGCGTACGGCAGCGCGCAGCTCCTGGGCCTGCCGCTGGGCTTCGCCTGGTGCCTGGTGTTCGGCGCGATCGTGGCGCCCACCGACCCGGTGGCGGTGCTCGCCATCCTGCGCCGCAGCGGGGTCGGCGCCGGGCTGCGCGCCCTGATCGCCGGCGAGTCGCTGTTCAACGACGGCTTCGCCGTGGTGGTGTTCGCGACCCTGGCGGGGCTGGCGGCGGGCTCCGTGCAACTCCACGCCGGCGAGCTGGGGCTGTTCCTGGTGCAGGAGGCCCTGGGCGGCGCGGCGCTGGGGCTGGTGCTGGGCTGGCTGGGCTACCTGGCGCTGCGCAGCATCGACAGCTACCAGGTCGAGGTGCTCATCACGCTGGCGCTGGTCGCCGGCGGCTTCGCGCTGGCGAGGTTGCTGCATGTGTCCGGACCGCTGGCCGTGGTCGTGATGGGGCTGTTCATCGGCAACCGCGGCCGCCGCCTGGGGATGTCCGCGAAGACGCGCGAGCACCTGGACTCCTTTTGGGAGCTGCTGGACGAGGTGCTCAACGCCGTGCTGTTCGTCCTGATCGGGCTGGAGCTGCTGGTGATCGACCTGAACCCCGCGGCGCTGGCGGCCGGCGCCGTGGCGATCGCCGCGGTGACCGGTTCGCGCCTGCTGGCCGTCGGCGGGACGATGCGGCTGATGCGGCAATCCGGAGGGCTGGTGGCCGCCTGGGCCGGGCTGCGCGGCGGCATCTCGGTGGCGCTCGCCCTGTCGCTGCCGGCCGGAGCCGAGCGCGAGCTGATTCTGACGATGACCTATGTGGTGGTGATATTCTCGATCACCGTGCAAGGATTGACGCTGCAGCCGCTGGCGTCCCGCCGGGGCTCGTCGTGACCGGTTGACCTCCATGAAGCAGGAACACGCCGCCGAGCAGGAAGTCCGCTACGAGCCGGACGAGCGGCTGCGGCCGGCACTTGCCCTGGGTCTGGCCGTTCAGCACGCCGCGCTGTCGCTGGCCAGCATGATCGTGACGATCCTGATCGTGGTGCGCAGCGCCGGTCTCGAGGACTCCTACCTGTCATGGGCCGTGTTCGCCGGCCTGATCGTGAGCGGCCTCACGACGATGCTGCAGACCACGCGCCGCCGCCGGCTCGGCTCCGGCCACCTGCTGCTGATGGGACCCGCCGCGGCGTACATCGCCGTCTCCATCACCGCCTTGTCCGAGGGCGGTCCGACGCTGCTGGCGACGCTCGTGCTGATCTCCGCACTGCCGCTGCTGAGAGTCGCGCGGCGCCTGCGGCGCATCCTCACGCCGACCGTGTCGAGCACGATCATCATGCTGATCCCGGTCACCCTGGCGCCGGTCATCTTCGACCTGTTCGGCCAGGAGCCGGCGGGGACGCCGCCGGTGGCCGCGCCGCTGACGGCGGGCGTGACGCTGGCGGCGATCATGGTCCTGACCCTGCGTACCCGCGGGGTGGCGCGGGTCTGGGCGCCGGTGATCGGCGTGCTGGCAGGCTGCGTGGTCGGGGCCCTGTTCGGCACCTACGACGTGCAGCGGGTCATGGACGCCCACTGGATCGGGCTGCCACGCTTCTCGGCGTGGCCGGGACTGGACTTCTCGGCACTCGGGCGCCACTTCTGGCTGCTGCCGTCGTTCATGTTCCTGTCCCTGGCCGGAGCCGTCGAGACGGTCGGCGATGCGATCGCCATCCAGAAGGTCTCCTGGCGCCGGCCGCGCGCGACCGACTACACGCTGGTGCAGAACGCGGTGGCCACCGACGGCGTCGGCAACCTGCTCTCTGGGCTCGCCGGAACCCTGCCGACCACCACCTACTCGACCAGCGTCGGCATCGCCGAGATCACCGGCGTGGCGGCGCGCCGCGTCGGCGTGTTCGTCGGACTGCTGTTCTTGGTGCTGGCCTTCTTCCCGAAGGTCGTGTCGCTGCTGCTGGCCATCCCCAACGCGGTCGCCGGCGCCTTCACGCTGGCGCTGGCGGCGGTCCTGTTCACGCTGGGAATCAAGCTGGTGGTGGCATCCGGGCTGGACTACCGCAAGGGCGTGATCGTCGGGATCTCCTTCTGGGTGGGGGTTGGGTTCCAGAACGGATGGCTGTTCCCGGAGCTGCTGGACCAGGCGGGCGGCCGGCTGGGCGTGCTGCTGGGCAACGGCATGACCGCCGGCGGCATCATGGCGATCGTCCTGTCGCTGATCCTGGATCCGCCCGGACAGTGGAAGCGGCGGACGATGGAGCTGAACACCGAGGCGATTCCGGCCGTGGACGAGTTCGTGGTCGCGCTGGCCTCGCGGCGCGGCTGGAGGGAGGCCGCCATGACGCCGCTGCGCGCCGCCTGCGAGGAGGTGATCCTCTCGCTCAAGGAGGAGGAGGATCCGTTCGCCGACGACCCCGAGTTCGCCTCGGAGCGGAGCCAGCGCCTGCGCGTGTCGGCGCGCATCGGCCGCGAATCGGGGGAGCTGGAGTTCGTCGCCGCGTTCGGGAGCGGCAACCTGGAGGACGAGATGGCAACGCTCGGAGAACCCGACGCGTCAACGGCGGGAGAGGAAACCTCGCTGCGCCTGTTGCGCCACTACGCGTCGTCCATTCGGCACCAGAAGTACCGGAAGGCCGAAGTCGTGACCATCACGGTCAGGCGCCGGGGCTGACCTCCTACCTCAGGGCATCTTCCAGCCGCTTGGCCGCGCCGTCCAGGCGCTCGACGAACTTGGCGATGCCCGGGGTGTTCTCCTTGAGGGCGGCGCTGTCCGGGTTGAAGTTGGCGCGGAAGTTCCTGATCCGTTCCAGCATCGTCTGGACGTGCTCGCGCTTCACGGAGAGGGGGTCGTCGCCGCTGTCCAGCAGCGCCTGTATCCGCTCGATGCCCACGTCCATGCGCTCGGCGAACGCGGCGATGCCCGGCGCGTTCGCCTCAAGCGCCGCGAGGTCGGGATTGAATGCCCCGCGCAGCGTCTTGAAGACGGTCAGCACCGCTTCCACGTTCTCGCGCGCGACAGTGATGCGGTCTTCCGACTCTCCCATGTCTGAATCTCCTTCCGGAACGGGGAGTATCGTACCCGCGACGCGTTGTCAAGGCTCGGACCCCGAGCCTTGATGATCGGGGCGCGGTCGTGGATGGTTGCGGCGAAGGAGAGCGGATGGCCAGGGTGCTGGTGGTCAGCGGCGCGGCGTCCGGCCTGGGGCACGCCTCGGCGCTGCGCTTCGCCAGGGGCGGCTACGACGTCGGGTTGATCGACGTCGACCGGGCACGGGGCGAGCAGGCCGCGCAGAAGGTCCGCGCGCTGGGACGGCGGGCGGTGTACTGCCCGTGCGACGTCACCGACCGGGGACAGGTGGACGCGGCGGCGCGCGAGATCAGGCGGGCGCTTGGCCCTGTGGACGCGCTGCACAACAACGCGGGGATGCAGGTGCCGGGCGGCATCCTGCGCTGCACGGAGGAGGATTGGGACCGGCTTTACGACGTGACCGTCAAGGGAATCTTCCACGTGACGCGTGCGTTCGTCCCGCTCATGGCCGGCCGGACCGGGGCCGTGATCGTCAACACCGGATCGATCCTGGCGGCCCGTCCCGCCGGCGAGCGGGCCGCGTACGCCGGCGCCAAGGGAGCCGTAGAGGCGCTGACCCGCTCCATGGCCGCGGACCTGGCCGGGCGGGGCATCAGGGTCAACTGCGTGGCGCCCGGCGCGATCGACACGCCGCTGCTGCAGCGCTACATCAGGGAGTCCGCCTATCCGGCGGCCACCGGGTCGGGGCTGAAGGCAAAGTCGCTCTTCAACCGCTTCGGCCGGCCGGAGGAGGTCGCCGGCGTCGTGTTCTTCCTGTGCAGCGAGGAGGCGTCGTTCGTGACCGGCGCGACGTGGTCCGTGGACGGAGGCTGGTCAGCCGCGGGCTGACCTTTGAAGATCTCCGCGATCGGGGACCCGGCGTGGTACCGTGCGGCGGCACACCAGCCGCAACAGGAGGAAACGGTGGCGAAGACTCGCATGGCTCAATACGGAACCAGGCACGGGCACGCGTCCGGCAAGCTGCAGGCTATGCAGGCGAACGACGATGTCGAGGTCGCCGGGGTCTTCGAACCCGACCCGGCGCGGCGCGCCGAGCTGGAGGGGTCCGGCGGCGCCTTCGCGGGTGTTCACTGGTATGGCGACCGGAGCGAGATGCTGGAGGACGAGAGCATATCGGCGGTCGCCTCCGAGGGGCACAACGCGGAGAGTCTCGACCAGACCGAGGAGATCGTCGCCGCCGGCAAGCACGTCTGGTACGACAAGCCTGCCGGCGACGACTGGGCGCAGTGGCAGCAGGTCGTGGCGGCAGCCGAACGGAAGGGTCTGCTCATCCAGATGGGCTACATGCTGCGCTACCACTCGTCCTTCAGAATGGTCGCCGAATGGGCCAGGTCGGGCCTGCTGGGCGACGTGTTCGCCGTGCGCGCCCACATGTCCACCAACATCGACGAGGCCGGACGCGCCCGGATCGCCGGCGCGCACCGGGGCGGCATCTTCTTCGATCTGGGCGGGCACATGCTGGACCAGGTCGTCTGGATCCTGGGGCGTCCGGTGAAGGTGACGTCCTTCCTGCGAAGCGACGCGCGGTCGGCGGCGGCGTTCGAGGACAACACGCTGGCGGTCTTCGAGTTCGAGAACGCCCTTGCCTTCATCGACATCGCCGCGCTGGAGACGCAGCCGGCGGCGCGCCGTTTCGAGGTGTACGGCAGCCGGGGCAGCGCCATCATCGTCGAGCCCTTCGAGCCCGGCCTGCAGGTCCGGCTCTGCCTGGCGGAAGCCGGGGACGGCTACCGGCAGGGCGAGCAGATCGTGAGCGTGGACGGGGAGAGCCGGCAGCGGACCTACGAGCTGGAGCTCGACGCGTTCCTGGCCACCATCGAGGGGAGGCAGCCGCGTGACCGGCCGGTGTCGCACGAGTTGCTGGTACAGGAGACCCTTTTGCGCGCCACGGGCGTGATCCCGGACTGAGGCGCCTCCCGCGGCCGCCGGCGCCGGTGTCAGGTGCGGATGCCGCGGCCGGCGATGAACTGCCGGTAGCGGGCGAAGGCGGCGTCGACGGCCTCCGGGGTGAGGTCGTAGTCCTCGAGGTCGTAGCTGTGCCGGACCTCGTGCCGGCGCCGCTCCGCCTGCCGTTCCTGCCACCCCTGCATCGCGGCACGGGCCTCGGCCGTGAGTGGCCAGCCGAAGTGCTCGTAGACGGCGCTCACCGTTGCCCACGGGTCGTCGACCAGGTCGGCGTAGCTCACGTCGCACCAGCGCTCCCCCAGCTCCGGATGCGCTTCGCGGAAGGCCACGGCCCGGTCGAGCATGCCGCTCATGTCCGCGAGCTGCTCGGCTCCCAGAACGCCGCGCGGAGTCGGTTCGGTGGAGCGGGCACGGAGCTGCTCTATCAGGCTGACCCATGAGCCGGTGACCTCCCGCGGTTCGCGGTGGGTCTGGATGAAACAGGCGTCCGGGTAGGCACCGATCAGCGCCTCCAGCTCCATCAGGTGGACGGGCGCCTTCAACAGCCACTGGGGCACGCGCCCGGGGTCCCGCATGCGCCGCTGCCAGGTGAAGTGCTGGATGGCGCGGCGGTGGTATCCGTATGCCGGGTGCGAACCTGCCGCGGAGAGCCAGCGGCCGTATTCGGGCACCTGGTAGATGTTGGTGTTGGACCAGGAGCGGAAGGTGTGCCGCAACAGCGGCAGGTCCTCCTCGGGCTCATCGACGTCGAGCTCATGCGCACCCGCGAACGACTCGA
>JAPPNY010000173.1 GCA_028818385.1 Spirochaetaceae bacterium
CCTTTCGAGGCGACGAACTCCAGGACCGCTCCGCCGTCCTCGCCGCGCGCCGTGAGGTGCAGCCGCCGGCGTCCGCCGTCCGTACCGGGCTCGTCCTGTTGCTCAAGCGTCAGAAGCGTCTCTTCGCAGACGGCGTCGAGGCGATCCACCATCTGCGCGTCCCAGCCCCTGCGCGATGCGAATGCGCCGATGAACTCCCGGATCTCGCGCAAGGCGGAGGGATCGAGCGCCACCTCCAGCCGGCGGCGGCGCGACTTCGCCAGCTCCACGAACGCGGTCATGACGATCGCCGCGATGCCTCCGGTCAGCATCCCGTTCTTCAACAGAGCGTTCGCAAACTCCCAGACATGCTCCGGAATGATCGCGCCGCTCTGAAAGCCCACGCCGATCCAGAACGAGATCCCGGCAATCAGGCCCTTGCGATAGTCGACTCCGTCCTGCGTGATCATCTTCATGCCGATGATGAAGATCGTCGCCATGGTGACGGTGACGAACGCCGTGATGACCGGACCGGGTATCGCCAGGATCACGGCAAGCGCCTTGGGAACGAACGCCAGCACGATCAGCACCGCCCCGAGCGCGAGTCCGATGCGGCGAGAGCTGATCCCGGTGATCTCGACCATCGACGCGCCCGTCGGCCGGAAGCCGAGCGGCATCGTGCCCGCCAGGCCGGACAGCAGGTTGCCCACTCCGTCGGCAGCCACCGCGCCCTGCACCGCCCGGAAGTCCACCGCCCGGCTCTCGGCCCACGACACGCGCTGGATGGCAACGGCGCCGCTGATGGTCTGAATCGTGCAGACCAGGGCGATGAACACGAACGCGGGCAGCAGCGCCCAGAAGTCGGCTCCGAAGCGCAGGTCGAGGGCCGACCATGCCGGCCTCGGAATGCCGATCCACGAAGCGCGGACGATGCGGTCCGCGTCATAGAGACCGAACATGCCTCCGACGATCGAGCCCGCGACGATGCCGATGACCGGCGCCCACAGGCGCACCCGTTCCTTCGCCGCCAGCGTGATGCCGGCTATGACGACCAGGGTCGTCAGGGCGCAGAGCGTCGCGGCCAGCGGCGGCGTGCCGCCCGGCACGTTCTTCAATTGCTCGAACATGACCGGCATGACCGTGACCGGCGTGAGCATCAGGACCGTCCCCGTGACGGTCGGCGTCAGGATGCGCCGGAACAGCGAGAGGCGCGTGGAGAACACGAACTGGACCAGGGCGAGGATCACGACCAGGGTCGCGAGCAGCGCCGGGCCGCCCGCCGCGAGGGCGGCGATGCTGACCGCGATGGCGGCCCCTGACGTTCCGATCGCCAGGATGTAGCCGGCGCCGAACCGGCCGATCCGCCGAGCCTGGAGCATCGCGGTCGCGCCGCAGGCCGCCACCGACGCGAACACGGCCCACAGCAGGACGTCTTCGGGCTGGCCGGCAGCCCGGAAGACGACCGTCGGAATCATCACGGCGCCGGGCAGCACCAGGCAGGCGATCTGCAGGGCCAGGCCCACGCTGAGCGGACCCGGGATTTTCGCGTCGGGATGGCGGCGGTCCCCGGAACTATTCTCCATTGCCGTTCAGACCAGTCTCGGCAGCCAGAGGCACGTCACGGGCACGGCCAGGAGCGTGGCGACGCGGGCGAAATCGACCAGCAGGAACGGGAAGATGCCCCGGAACGACTCTCCGAGCGAGACGCCGTCGGCCAGCGAGTTGATCACGTAGACGTTGAGGCCGATCGGCGGGGTGATCAGCCCGATCTCGACGACGATCAGCGTCAGGATCCCGAACCAGATTGCGACCTCCGGCTCCGTAAGGCCGAACTCGAGGCCGGTTACCAGGGGAAAGAAAACCGGTACGGTCAACAGGATCATGGCCAGGCTGTCCATCACGCAGCCGAGCAGCAGGTAAATGAACAGGATGCCGATCATGATCGTCATCGGCGCCAGCCCCGATGACGCGAGCGCGGCGGACAGCCCGACCGGGAGCTGGGACAACGCGAGGAAGCCGTTGTAGATCTCGGCGCCGATCAGGATCAGGAAAATCGCCGCAGTGGTCTGCGCAGTCTCCAGTATGCTCGACGCGAAGCCCTCCCAGCTCAACCGCCCAAGCGCGATCGCCAACAAGGCGGTGGACGCCGCCCCGATCGCGGCTCCCTCGGTCGGGGTGAACATGCCGAGATAGATGCCGCCAAGGACCACCAGAAAAATCGCTACGACCGGCAACACCGCGCCCAGGCTGCGTACGCGCTCGCGGAACGGCAGGGCCGGAACGACGGGGCCGGACTTGGGGAAGATCCGAACGTAAGCGCTGATCGCGGCGGCATAACCGAGCGTCGAGATGACGCCGGGGATCAGGGCGGCCAGGAACAGCTTGCCGATCGACTGCTCGGTGATGACCGCGTAGATCACCAAGATCACCGAGGGAGGGATCAGAATGCCGAGAGTACCGCCGGCGGCCAGCGCCCCGGTAGCCAGCGCCCCCGAATACCCGTGCCGCTTCATCTCGGGCAGCGCCACCGAAGCCATCGTTGCCGCGGTTGCAAACGACGAGCCGCAGATGGAGCCGAACGCCGCGCACCCGTAAACGGATGAGATGGCCAGCCCGCCGCGGCGGTGCCCCACCCAGGCGCGGGCCGAGTCGAACAGCGAACGGCTGAGCCCCGCTCGGGAAGCGAACTGGCCCATCAGCAGGAACAACGGCAGCACCGAGAGCGTGTAGCCCGACGCCCGGCTGAACGGAGTGGTGTTGATCAGGTTGAGAAACGCCGGCCATCCCGCGAGCGACGCGAAACCGATGCCGCCGACCACGAACATTGCGATCGCGACGGGCATCCGCAACGCGATCAGCAGCAGGCAGGCGCCGAACAGTAGTCCGGCGAATCCCATTTCGGTCATGGTCAGACCACGCCGAGAAACAGCCTGGCCATCATACCCAGGAGCGTCGACCGTCTCGCCTCAGGGCGTGAACGTGGCGGAAGACCACCATGACGCAAATCGCGGTCAGCAATCCGGCTCCAAGCAGCGCGGCGAAGTAGGCCCAATGGAGCGGAATGCCCAGGAACAGCGTCGTCTCGCCGTCCTGCAGCTTGCGCACACCGCCGACGAGCAGGCGCCACGTGACCAAGCCGGCAACCAGCGTGAAGGCGACGCTGTGCACAGTGCCCAGTGCCGTCTTGTGACGCGGACTCAGTCTGCCGGTGAAGAACTCCACCACGATGTTGCCGTTCCTGGCGTGGCAGTACGGGAAGAAGGCGAACACCGCGATGCCGCAGGCGAGCTCAGTGAGCTCGTAATCGCCGGGGATCGGGGCGTTGAAGAGATAGCGCCCGAGCACGCTGATCACGGTCATCAACACGACGCCGAACATCAGCAGGCCGCCGGCGATCGCAACCTTTGCGGCCAGCCGCTCCACGTGGGCTCCGACGCGATGGCCGGGCACGTCCGGGGCCGGGCCGCGAGCCGTATCGCCCGCCTGCTGGTCCTCTCCCGGCCTACCGGTCGAGGTCATCGCCGTACGCGGCTACCAGGCGTCGTGCATCGGCGAGCATAGCCGCGCCGTCGTGGCCCATGGCGTCGACCTTCTCCACCCAGCCGTCGGTCACCGGCTGCAGGACGGTCCGCCAACGCTCGCGCTCCGCTTCCGAGAGCGGAACGATCGAATGGCCCCGTTCAAGCGCGATGGCACGGCCCGGCTGCTCGTCGTCCTGCCACAGGCGCCCCAGTCGCCTGGCCAGGTCCATTCCCGTCGTCTCGTCGATGATCCTACGGATCTCCGCCGGCAATCCATCGTAGCGCGCCTTGTTCATGGTCATCAGGAACAAGGCGCAGGAGAAGGCAGCCTCGGTGTGGTTCCGGGTCACTTCATGCAGGCGGAAGGGCCGCATGATGGTCCATGGGATCAGTGCGCCTTCCACCACGCCCCGCGAGAGCGCCTCGTAGACCTCCGGGACGGGCATGCCGACCGGCACGGCGCCAAGCGCCTCCAACATCGCCGCGCTGATCCGCGAAGGGGCACGGATCTTCAGGCCTTCGAGGTCCTTCAGCGTGCGCACCTCCCGGTCGGCGGTGTGGATGTGGCCGGGCGCTGCCGAGTGAAACACCAGGGGATGAGTATCGTCGTACTCACCCTGCAGCCACATCCGGTAGAACTCGTGGAACGCCTGACTGGTCGCCTCCGCATCCCCGCAGACAAAGGGGAGCTCGAACGCCTCGGTCAGTGGAAACCGCCCCGGCGAGTAGCCGGGCAGTGTCCAGACGATGTCGACCACGCCGTCCCGCGCCTGCCCGTAGAGATCCGACGGCCTGCCGCCGAGCTGCATCGCCGGGAACACCTGCACCTCGACCCGGCCCTCGGTTCGCTCCTCGATCTCCTCGGCCCATGGTTGCAGAAACAGTCGGACGGCGATCGACTGGGGTGAGTTGAACGTATGAAGCCGAAGCGTGATCGGCTCCGCGCCCGCGCCGTTGGCGAGCGCACAGCAGAGCGCCACGACAAGAGGGGAGAACCGCGCGGAGACGATGGCCCGGCGAATCACGTCCATCGTTAGCCTCCCCCCAGAAACCCGGTTCTTCGGACAGTCCCGATGGGCCTAGTTAAAGTGTGATCCATTGACTGTCAACCCACCCCTCCGTCTCTGAATTCCTCCGGACTATGTACATGTGTTGTACGTATCCGGGTTGTGTGCCAGGGTCGCGGGCGAACGAACATCGTGGAGGTGGCGAAGTGGCAGATTCCCTGGGGGAAGGCGACACCGAGACGACCGCCGCACCCGTTACGATCAGCGAGTTCCGCGCCCGGCTCGCGGAAATGGTCGGTCGCGCCGAACGGGGTCAGGAAGTCGTGATCGCCCGTGGCCGGCAACCGGTGGCGAAGCTCGTGCCTTTGCGGATGAAACCTCGACGCCGCCTGGGACTGCTCAAGCAACTGCTGAGTACGGAAGACCTGGAGGCGCTCACGGAAGCGGTCGAAGCACCCTTGTCACCGGCCGATCAGGCCGCCCTGGAAGGGGAGCATACCGACGCCCTCGGAATCGCCCGGCGACAGGCGCGCAGCTCTCCATGAGGCTTCTTCTCGACAGTCACACCCTCTTCTGGGCGATCTCCGAAGATCGGAAGCTCTCCGGCACGGCGCAACGGCTCATTCTCGACGAGGAAAACGACGTCTTCTACAGCCCGGTGAACCTGTACGAGATCACGTTCAAGGCACATCGTGGCCGGATGCCGGAGGCGGCCAGGCATGTGCCCGAAACGGCGCTGGCGTCGGGCTTCGAAGAGCTCGCCCTGACAACGCTGCATCTCGTCCACGCGGCGCGTCTCGACTGGTCTCACGGCGATCCATGGGACAGAATTCTCTTGGCGCAGGCAACGCTGGAAGACCTGCATCTGGTTTCGGTCGACGCGGCATTCGATGCGCGAACCGACAGGCGACTGTGGTAACAGCCGCGGAGGGTAGGAAGCTGTCTTGAACTACATGCGTTCCAGGGGCCGCATGCCGAGGACGAGCATGCCGTTGCGGAGCGTCTGACGCGCGGCGTCGACCAGGAGCAACCGGCCGTCGCGCAGGGGCGGGGGCGCGTCCAGCACCGGGCAGGCGTGGTAGAACGCCGTGAAGGCGCGGGTCAGCCCGTACAGGTAGTCGGCCACCACGTGCGGGCTGGCCTCCCTGAGCGTGCGGGCCACGGCGTCGGGGAAGCCGGCGACCGCCTTGGCCAGCTCCAGCTCGGCGGCGTCGGCCAGCAGGCTGAAGTCGGCGCTCTCCGGGAGCTCCTGCCCGTGGCGGCGCAGCAACGCGCACATGCGTGCGTGTCCGTACAGCAGGTACGGGCCGGTGTCGCCCTCGAAGGCGAGCGCCTCCTCGAAGTCGAAGCGCACCATTTTCTCGTTGGCGACGCGCAAGATGCTGTAGCGGACCGCGCCGTGGGCGACCGCCTCGGCGCGGTCGCGGTCGAAGGCGACGCCCCGCTCGGTCAGCGCCCGGCCCGCGCGTTTCACCGCTTCCGCCATGAACTCCTCCAGGAGCACCACGTTGCCGGACCGGGTCGACATGCTGGCGTCGTCGAGGCTGAGGAAGGCGTAATGCACGACCTCGGGCGCCGTGGCGCCCAGCAGGTCGATCGCGGCGGTGAGCTGCCGGTGGTGCAGCCGCTGGTCCTCGCCCAGCACGATCAGGTTGCGGCCGGCACCGCTGTCGATCTTGTCCAGGGTGTAGGCGATGTCGCGGAGCTGGTACATGGAGGTGCCGTCGGAGCGTTCCAGCACCACCACCGGATTGCGTGACGGCAGGTCGTAGCCGTCAAGGTCCAGCACGGAGCGGCCCTCCTCGTCGGTCGATAGCCGGCCGGTGTGGCGAAGGCGCTCGATCACCTCCCGGGTGCGGCCGCTCCACAGGTACTCCGACTCCTTGTCGAAGCGGTCGTGGCGGATGTCCAGCGCCTCCAGGATGGCGCGCTGGCCGGCGACGCAGACGTCGACGATGGCGTCGAAGCGGCGCCGCGTGCCGGCATCGCCCTGTTCGAGCTTGCGCAGCAGGTCGAACGTCTGCCGCTCCAGGTCCGGGTCCCGCTCCAGGCGGGCGTTGGCCTGCACGTAGAGGTCCAGGATCTCCGCGAACGGCACCTGCCGGTCGCCGGCGGCCAGCACCAGCAGCGCGATCTGCTTGCCGACGTCGTTGACGAAGTAGCGCACCTCCAGGCCATAGCCCTCGAAGCGCAGCAGCCGCGCCAGCACGTCGCCGATCAGCGCGTTGCGCGCGCGCCCCACGTGCGGGGAGGCATTCGGGTTGATCGAGGTGTGCTCCAGGAGCGCCGTGCGGCCGATGCCGGTGCCGTTCGACCCGTAGGACGCGCCGGCGGCGCGCACGGCGCCGACGGCGCCGGCGATCAGGTCGCCCGGATCGACGAAGAAGTTCAGGTACGCGCCGTCGGCGGACACGCTCCGGAAGGCGGCCGGCAGCTCGACGGCTACGGCCAGCTCGGCGGCGATCTGCGCAGGAGCGCGCCGCAGCACCCTGGCCAGCGGGAAACAGGGTACGGACAGATCGCCGAGCGACGGATCGGGGGGCGTGGCGGCGCTCAGCGCGCCGGCGTCGGCGCCGGGCGCCAACACGCCGAGAGCGGCGGAGACCGCATCGAGCGCCATGCCGCGATAGTTCTGCATCGGCGCACGCTACGGTTACCGGCACGATCCCGCAAGGGGATCACTCGCTCGCGCGGCGGTGCCATAATCCCGGTATGAAATTGCGCGAGCTGGTGGCGGTCGAGCGGGTGGTGTTCCTGCGCAACCGCGACAAGCGTGCCGCGCTGGCCGAGCTGGTGCATGCGGCCGCCCGCTCAGGTGGTCCGCTGGACGTGGAGGCGGTGATGGACGGCCTGTGGCAGCGCGAGCTTGCGCTCAGCTCGCGCATTTCCGACCGCATCGCGTTCCCGCACCTGCAGATCCCCGGCTTCGGGCGGACGGTGGTGGTGATCGGCCGCTCTTTCGACGGCGTGAGCTACGACGCCGGCGAAGACGGCCACGTCGCGCTGATCTTCCTGATCCTTGGCGATTCGCTGGACCCCGACGGGCACGTGGCGCTGCTGGCCGACATCGCCGCCACGCTGCGGGACAAGGGCCTGGTCGAGCGGCTGCTTCAGGCCGACCGCCCGGAGTCGGTGTGCCGGCTGCTCATAGGTCCGGACGGGGCGCCCAGCCGCGCCGGCGCCGACCGGATCTCGGCGCGGGTGCTGGTGCACGCCGGGGCGCTGGCAGCGGAGGTGGAGGCCAGCACGGTCATCCTGCACGTGGACGAGGTCTCGCGGCCCATGGTGCGGGAGTTCGGCGCCGCGGGCGGCTTCGGCATTGAGCGCCGCGCGGTCCTGGCCAGCTCGCATCCGGCTTCGGAGGCGTCGCTGCCGGCGGGGTTCTCGGACCAGGTGCTGATTCCGTTCTCGGTGCCTTCGCGGTCCAGCCAGGTGGAGGTCGCCATTCTGCTGGCGTTGTCCCGCGGCGTGATCGACCACGCCGACCGCGTCGTCAGCGTCTTCGGCCTCCCGGACACCGGCGTGCTCGACACGGTGGTGGTCACGGACGTGGGCGTGGAGTTCGAGACCTTCGCGTCGGTCCGCCGGCAGCCGCTCGCGGCGATGGCGCGACGCGGGGTGCTGGAGCGGGTGCTGCAGATCGGCCGCGAGCTCGCTACCCAGGGACGGGAAGGCCGGCCGGTGGGCGCGCTGTTCGTGGTCGGCGACCACGAGCGCGTGCGCGGCCACACCAGCCAGCTCGTGATGAACCCGTTCCGCGGCTACCCGGACGACGAGCGCAACCTGCTCGACCCGGCGCTGGACGAGACGATCAAGGAGTACGCGCTGATGGACGGCGCCTTCGTCGTTCGCCGGGACGGCGTGGTGGAGTCGGCCGGCGCGTTCCTGAGCGCCCCGGCCTCACCCGCGCAGACCCCCGGCCTGGGCGCCCGTCATGCGGCGGCGGCGGCGATCACCGCCGCTACCGACGCCCTCGGCATCGCCGTATCGGAGTCCTCGGGCGAGATCCGCATCTTCAAGGGCGGCCAGCTCGTCCTCACCATCGGCTGATCGGAGAACCTGCCGAGGTCAGAACCCGCCGCGTCGTCAGGGGCGGCCGCCCTTGTCAGGGGCGGGTGCGCTTGCGGTCGCGGGGGAAGAGGGCGGCTTCCTTGACGCTCTCCAGGCCCAGCACCTTCTGGGTAAGGCGCTCAAGGCCGATCGCGAAGCCGCCGTGCGGCGGGCAGCCGTAGCGGAATACCGACAGGTAGTCGGCCAGCGACTCGACCGGCAGACCTGCGGCCTCGATGCTCTCGGCCAGCAGGTCGTGCTGCTCGATGCGCCGGCCGCCGGTGGTGATCTCCACGCCGCGGAACAGCAGGTCGAACGACATGGTCTTGCCGTCCGGCGCCGGGTGCGTGTAGAAGGGCCGCTTACGGCGCGGGTCGCCGTACACGAAGCAGCCGTCGGTGCCGTGCTCGCGCTCCGCCCAGGAGCAGAGCTCGCGCTCCACCCCCGGCGAGACCTCGTAGACCCGCCGGCCGAGCAGCTCGGAGGCCAGTTCGAGCGCCTGATCGTGGTTCAGTCTCGGCAGCGCGTCGACCGCCTCCGGCGCCGGCACCGACGCGCCCCAGGCGTCGAGCTCGCGGCCGTTGCGCTCGGCGATCGCGGCGAAGATGGTCTTCAGGATGCGCTGCTCCAGGTCCATCAGGTCGTGCTCGCTGTCGATGAAGGCCATCTCCACGTCGAGCGACACGTACTCGTTCAGGTGGCGGGGAGTGTCGTGCTTCTCCGCCCGGTAGGCGTGGCCGATCTCGAACACCCGCTCCAGGCCGGATGCGACCATCGCCTGTTTGTAGAGCTGCGGCGACTGCGCCAGGAACACGTCGCGGTCGAAGTAACGCACCGCGAACAGGCCGGTGCCGCCCTCGGTGCCACTGCCGATCAGCTTGGCGGTCTTGATCTCCGTGAAACCCTCACCGCGCAGATGGCGGGCGAAGCCCTCGACGATGGTCGCCTGCACCTTGAACACGTCCAGCAGCTTGGGAATGCGCAGCGCCAGCATGCGGTGGTCGAGTTGCGCGTCCAGCGACAGGTTCTCCGGCCGGCCGTTGACCGCCAGCGGCAGGTCCGCCGCAGCCGTCGACAACACGCGGTGCCCGGTGACCTGCACCTCGAAGCCGCCGGGCGCACGGTCGTTGGCCTCCACCGTGCCGGTCGCCGTGATCACCGACTCGGAGGACAGGTCCACCGAGCCCGGGAACACGAGCTGCGCGATGCCCGAGCGGTCGCGCAGCAGCACGAATGCCACTCGGCCGAGCGAGCGCACCCGGTGCACCCAGCCGGCCACCGCGACCTCGCGTCCGCGTCGATCTCCGATATCGGCCACCAGGGTCCGTTCGGACCACGAGCCGGCGTCCGCCATCACTGTCCTCCTATGCGGGCCTGCAGCATCCGCCGCAGGGGCTCCGGGGCCGCGCGTCCGCCGGTTCGCTTCATCACCTCGCCGATCAGGAAGCCGACAGGCCGCCCGTCGCCCTGCCGCAACTGCGCGGCCGCCTCCGGGAACGCCGCGATCGCGGCATCGACGTACCCATCGAGCTCCGCTTCGTCGGCGATCAGCCGCAAGCCCTGCCGCTCGACCACGTCGGCCGGGTCCAGGTCGTCGGCCAGCACGGACTCCAGCACTCCCTTGGCGATCTTGCCGGAGATGGCGCCGGAGTCGATGAGCTCCAGCAGCTCGCTGAGGCGGCCGGCGCTCAGCGGCGAGTCCGCAATCGCCATGCCGGTCCGGTTCAGCAGCCGGCGCACGTCGCCCGCCAACCAGCGGGCTGCCTGCTGGGCATCGGCGCGGGCGGCGACCGCCCGCTCGAACAGCTCGGCGGTCGCCCGCTCCTCGCTCAGGAACTCCGCCTGTGCGCCGGTCAGGCCGTGATCGGTTGCCAACCGGTCGCGGAGTGCCATCGGCAGCTCCACCTGCGCGGCGTCCACCGATTCCAGGAACGACGCGTCCGGCCGCAGCGGCGGCAGATCGGGCTCCGGGAAGTAGCGGTAGTCGGAGTCGGACTCCTTCACCCGCATTGGCGTGGTGACGTCGCGGTTCTCGTTCCACTGGCGGGTCTCGACCCGCACGCTCCGTCCGGCCTCGAGCTCCTGGCGTTGGCGGTCGAGCTCGAACTCGATGGCGCGGCCGACGAACTTGAAGGAATTGAGGTTCTTGATCTCCACCTTGCTGCCCAGGCCGGCGCCCGCGTGATTGATCGAGACGTTGGCGTCGCAGCGCAGCGACCCCTCCTCCATGTTCCCGTCGCACACCCCGAGGTGGCGGACCACGCGCCGGAAATACTGCAGGAAGGCGATCGCCTCGTCACCCGAGCGCAGGTCCGGCTCGGTGACGATCTCCACCAGGGGTGTGCCCGTGCGGTTGAAGTCCAGCAGGGAGACGTCGCCCGCGTGGATCATCTTGCCGGCGTCCTCTTCCAGGTGCACTTCCCGGATCGCCACCGGCCGGGTGGGGGAGAGCGGCGCGGTCAGCGAGCCGCCGGCGCCGATCGGCGCGCCGTACTGGGAGATCTGGTAGTTCTTGGGAAGGTCGGGGTAGAAGTAGTTCTTGCGCTCGAACACCGCCTCGGCCGACAGCGTGCAGCCGACCGCCTGCGCGACCACGTAGGCCATGCGCGCCGCCTCCCGATTCAGGGCCGGCAGCACGCCGGGGAAGCCAAGGCAGATCGGACAGACCCGCGTGTTGGGGTCGCCGCCGAAGGCGACCGGGCAGCCGCAGAACACCTTCGTGCGGGTGTCGAGCTGGATGTGGATCTCCAGCCCCACGAACGTATCGAACGCGCCCCGTTCGGTGTGGGCGCCGCTCATCGCCAGTCCTCCGAGTATCCCTGCGGCCGGGCGGGCGCATGCGCCGCCGCATACCGGGCCGCCACGTCCAGCAGCAGCCGCTCCCCGAAATTGGGTCCGATCAACTGCATCCCGATCGGCACCCGCGGCTGCGGCGTCGGGAAGCTCACCGCCGGAGCGCCGGCCAGGTTGGCGACGGTCGTGTACAGGTCGGCGACCTTCTGCTCGAACGGATCCAGGCGGGCGCTGCCGCGCGCGAACGGCGGCACCGGGTAGACCGGCATGAGCAGCAGGTCGACCTGACCGAACAGGCCGGCCAACTCGTCGCGCAGCGCCGTGCGCACGCGCTGCGCGCGCAGGTAGTAGCGGTCGTGGAAGCCGGAGCGCAGCACGTAGGTGCCGGCCAGGACGCGGAGCTTGACCTCGTCCCCGAATCCCTCGGAACGGGAGGCGATGATCGTCTCGTCCGCCGACTCGGCGGCGGCGCGCGCCCCGTAGCGAACGCCGTCGAAGCGGGCCAGGTTGGCGCTGGCCTCCGCGCACGAGATCACGTAGTAGGCGGCGGCCGCGTAGCGCAGCGTGGTGAGGTCGACATCCACGACGCGGTACCCCAACTCGCCGAGCTGTTCGACGGTGGCGTCGAGCGCCGTGCGCACCTGCGGATCGCGCAGCTCCTCCCGGCACGCGCGCGGCACGCCGATGGTACGCACCTCGTCGCGGTCGGGCGAGCCCGCGACCGTTGACTGGTCGTGCTCGTCCACGCCGGCGATCACCTCCAGCACCTCGCCGCACAGCGCAGGCGTCTCGGCGATGATGCCGATCACCTCCAGTGACGAGGCGTACGAGACCAGCCCGAACCGCGAAACCACGCCGTAGGTGGGCTTGAGCCCGAACACGCCACAGAAGGAGGCCGGCTGCCGGACCGAACCGCCGGTATCCGATCCCAGGGCGAACGGCACGATGCCGGCCGCAACCGCGGCCGCCGATCCGCCGCTGGACCCGCCGGGCACCAGTTCGGCGTCCCAGGGGTTGGCGCAGCCGCCATGCACGGACGCCTGCGTGTCGGAGCCCATGCCGAACTCGTCCAGATTGGTCTTGCCGACCACGATCGCCCCGGCGCGCTGCAGCCGCCGAACACAGGTGGCGCTGAACGGGGCCACGTGCGCGCCGAGCAGCGCCGAGCCGCAGCGGAGCGGCTGGCCGGCTACCGCGATGTTGTCCTTGATCGCGCACGGCATGCCGACAAGGGGTCCGTCGGGTACGCCGTCCGCGTCGCCGTCGGCGTCCGCGAAGGACACGAAGGCGTTGATCCGCTCGTTCCAGCCGCGGGCGTATGCCAGCCAGCGGCTCCGTTCGCTCTCATCCGTGAACATCGCGCGCCAGCGCGAAACCTCCGCCATTCGTCCCTCACTTCGAATGTTACAGGACGTTCGGAACGACGATGAACCGGTCGTCGCGGTCCGGCGCTGCCCGTACCGGGTCGTATGAGGTGGGCAGGTCGGAGACTTCATCGTCGCGCAATCGGGATCCGGTCAGCAGCGGATGGGTCGTCGGCCGCAGGTCGTCGACGTCGGCCTCCGCAAGCAGCGCGAAGTAGTCGACGATGCGGGCCAACTCCGCCTCGAGCCGGGCACTCTCGTGAGCGCCGAGCCGCAGTCTGGCCATGGCGGCAGTCGCTTCGAGAGTACCGGGCGCTGTCTGACCCACCGATCGAGTCAAGCACCATTCCCTGCCCCTGTCAATAGTTGCGTACGTGGCCACGGGCCTGCTCCGCTTTGACATCGAAACGGCGGCCCGTGCTATGATTGCGGTTCACGCTTCCCGCACTTCTCTCTTGCAGGCACCAGTCATCTCCAACGTAGCAGTTCCGCAGCAGGCACCGGTCGTGAACACCACGCGGGAGGAGCTTCCCCGCCTCGTCCACGACCACCAGGCGCTCGTCGACCTGTTCGACGCCACCTGGGAGTTGATGCCCGGCTATTGGCGCCGGGGCGAGCCGGGAAGCGGTTTCGATCGGGTATTCTGCGATCCTGCGCAGGATCGCGTGAACCAGGTGGCCGCCTGCTGCTCCACCTTCTCGCTCGTGTACTCGAACCGGGAGTTTCCGGTGGAGGCGCAGCTCGACGCCTTCTACGCCAAGCAGCAACCGTGCGGGGCGATTCACGGCGAATACAGCCTGCTGAACGGGCAGCCATTCCTGATCAAGGCGAACCCGCACGGCGTGCAGGCGCCGCTGTTCGCGTGGGCGGAGTACAACCTGTACCACCGCCTGGGCTCCAAGCGACGCCTGCGCGAGGTGCTGCCGATTCTGGAACGCTATTACCAATGGATCCAGGCCAGTTTCCGGCGGGACAACGGCCTGCTGGCGGTTCCGCGCCAGGCGCTGGGCATGGGCAACAGCCCCCGCGACCGCATCGCCTATCCGGTGGACTTCAACGCCCAGCAGGCGGCCAGCGCGTCGTTCATCTCGACGATCGCCGACGCCCTCAACGACAAGGAAGTCGCCTTTCGCTACAAGCGCGAGTACTTCGCCCTGAAGACGCGCATGCAGTCGCTCATGTGGAGCGACGAGGACTCGATCTACTACGACCTCGACCGCTACGGCCAGCAGCTCAAGGTCAAGACGATCGCGGCCTTCTGGACGCTGTTGGCCGAGATTCCGAGCGAGGACAAGGCGCGCCGGCTGATCGGCCACCTGACCAACCCGCGGACCTTCGGCCGCAGCCACCCGTTCCCGAGCCTGGCTGCCGAGGAAGCGCTGTACGATCCGTACGGCGGCGGCTACCGGGGGTCGGTGCTGCCGTACGTGAACTACGCGATCATCAAGGGACTGGAGCGCTACGGGCGAATCAGCCTGGCGCGGGAGTTCGCGTTGCGCCACCTGTTCGCCATGCACGACGTGCTGGTCCCGGAACGGGGCGTGGGCGACCTGTGGGACGCCTACGCCCCGGAGCACGAGTCGGCGGCCAAATGGCACGGCAAGGGCGGTTTTCCCCGCAAGTCCTACCTGCCGTTCGTCGCCCTTTCCACGGTGGCGCTGGTGATCGAGAACGTGCTGGGGCTCTCGATCTCCCTCCCCCGCAAGACCGTGGACTGGACGCTGCCGGTGCTGGAGGGCATGGGGATCGAGAACCTGACCCTGAAGCGCAACCTGGTCTCCATCCGGACCCACAACTCGGACCGAGGCTGGGAGGTGCGCCTGGAGTCCGAGAAGCTCTACTACCTGGCGATCCACGTGCTGGGGCGCCGCCGCAAGACCTTGCCCATTCCCTCGGGCAAGTGCGCCATCCTGGTCGACAAGATATAGGGCCTGTCACATCCCCCCAGGCGATGATCGGCGCTTCCGTTCTGGCCCCCGCCTCGCGACGGAGATCTTCTCGTCCCAAGTTCGCTCAGGCGATCGATCGAACACGATCAGGTACCCGGACTCCGCCCCACTGAGGTCCAAATGGCACCGCGTCTGTCCCAGCCCTTCCGCGATGGTCCGATCCAGAACGGCGGCCTGTCCTGGGGGTGGCGGTGGCGGCGGTAACAGAGTGAAGTTCGGGAAGGTCAGGGGCGTGAGCCGGTCCCGGCCGACCAGGACGATGTACGTGATGACAGAACGATTGCGTTCGCTGGCAGGTGCTTTCTTTCCAAGGGGTTTCCTCCCGCTGGCGACCGTCTCGGGCCGGGTCTCGGGTAACGGCCCTCGCCGTCTCTATGCCCGCCTCTGGTAGTCATTTGCCCCGGATCGGATCGAGTGCACGTGCCTGACGGCCCTGATTCGGTTGTATCACTCGCCGACCGCGCCGACCGATGTTATGGTGGAGCCGGAGACGCTGGGGCCTGTAGCAACGGCCCGGGCGTCAAGGAGAAGCCGGAAGGGGTCCTGCATGACGATCAACGAGTTCCTGAAAGTAACTATTCAGCCGGGGCGGACGGTTTGAGGCAGGTTGGGATCATGGGGCGA
>JAPPNY010000184.1:0-2160 GCA_028818385.1 Spirochaetaceae bacterium
GGCGCAGGCGGCGCTGCGCGACCACCACGACGAGCCCCGGTCGATCTGCCGGCACGCCAACGACCACCCCCGGTACGGCTTCTGGACCAGCGTGCTGTCGGTGGTGATCGAGGCGGACGTCGGCCGCATGCACGTCAGCCGCGGCAATCCCTGCTCCAATCCGTATGAGGAATATCGCCTCGCTCGGTGACGAGTAGCGGACCTCGATCCGAGTCGCGGGTTCAGCTTCCTTCGAGCAGGCGCTGGACCGAGAAACGAAGATCGGGAAACGCCAGAGGAGTCAGCACTCCGGCAGTGACGTTCGTCGTCTGAAGGTAGTCGTCGGCGCCGGGGTTGCGAAACACGACGATCTGCGGCTGCTGCAGGTCGACGACCCAATACTCGGGAATCCGGGCTTGTGCGTAGAGCTGCCGTTTCTCGTCCAGATCCTTCGCCAGACTGCTGTCCGAGAACTCGATCAGCCAGAAGACGTCGCCGGGGTAGGGGTGATGATCGAGGTACTCGCGACCGAGCGGCCGCACCACGGCGATGTCCGGCTCCGGCTCGGAGTCGTGCTCGGGCAGGGTGATCGGGTGATCCGGGCGTACCGTGGCTCGCTCGCCAACCATCTCGATCATGTACTTGATCGCATCGGTAAGCACGTAGGCGTGGGCTTCTCCCTCGGGCGGCATCTCGACGATCTCCCCTCTCAGTAGCTCGACCGGCCGGTCGTCGAGCACGCCGCTGGCGACCATGCGGTGGTAGTCATCCAGGGTCCACTTGGTCAGGGTCACGCTCACGACGAACCTCCGTTCACGGAGACGCTACTTTCCCATCCTTCCATCTGTCCACTCGCTATGCGACCCAGAAGCGGTGCACGGTGCGGTGCCGGTAGGTCTGGCCGGGGCGCAGCACGATGGAGGGGAAATGGGGCCGGTGCACGCTGTCGGGGAAGTGCTGAGTCTCCAGGCAGAGGGCGCCCCGCGGGTCGAACGTGCGTCCGCCGGCGCCCGTCGTGGTCTCCAGGAACTCCGAGGTGTAGAGCTGCACGCCGGGCTGGGTAGTGGCCACCTCCATGACCCGTCCGGAGCCCGGCGCGTACACGCGGGCGAAGGTGCGGAGCTGGCCCGCCGCGCCGTCGATCACGAAGCAGTGGTCGTAGCCACCGGCCTGCTTGATCCGCTCTCCGACGGGGCGCGGGCTGGTGAAGTCGAACTCGGTACCGGCCACCGGCAGCAGCGCGCCGGTCGGCACCCCGTCGTTGCCCCGCTCCAGGACGTGCGCGCAGTGCAGGTGCAGGTCGTGCCCGTCCACGGTGCCGTTGCCGGCGCCGGCCAGGTTCCAGTAGGCGTGGTTGGTGAGGTTGACGATCGTCGGCGCGTCGGTCGTCGCCTGCAGGTCGATCACCAGCTCGTCGTGCGCCGTGAGCCGATAGACCGCCTGGGCGGTCAGCTCGCCGGGGTATCCCTCCTCGCCATCCGGGCTCCGGTAGCGCAGCGCGACGCGGTCCTCGTCCTCGCCTTCGTGCGTGGTGGCATGCCAGATGCGGCGGTCGAAGCCGGTGACCCCGCCGTGCAGGTGCAGGTCGCCCGCGTTGCACGCGAGTTCGTAGCGGGTGCCGTCCAGCTCGAAGGCGCCCCCGGCGATACGGTTGGCGACCCGTCCGATGATCGGCCCGAAGTACGGGTACTCCGGGTCCAGGTAGCGGCCCACTTCGTCGTAGGAGAGCGTGATCTCGTCCAGTCCGTGGCGGCCGTGGGTGCGCACCGATTGCAGGTTGGCTCCCAGCGTCAACACCGCCGCCGTGGTGCCGCGGCGGTTGCGCATCTCGTAGCGGTGCACGGGGGTGCCGCCGGCCAAGCCGAAGTCGGTCCGCGTAATGCTCATGGGGCATGACCCTCCGCACGCAGCGTACCGCAACGGCCGGCCGGCTTCCCTGCCGTGAGGTCGGGAACGCCGTTCACGGGCCGGCCATGGCGCCTCCGTCGGGGGGATCCCAGCCCTGCCAGACGCGCCGGACCGCGCCGATCGTGGCCGTTCCGGGCGCCAGCTTCTTGTAGGCGGAGAGGATCAGCCGGCGCCCGCGGCCGGCGGCGCCGCGGGGGGGGGGGGGCGCCCCGGAGGGGGGGGGGGATATGAACCCCCCCGCGCGGGCGGGCGCGCCCAAAAAGACCCACATAC
>JAPPNY010000184.1:2170-15282 GCA_028818385.1 Spirochaetaceae bacterium
CCTTTGGTGGCGGTGCCGGGCGCCTGCTTTTTGTTGGGGGTGTGGATCCCCGGGGGCCGGGGGGGGTCTACCCCGGGGCCGGCGGGCGACTCGCAGATCAGGTACAGGAAGATGACCGCGACGGCGCGGGCGTCCTCGCCTTCATCGACCAGCTTCCGAAGCCCGTCGATGAGCTCGTCGGGAATGCCGAGCGCCACGAGGTCGCCGAGCGTGGGCACGGACCGGAACGAGCCCTCGTTCAGCGCCGCGATGATCTCGATCGGTGATCGGGGCGTCCCGGGCATGAAGTCGGGAACCGGCGGGATCGTTTCCCGCAGCGGGCCTGGGGCGGCGTCTGCCGGCGGCGCCTCGCTGTAGAGCATCTTCGCGGGCCGCATCTCCGCGTCGTGCACGGTTCCGATCCCGTGCCAGCCGGCGGCCAGCACCTGCGGGACCTTGACCAGGCTGGGCAAATCGTCCGCCTTTTCGGCCTCAGCCCGTACGTGAACGACCAGGCAGTCCGTCCACTCCGAGACGAGTTGATAGCGCACGGCCAGCTCGGTCGCAGCCGCCTCGTCGTCGATCGCCGGCAACCGCCGGGCGGCGCCCATGCGGGCCAGTTCGGAGCGGGTAGCCCTCGCTTCTTCCACGCCGGCATTCGGGGGCGGCAACGGGCCGATCTCCAGTCGCTGGCTGATGGTGCGGCCGTCCGCAAGCTCCAGCTCCAGGACCAACGGGCCGGCCGGCCGCTGTGAGAACGACCCGAACAGGTGCAGGGTGTCGCCGGGGTACGGCGGCGGCAGCGGGTCGGGGACCGGGTGACGCACCGGTGCGGGCCAGATGACCCGAGCCCGCCTGGCGGATGGGGCCAGGATGCGCTGGAAGTGCCGGTGGATGCGCTCGGCCATGTCCTCGCGCGGCGCCACCAGCTCGCAGGCGCCGCCGGTCGCTCCGGCGAGGGAGCGGACGAATGGCTCGGCGACGGCGCTGCCGACGCCGACTGTGAAGATGCGGTGGCCGGACGCCCGCGCCTCCGCGACGGCGGCGTCGGTGTCCCAGACCTCGCCGTCGGTGATCAGCAGCAGGTCGCGCGGCAGCCCGGGCTCGCCGGCGATGCCGTAGGCGGCGCGCAGGGCGGACTCGATCTCGGTGCCGCCCAGGTCGGCGTCCAGATCGCGCACGAATTCCCGCGCACGGTCGACATTGCCCGGGGACGCGGGCATCGCGCGGCCGAACAGGGCACGATGTCCGGTGCCGAACGCAACGATGTCGAACAGGTCGCCGGGGCGCAGGCTGTCGAGAATCCGCTCGCCGGCGATGCGCACCTGCTCGATCGAGTCGCCGCTCATCGAGCCGGAGCAGTCCACGACGATCTTGAGGCAGCGGGGCACGCCGCCGTCTGCCGGGTCCGGGAAGTCGGGCCGGAAGCTGGCCAGGACCACCCAGTCTCCATCGTCGCGGTCGAGCAGCGCCCGGCCCGCATCCGCCCCGGCAGCCCGTGCCTCCAGCACGACATCGCGGTCCATCGCCGCGGGCCGTGCGATTTCGATCACGGTTCGTTCGCGTTCCGGCATGACGGCGATGTCGTGCGAGGGAGAGGCCCAGCGGGCGCCCTGCAGGACTCCCTGCACCGATACCCGCAACCGAAAGCGGAGTTCGGCGTCGAAGCTGAACTCCGGCTCCTGGTGTGGGTCCAGGCCGCCGGCCGACGGATCGCCGTACCGCGGCGCGATGGCCGTGGGCATGGCGAACCGCACCCGGTCGCCGTTCCAGCGCAGCAGCAGCCCGTAGCGGAAGCGGACGGTCGCCGTCTCGCCCGGGGCCAGGTTGCCCACGCTCGCGGTGTACAGCCCCGGCTGCGGCTGCTCCAGCAGCACCGCCGCGTCGCCGTCGGTGATGGCGTCCTCGTAGCGCCGCTCCGCCTCCGCCTTGGCGATGACCGTGCCGGCCATCGTCCGGTCGCCGATCTCCACCGAGAAGCGGAGCAGGACGGCGTCCACCGGCAACGGAAAGGTGTAGACCGCTTCGATGTGCCCGGTGCCGGGGTTGCGGTAGCGCTGGCACACGTCGACGACGGTCATGAGGTCGTCGACGGCGGCGTCGATCGCCACCTCCTCCAGCACCACCTGTCCCTGAGCGCTCTCCAGCGTCGCGGCCATGGTCGTTCTCATCTCTCTGCATCCTCCTTGCGTGTCCGCTCGACGAGTGATGCCGCCTTCCGGACGATCTTCCGCACGGCCTCTGCGCCGAGGCCGGCCTCCTGGGGATCGATCACCAGCTCGACGCCGGGGGCGAGCGTGACGTGGGTACGCAACGTCACGTCTCCGGGGCGCCGGGCGCGTGGCGGGGGCAGGGGCGAGGAGCTCTCTCCGCCGCCTGCCACCAGCTCGCGGATCCGTTCCAGGCTCAGGCCGGCTCGCTGCCAGGTGCGGACCGTCATGAGCTGCTCGACGTGGCGCCGGGTGTAGTAGGCGCCGCGCTTGGCCCCGGCGGGCCGGTCGACGAGTCCCTCCTGGATGTAGTAACGGACGGTGCGCCGGGGAAGATCCACCAGGGCGCACAGCTCGTCTATCGCGATCCGATCGCCTTCGTTCGACATCAAGGACAATATATGACAGTTATGATGGTAAAAACAAGTGTCCTAAACATGGGCAGCAGGACGGGGTGTGCCAGGGGGATGATCATCAGGTCTCATAAGACTTATAGTTTTAGCAACCAGAACGTGAGGAGGTTTGCAGTGGCGAAGCGAGTGGTAAGCGCCTCGATCGACGAGGACCTGGCCGCGCAACTCGATCGGGTGGCCGCAGACACCAACCGGAAGAAGAGCTACTTCATCAACGAGGCGCTCAAGGAGTATTTCGAGGCAGTGAAGGACCATGAGATCGCCTTGGCCAGGAGGGGCGGGGAATCCACGCCCCTAGACGAAGCGGAGCGCGAACTCGGCCTGCGGTGAGGTCAGGTGTACTCGATCCACATCGAGAAACGCTGCCTGCGAGAGCTCAAGCGACTGGATCGCCAGGTCGTCAGGAGGGCCTTCCGGGTCATCCGGGAGACCCTCGCCGCGAACCCACATGCGGGCAAGCGCCTCAAGGGCCGATACGCGGGGCTGTACAGCTATCGGGTCGCGGACTATCGCATCGTCTATGAGATCGTCTCCGACGAGCTGCGGATCGTGGTGCTCCGGATCCGGCACCGGAGAGACGTGTACGAGGGTCTCTGACCGCGGCGCGCCACCCCTTCCTGTGCGCCGTGCGACCCTCTAACCTCGCGTTGCGATGACGATCCGCTCCATCAAGCTCAAGGACGAACGCTACGGCGAGCAGTGGTTCGAGGAGGTCGAGGACCGCTGGGAGTACGCCGACCTCAAGGCCGACCCGCGCTGGCGCCGCGGCTGGATCAGCATGGACTGCGCCCTGTACGACGAGGAGTCCGACCGCGTGTACCTGGGCATCACCTCCTTCGACTCCGACATCTTCAAGGCGTACGACCGCGCTTCCGGGACCTTCGTCGACCTGGGGGCCGGAGGGGTGGTGAACGAATACGACGCCAAGTTCCACCGCTCGCTCGAACGGGGCGCCGACGGCTGCATCTACGGGGCCACGGCGCTGCTGCACGACGTGGACCGGTTCTTCGACGCGCCGGGCGGCGGCATCTTCCGCTACGACCCGCGCAGCGGCGAGTTCGCGCGCATCGCGACGCCGGTGCCGCACACTTACATCCAGTCGATCGCCATCGACCGGGAACGCGAGCTGATCTACTGCCTGTGCTTCGCGCCCGAGATGCTGGCCGCCTACGACCTGGCCAACGGCGCGGTCACCGACTACGGGCTGATCGCTTCCGGGTGCGGCGGCATGGCGCAGGGCGAGAACATCTGTCTGGACGACCACGGCTGCCTGTGGGCGACCTGGCAGGTGACCCGCGCCTGGCAGTCGAGCAGCGGCGTGGACATGGCGCGGCTCTGCAAGATCGACCCGGAGCAGGGCAGGGTGGTCCACTACCGGGGCGGTCTGCCTCGGCCGGACGGCTCATACGGCACCGTCCAGGCGGAGGGGCTGTTCAACCTGGGCGACGGCATGATGTACGCCTCCGGCGGCAACGGATCGCTGTACCGCATCGACCCGGAAACGGGATCGGCGACCTATCTGTTCACGCCGATCGAGGACCGGCCCAGCCGGCTCACCTCGCTGGTGGTCGCCTGCGATGGCTGCGCCTACGGCGTGACCGGGAGGGCCGGGCGCTGCGAGGTGCTCCGCTTCGACTTCCGGCGCGACCGCTACGAGTTGCTGGGCCACGTGGTCGACGGGGACGGCGAGCCGTGCTTCCAGGTCCACCACGTCGTGCGCGCGGCCGACGGCACGCTGTACGCCTGCGAGAACGACAACCCGCGGCGCAGCGGCTACCTCTGGGAGATCACGCTGTAGCACCCGCGCCGGCGGTGAGCAGAACCCGGGCGGTCTGCCGCGCCTCGTCCAGCGTGTCGACGACCTGACCTGCGGGAACGTCGTGCAGGATGTCGAGGGCGTCCAGGGTTTCGGCGACGGCGCCTGACAGTCCCATCACGATGCACGGCGTGTCCTGCTCGGCGGCGACGTCCATGAGCTGCCTGATCAGCATCGCGGCGCTGTCGTCCATGTAGGTGGCGCCCGAGAAGTCGAAGATCACCACCTCGTGGTCCCTGATGTCGGGGCCGATCACCCCGACCAGCTTCTGGGCGGAGGCCACCGTGAAGCCGCCCCGCAGCGCGACCAGGCCGACCCGCGCCGCATACGGGTCGTCCGCGTCGCCCTGATCGGAGAAGAACGCCTGGTCCAGCAGCGGCACCGACACCACGCTGTCGAGCTCCAGCCGCTCCAACTGGCGGGCGTGCGCCATCCCCGCCGCGATCAGCCCGATGGCCACCGCCGTCACCAGGTCCACGAACACGGTCAGGCCGAGCGTGATCAGCAGCACGATCAGGTGCTCGCGGCGGATGCGGTGCAGGCGCAGGACCATGCGCCAGTCGACGATGTCCCAGCCCACCTTCATCAGGATGCCGGCCAGGACGGCGTGCGGGATCGGCTCGACGTAGCGCCCCAGGCCCAGCAGCAGCGCCAGCAGCAGAATCGCGCGCAGCACGCCCGACATGCGGGTCGTTCCGCCGGCGCGGATGTTGGTGACGGTCCCCATGGTCGCGCCGGCCCCGGGCACGCCTCCGAACAGTCCCGCGACCAGGTTGCCGATGCCCTGTCCCACCAGCTCGCGGTCCGGGTTGTGCTGCGTACCGGTCAGCGAGTCGGCCACCAGCGAGGTCAGCAGGCTGTCGACGGACCCGAGCAGGGCCAGGATGAGCGCCGGCTGCAGGGCGCGTAGCAGGAACCCCACGGACGGAAGCTCCAGGTGAAGCTCCGGCAGTCCGGTCGGGACTGCACCGATCACCGGCGCATCGCGCAGCGTCAGGACACCGAGCAACGTGCCGGCGATCAGCGCCACCAGGGCTGCGGGGACGAAGCGCTGCATGCGGCGCGGCCAGAGCACGCCGATGGCGAGCGTGACCACGGCGATGACCAGGGCGCTGACGTTGAGGTTCGCAAGCGCCTCCGGCAGCGCGCGGATCGCGCCCATCGGCCCGCCAGGCGCGGTCGGCGCTCCCAGGAAGGGCAGCGTCTGAATCAGCATGACGATGATGCCGATCCCGGTCATGAAGCCGGAGACCACCATGTGCGGCGTGTAGGCGATGAAGCGGCCGATCCGCAGCACGCCGATCAGCACCTGCAGGACGCCGCCGAGCATCACGACCGTGAGGGCTTCCGTGAGGTTGGCCGCGTGGCTGGTGATGATCACTGCCATGGCCACGGCCATGGGCGCCGTCGGGCCGGAGATCTGCGACCGCGTGCCGCCGAACACCGCGGCGAAGAAGCCCACCGCGATCGCCCCGTACAGGCCGGCGGCCGCTCCCAGCCCCGAGGCGACGCCGAACGCCAGCGACACCGGCAGCGCCACCACCGTGGAGGTGATGCCGCCGAAGAGATCCCCGCGGAACGTGTCGAAGCCGTAGCTGAACTCGAAACGTCGCTTCATCGCTCGCTCTCGGCGTGCTGATCGACCCCGGATTCCAGTTGACGCACGCGGCGGCTGAGGTTGTTCGGCAGTATACCCAGCGCCGCCGCGGTCCGCTTGACCGACTGCCCGTGCAGCTCGAGCTGGCGCTGCAGATAGCGGCGCTCGAACTGTCGTTTCGCTTCCGCCAGAGGCATCGTCCGCGCGAACGGGTCGCCGGCTTCCGCCACGCCGCCGGCGGCCGCGCGCTCGACGTCCGCGGCTTCGATCACGGGCGCGTCCCCCAGCACCAGCACCCGCTCGATGATCGTCTTGAGCTCGCGGACGTTGCCGGGCAGCGACAGCGCGCCCAGCCGCCGGAGCGCGTCCGGGCTCAGCACCCGAGGCTGGACGCCCAGGCGCGCGGCCAGCGACGTCACGAAACTCTCGGCGAGCGGGGCGATGTCCTCACGCCGCGACCGCAGCGGCGGGATCTTCAGGCGGATGACGTTCAGGCGGAAGTAGAGGTCGCGGCGCAGCGTTCCGTCGTCAACCGCCTGTTCGAGGTCGGCGTTGGTGGCGGCGATGATGCGCGCGTCGACCGTGGCGACCGCGGTCGAGCCGACGCGCTGCACCTCGCCCGAGTCCAGGAAGCGCAGCAGCCGCGTCTGCGCGCCGGGCGGCAGCTCGGCTACCTCGTCGAGAAACAGGGTGCCGCCGGCCGCGGCCTGCAGCTTGCCGGCATAGTCGGCATTCGCCCCGGTGAAGGCTCCCCTGGCGTGCCCGAACAGCTCGCTCTCGATGAGGCTCTCCGGCAGGGCGCCGCAATCGACCTTGACCAGCGGCTGGGCGCTGCGGCGCGACAAGCCGTGGATGTAACGGGCGGTGACATCCTTGCCGGTCCCGCTCTCGCCGGTGATCAGCACCGCGGCGTCGGTGGCCGCCACCTTGCGGCAGTCCTCGGCCAGCGCGCGCATGCTCTGCGACGCGAACACGGGCACGGTTTCGGCCAGCGCGGCCAGGCGGGCCTGCCGGTAGCGGGCCGCGTTGCCCACCGTGATCGCCAGCCGCTCGGCCGCGAGCGGCTTCTCCAGGTAGTCGAAGGCGCCGCGCTGCACGCAGTCGACCGCTTCCTCGGCGGTGGCGACGCCGGACATGATGATCACCGGCACCAGCGGGTGCTCCGCAAGCAGGCGCTCCAGGACGTCCCTGCCCTTGATGCCGCCCAGGTACAGGTCCAGCAGCACGACGTCCACGTCCGCGGTCAGCGCCGCGGGCCAGTCGGGAGGAGCCGCGCACAGCGCTTCCATCCCGCGCCGGGACAGCACCATGGAGACGCTGCGCCCGACGTTCAGGTCGTCGTCGACGATCAGTACGGTGGTCGGCACGGGACTGCCGGTTACGGGAACGCCATCTCGACGGTCGTGCCCTGTCCAGGGCGGGAGCGCATCGTCACCCGGATCCCATGGGCGGCGGCGACCTTCCGCACGAAGCCGAGTCCAACGCCCATGCCGCCCTCCTTGGTGGTGTAGTAGTCGTCGAAGGCGCGATCCTGCTGCTCCTGCGTCATCCCATCGCCCTGGTCCCGTACGGTGATCCCTGCCGGCCGCTCGCTCACCGAGATGGTGACCGAACCGTAGTCGCTGCCCGCCGTGGCGTCGATGGCGTTCTGCACGAGGTTGGTCAGCGCTTGGTCCAGCAGGGTGCGATCGGCCTGCACCAGTACCGGAACGTCTGGCACGGCTATCCCTATCCCCGGGTACCCGCCCGCGATCTGCCGCGCCAGCAGTGCGATGTCGAGCTCGGCCGGTTCCGGATCGGGAAAGCGATAGAGCGTGACGAATCGGTCGAGGATCGCCTCCATCCGGGTTGCTTCCTCAAGGAGCATGGCGGCGATCGACCGGGTGTCGGGGTCCGGCCCCGCCTCGGCAAGCTGGTTGGCTCCGAGCCGGACCGGGGTCAGCGAGTTGCGGAATTGGTGCGTGAGGTAGCGGCCGATATTGGCGCGCTCCATCTCCATGATCCGTTCCCGGTAGTCGTGCAGCGCGGAGACGAGGCGGTTGAAGGCACGCTGCAGGGCGCGGATCTCCCGCGGACCGCGTGCCGGCACGTCGATCGGTGAGGGGTCGTCGGTCAGCCGCTGCATCTGCTCGGCCAGCGTGGCAAGGGGAGTGATCACCCATCGGAACGCCGCGAGCCACAGGAGGATACCCGCAAGGGTCCCGAACAGCGCCGCGGCGAGCACGGTCAACAGGACGATGCGGCTCACCGCGGCTTGCACGGCTTCCGCTCCGGCGAGCAGCCCGCCGGCCGCATCGAGTTGCTGCGACGCCTCCTCCAGGAGAGCCCGAGCGGCCTCTGTCGACTCGGCGACATACGCGTTGCGCACCGCACCGCGCGCCTCCTGCAGGTGCGCCGCGGCCCGCACCGCATCCTCCGGGTCGGTGAGCCGCGCGATCGATCCGATCGCTGCTAGGGTGACGGCGGCGACGGCTGCCAGGGTCAGGGCGATCAGTGCAAGCGCATAGCCTCTCATGACTCCTCAGGGATCAGCATCGACGTGCTCGGCACGACCCCCGACCACAATGCACCGGGGGTGTCGCCGGCGTGAACGTCGGGGAGCGTGGCGCGCGCCTTGATGACCGCCAGTCCCGAGCCGACCGGCCCGAGCGTCACGGTCGCAGCGCCGAGCAGTGCCGCCGCCTCCTCCAGGGAATCGGTCCAGGACACCTCCTCTCCGCGGTGCACCTCGTAGCGGCCGGTCAGGCTGTGGTACAGGACCTGGTTGCGGCTGACAAGCCGGAGCTTCCTCCCGGAGCGCGGAAAGTAGCGGAGCTCGAATTCGATCGCCACCCGCGTCGAGCTCTGTATCAGACCGACCACCTGATCGGTGAGATGCCCGTGCAGATGCACCGTGATGGTGATACCGGAGGCGTCCGTGCGCACCTCCGGCGGATCCAGTCCGACCTCGACGACGCCGATCAGGCCCAGCGTGACCGCCGTGGTGCGGAGCAGTCCGTCGAGCAGCGATCCCAGGTCCAGGCCACTACTCCCAGCGGAACAGCGCCGCCGAGGCCACGGTGCCGGCAACCAGCATGCCCAGCAGAACCAGGCCCGACAGCCAATTCCAGCCGACGCCGAACCACAGGTCCTGCAGCAGGTGCACGACATGGGTCAGGGGCAGCCAGCGGGCGAGGTCCTGGACATTGCCGGGCATGACCTGAAGCGGCATGGCGGCGCCGGAGAGAAACATCAACGGAAAGTAGAGCGCCATCCCGACCGCCTGAGCCACGCGTTCGCTGCGTACCAGGCTGGCAAGGACGTAGCCGACCGCCACGAACGCCAGCGTGCTCAGCGTGAACCCGCCGAGCACGGCAGCCCAGTTCCCTCCGAAGCGCAGGCCGAACACCAGTTTGGCCACGATGATCACCAGCCCCATTCCCAGCAGGGCGCTGCCGAAGTGGACGCTCACGTCGGCGGCGAAATAGACCAGCGGCCGCAAGGGCGTGACCTGATACCGCCTCAGCAGCTTCTGCTTCCGGTCCGCCGCCGTCGTGATCGGGAGACCGATGAGGGCGACCGTGCCGATCACGATCGCGGCCAGCGCCGGCACGTAGCTGTCGATGTATCCGAATCCCGGAGGCGTGAACGGACCGCCCGGTTCGTTCCCCCAGATGAAGCCGAACAGCAGCACCAGCAACACCGGGAACGCCACGGTGAAGAACAGCGCCATCGGTTCGCGAAGAAAGCGCTTGAACTGGACCGAGGCGAGACGGCGGTAGGAGCGCAATTGCGTGGTCAGGGCCATCGGTTCAGTCCTGGCGGATCAGTCCCGGATCGCGCGGCCGGTCAGCCGGAGAAAGACATCCTCCAGATCGGCCTGCTGGGTGCTCAGGTTGCTGAACGGAACACGATTCGATTCCAGCCATGCCACCACCGCCGACAGCAGTCCGTCGGTGTTCCCGGAGACCGTCACTCTTCGAGTGAGGTTCGCTCCGCTCACTCTTCGAGTGAGGTTCGCTTCGCTCACTCGGCCGCCCTGCTGCACGACCGCAGCGACCTGGGGGAGCGCCCGCAGCGCTGACCAATCGGCGTCGGCGGTCACGTCGAACACGACTCTGCTCTCCGTGTCGAACGTGCGGACGAGCTGGGCCGGCGTGTCCAGAGCGATGACGCTGCCGTGGTCGACGATCGCGACCCGGTCGCACAGGAACTGCGCCTCGTCCATGAAGTGGGTGATCACCAGCACGGTCTTGCCCTGCTCCCGGATCGCCTGCACCAGGTCCCAGGTGGCTCGGCGCGCCTGCGGGTCGAGTCCGCTGGTCAGCTCGTCGAGGATGACCACGTCCGGGTCGTTCACCAGCGCCAGGGCGATGAACAGGCGCTGCCGCTGACCGCCGGAAAGGGTGCCGAACATCGCGGATCGGTGGTCGGCCAACCCCCACTGCTGCAGCAGGGGCTGCCACGGCACGGTCCGCGCGTAGAAGGAACTGAACAGGTCCAGCGCCTCCCACACCCTGATCCGGTCCGCCAGCGCCGCCTCCTGCAGTTGCACGCCGATGCGCTCCGTCAAAGCGGTCCGGTCACGGATCGGATCCATCCCGAGGACCGAGATGCGGCCGCGATCCGGCGTGCGCAGACCGATGACGCACTCGATCGTGGTGGTCTTGCCGGCGCCGTTGGGGCCGATGATCCCGAAGATCTCGCCCTCGTCCACGGAGAAGGACACATCGTCGACCGCCACCACCTCGCCGTAACCCTTGTGGAGCTGTTCGACCTCGATGACCGGTGGCATGGGGCGCTCAGTAGTGGAATTGCGGGCCGACCGCAAACCAGAAGTTGTGCGCCTGCATGGCGTCAGGGGGAGCGGGGGTGCGCTTGTGCACGCCGGTGGCGGGCGCCCACTCGCCGAGGGCGTAGTGGCCGTTCACGCCTGCCTCAATCCCCAGCTTGAACACGTTGAGCTGGCCGTCCAGGCGGATCTGCAGGCCGGCGTACACGCCGCCGATCAGGCTGGCGCGGCTCCAGGCGTTGCTGCCGGAGGTGATGCCCAGGGTCTCCGTGAGCACCTGGCGACGGTCCATGCCGTACCGGACCGACTCGAAGGCCATGCCGGTCTTGATCCCGGCCTGAAGATACACGAGGTCCGGAGCGACAGGCCACTTGTACTGGACGATACCGACGAAGTAGCCCTGTCCGTAGCCGGCATAGCTGTAGTAGTCGTCGTACCCGTCGCCGTCCTCGTCGACCGTGTCGCGCGGTCCGAGCGGGTCGTCGCCATGCTTCGCGAAGCCTAGCACGTCCTGTCCGAACCCTCCGTACTCCGCCCCGATCTGCAGGCTCCCGTCCACGCTCCAGCGCCAGGTGCCGGCGCCGCCGTCCTTGATCGGAACGAAGAGCTCGCTCATCGCGCCGTACGAGCCCAGCGTCGTGAAGTAGGCGTTGAGATCGGCGATGCCGGGCACGTAGCGCAGCGGCATGAAGGGACCGCCGCCGAACCCGGCATCCGGAGCTCCAGCAGAGGTGACCGGTCTGTCCCGATCCAGCTTCTGGTTGATCTCCTCGAGCACCGCCAGGATGTCGACGGTCGAGACTTCATCGTCGGCGACGGCGCTGGTGGCGAGCACGGCGCCGATCGCCGCGATGAGCAATGTGGTGCGCATGGAAACCTCCGTAGTGAAACAGGAAGCGAGAACCATGCCACACGGCAGGGAGCGCGATACGGCACGCTCCGCCACCGTTCACCCGACAGGTGGTATCCCGATCGATCCGTCGCGTATCAGCGATGATACGCAGGGACTGCAGAGGATGGGCACACGGAATCTGACGAAACAGGCCGTGCCCGCTTTATCATCGGCTGACGGACGATGGACGGAGAGCGATGGGTGAGCCGACACCAAGCGGATCCGCCGCAAGCTGGTCAGCGCGATCATCGAATGCGGGCGGCTCGCGTGACGGATGCCGGGATCCTCACCATCGGCCACTCCAATCACACGCCGGAGCGATTTCTGGGGCTGTTGGCCAGACATCGGGTCACCGCCGTGGCCGACGTGCGGTCCGCGCCGTATAGCCGCTTCCGACCGCATTTCAACCGAAAGGCGCTGCAAGCGTCGCTCGATGCGCGCGGCATTCGTTATGCGTTCTTCGGACGTGAACTCGGCGGCCGCCCGGACGATCCCGCCTGTTACGAGAGAGGGCGTGTCGACTATGAACGGGTCGCCGCGACGCGTGGTTTTCGTGACGGCATCGCCCGCGTTCGATGCTTCCTCCAGATACCGCATCGCGCTCATGTGCGCGGAGAAGGAACCGCTGGACTGCCATCGGACGCTTCTGGTGGCGCGGGCGCTCGACGCTGCGGGCGCCGCGGTCGAGCACATCCTCGCCGATGGAGCGCTGGAGCCCCACGGCAGCACGATGGACCGCCTGCTGGCGGCATTCGACTTGAACCCGGACTGCGATCTGTTTCGGAGGCGCGAGGACTTGGTCGCGGACGCGATCGCGCTGCAGGAGCGGCGCGTGGCCTACGTCAGGCGTGGGGCGTCTACTACAGCAGCGGGCGGACGATCGCGCTGACGTCCTCCCAGCACGGCCTGTGGAGTCGTGCCGGGATGTGGCGCTATCCGATCTACGGGAACCGCTTGGGCGGTTGGAACTCACCGGCAGCACTCCGAAGAGACCTTCCGCTTCCGTAACCGGTAGTCGTCGACGCTCCGGCGCTGAAGCGCCGCTGACGCCGAGGCCATTGTCAGTGGTAGCGGGCACCTCTCCAACACGGTTGCCGCAGGTGCTCTGGATCGGGAGCGAATCATGGATGACCCGGCATACAAGCGACTGCTCACCCACCAACGCATCGCCAGTGACCTGCTCATCGGTTTCATCGCCCCGCTGCGCCCCGCCGGCTGGGCCGATGCGCTCGACTTCGCCACCCTCCGCGACCGCGCCACCGAGAACGTCACCGACGCCCTGCGTCGGCGCCTCGGTGACGTGGTCTGGTCGATCGACCGCAGCGACGGCCGCGGCGGGGTACAGACGCTGCACGAGGTGATCGAGCATCAATCGAGCTTGGACTACTCGATGCCGCTGCGGTTCCTGAACTACACGAGCCTGCTCTACCAGCG
>JAPPNY010000252.1 GCA_028818385.1 Spirochaetaceae bacterium
GCTACGGACAGCCGTCTGCAACCAAGGGAATCCCCGGAGTTTTGCAAGAGGCTCCTCCGTTATAGTTTGCCTGTGACGTCGAGATAGTCGAACCAGTATGATACGGTCCGGTCGTCCGGGCACGTGCTACGTATTCCCACTCGGCCTCACTCAACAGCCGATATGGCTGACCCGTTCCCTGTCGCAGCCATTCAACGAATTGCTGGGCATGTCTCCAAGTCACATTGACCACTGGCCGGCGGCCTCGGCCCCAACCTGCGTCATCCGGACGATACTCTCCGCATCCGCTGTCGTTCACGCATGCGTCCCACTCCTCAAACGTCACTTCGTATACCCCTACAGCAAACGGCTCCGCAATTTTCACCCTGTGCTGAGGTGCCTCCCAGGAGCTAGCCCGTTCCGACCTATCTCTTTCCGACGAAGATGCACCCATAAGGAAACTCCCGGAGGGCACGGTTACCATCCTCATGTTCCTCGCGACCTCCCGAGCTACTCGCCCGGCTGCTGCCTTCCGTGCCTCTTCCGCCTCTTCCGCCTGCCGTTTCTCGTCCGCCGCCTTCCGTGCCTCTTCCGCATGCTCGGCCTCCGAGACCTCATGCAGCAGCGTCAGCGCTTCTCGGTAGTGCGTTCCGGTGCGCCCGGTGCGCTCCAGGTATTGATGCAACGCGTTACTCGCCTCGCGTACTCTTCCGCCAGGTTCAATACCTGTGCATACTTGAAGTAAAACTCGTCGGGAACCTTTAGGTTGTGTTCATCGGCAAGGTTGACCAGTTTTACCATCGCCTCCCGCGCGGCGGTATAATCCTTCTCCTTCATGTACTCTTCGGTCTGAACGAGGTAAAGATCAGCCTGGATGGCGGGCGACAGATCTGCTCCGGCCGACCAAAGCGTCACCATAAGGAGGATCAGCGTGGCCACGGGGAGCACGCGTGTTTCTCGTGCACCGCACATGCGAGACGCGAATCGAAATCTGGGTTCGGTGCCGATTCTGTCACTCTTCCACATCAGCATGCTCCTCTTGGAATGTCGATTGAGTGAGAGCCGACGGGACGTCGGTCGGTGCGAGAAGAGACCGAGATACACTCCCGACAGCACAGTCGTCAAAGCGATTAGCTGCGTTTGGTGCATGGACGGACCGTAACACATGGCCGACGAACTTGCAAAGGCGCCGGGTCGCGAGGCTATCGAGGCCGCTATCCGCGCAAACCGAGCGACGCGAGCAGGGCGGACATCTTCTGCGGGTCCATGTCGGTTTAGCCGATCCGATTGTAGACCACGTTCGGCCCGTCGTCGCAGTGGCTGAGGCAGAGGCAGCACCTGACCGGCACGGAGCGGGCGGCGTGCTCGTAGCCCGCCTTCAGCACGTCCTCGCAGACGCCATGGAGCAGCTCAAGCCGTGGCAGACGCCGACGGTGGCTGCGCCGATGAGCAGCTCCTGCAGGGAATTCACGCCGCCCCCGCCGGCAGCGACTTGATTGTCTGGTGGTAAGGGTAGCGCCGGTGGAGTGGCCGTCTCTCCCTGCCATCGCCAGCGCGTATTTACCGACCCCCGCACCTCGTCGACCCGGACGTCGGCGGGGATGCGGCTCAAGTAGAGCTGCTCTCCCGAGAACTCGTCCGTGCATCGCGCGTAGCGGCAGTTGGCGCGCAACTCGCGGTTGGCGACGCGGTCGACCGATCCTTCCTCCCAACTCACCGTGATTGCGCTTTCGTCGAACGACACCTCCGGCTTCGCTTTGCGAGCCGGCCTTGTTGCGGCCCAGTGCCGCACCACCACGCCGGACGCGCGTGCGCGAGCCCTTCGTCCCCGGCATAGGCGCCTAAGGTGCCACCATACGCGGCCGGATCGAGCGGAAGCTGGCAAAGTAGCGGCACGGCGAAGCGCTCGGCCAGCGCCTCGTCCCCGCCTTCGTCGAACACGTTGTGATGCCGACCTTCGCCGTCGGCGAACCAAGCTATGTTCTCACGCTCAGGATCGGCACCTCGACCTTTTCGAACATCACGATGCTACCTCCAGGGCCTGCGGAGGTGGGCCACACCGCCGGCCGGACTCAGATTGACACGGCGCGGAGGAGCGCGCACGGTACTCCCCATGGAGAGGATCGCGGCCGTGGGGCAACCACAATCGCCGGAGGTCCGCTTCAGCCTCCGTCCCCGCGTCGCGGCGAGCATCTGCTTCATCCTGGCTTCCGCCGTCACCCTGACGGGACTGCTGAACCACTACGAATACCAGAGGTACCTGGCCGGCTTGCTGCGCGACCGGCACGCGCTCGTGCTGCAGGACATCGGTCACAACATAGAGGCGTCGCTGTCGCTGGGACTGGCCCTGAACGCGTTGCCGGGCGTGGACGGGGACCTGTTGGACAGCATGCAGCAGCACGACCAGGTGCTCTCGATCGAGATGTTCGACGAGCACGGGATCGTCCTCTACGGCACCGACGAGAGCCTGCGCGGTGACCTGGTGTCCGAGGACTGGGTCGCCGCGTGGAACACGGGCGAGCCGGTCTGGTCGCGGCTGGAGGCGGACGCGCACGTGGTCGGCCTGCGGGTGGAGAACAGCCTGGGGCAGGCGGTCGGATCGCTCGCGCTGCGTTTCTCACGCGCGGAGTTCGACGAGAACGTGCAGGACATGGCGCTGCGGATCGCCGGTCTGTGCGCGGCGGTCGTGGTCGGGTTCGTGCTGCTCGGCGCCGTCCTGTCGGTGTTCGTGACGCGGCCGTTGCGGCAGCGCCTGCATGCGATGCAGGCGCCCATCGATCCGGGGATCGAGATCGATGCCGGGATGGACCCCGATCCGCACGCCGTGCGGTTCGCGGAGACGACGGAGGCGGCCAACCGAGCGGTTTCCAACGGGGCCGAGGAGATCCGCCGGATCGCGCGGGAGGCCGGCCGGCAGGTCGGCTCCGGCAGCGCGCGATGAGCGCGGCTTCCGCCGGTGTCCGCCGCGGCAGCGCGCCGGACCGGACCCCGGAAAGATCCGAGCGGGGCGTCTACCGCAGCGTGATCCTGCGGCTGGCCGGCCTGACGGCGCTGCTGCTGATCCTCTCCCAGGGTGCCCTGTCGTTGCTGCTGGCCCGGACCTTCGAGGACACCCTGCTTCCCGAGGTCCGGCGCAAGGCGGAGGTCGCCGGCGAGTTGGTGGCGGAGCAGATCGGCTATGCCGTGTCGCTGGGCATCCCGCTGGGCTCGCTGGTGAAGATGGACGAGTTCCTGGACGGCGTGCTCGCGGACAACGAGGACTTCACGTACGTGGCCGTCCTGGATCCGGGCGGCGCCGTGCTCTATGCGCGGGGCATCGCGGCAGAGTCGCCCCGGGACGCCGCAGGCGGGGAGCTGGTGGAGCTGCCGATCAGGCTCGAGGACGGGAGGCAGGTGGCGTCCCTGCGGGTGCAGGTGCAGGAGGGTACGGTGCGCTCCGAGCTTCAGGCGCTGCGCCTGGACATCGGCACCGTGCTGCTGGTCACCCTGCTGATCGGGATCGAGTTGCTGGTGGCCCTGGTGGTGGTCAGGGTCTCGGGGCCGATTCGCCTGGCGGACCGCCTGCTGGAGCTCAGCGCCAGGGGCGACTTCGGCAGCCGCTTCGGCGTGCGCCACCGGGACGAGGTGGGCCGCTTCGGACAGCTCATCAACACCGCGCTGCACCGCATCAACACCGCGTTCGCGGACCTGGTGGAGGAGGCCGAGGACGCGCACGAGGTGCAGCTCGACCGCGGCGTCCAGCGCCGCATCCGCGACGTGCTCGACGACATCAGGGCGCGCTTCCACTTCGCGATGCCCGGCGCGGAGAACACGCTCGTTTCCCGCTCGCCCATGGACGTGCGGATTCCGTTCTTCCTGTTCATGCTGGCGCAGGAGATCTCGCGTCCGTTCCTGCCGCTGTTCTTCAATGAGATCTACGTGCCCATCGCCGGCCTGAGCCGCGAGGTGGCGATCGGCCTGCCGATCACGGCGTTCATGGTCATGGTGCTCATCGCGACCCCGATGGTCGGATCGCTGACCGACCGCATCGCGCCGCGCGGGATGTTCGTCGCCGGCATCGTCCCGTCCGTTGCCGGCCACGTGGGCACGGCGTATGCGACGACGATCGTCGAGGGACTGCTGTGGTGGACGCTTTCCGGTCTGGGCTACGGCGTCATCTTCATCTCCGCCCACGCCTACGTCGCCCAGCATTCCGAGCGTTCGAGCCGGGCGGTGGGCATGTCGGGCTTTCTGGGGGCCGTGTTCGCCGCCTTCGTGTGCGGCCCGGCGATCGGCGGGATGCTGGCGGGGCGCCTGGGCTACCAGAACACCCTGCTGGTAGCCGCCGCGCTCGCGGCGGTAGCCGCCGCGGCCGCGCTCATGACCATCGATCCGGGAGGCGTGCGCCGCGTGAGCCGCGGGAAAGGCGGCCTGCGCGGCTGGCTCCGTTTGCTCGGGCACCGCCGGTTCATGGCCGTGACGGTGTTCACGGCGTTGCCGAGCAAGTTCGTGCTCGGCGGCCTGTTCTTCTACCTGGTGCCGCTCTACCTGGCGTTCCTCGACAACACGCAGTCGAACATCGGCCGGGTGATGATGGTGTACGGCATCGCGTGCGTGGTGGTCACGCCGCTGGTCGCTCGAGCCGCGGATCAGCTCAGGCGGCCGCGGCTGCTGATGATCGCCGGCAACTGCATCCTCGGCGTGGGGTGCGCGCTGCCGGCGCTGACGGACGCGACCGGACTGGTGCTCGCGTCGGTGGCCCTGATGGGAAGCGGGTTCGCGATCGTGACCGTGCCCCAGCTCGCCGTGATTCAGGAGATCGCGCAGGAAGCCAGCGGCGAGGTGGGAATCAGCCCGGGCGGGATCGTCGGCATGTTCCGCACCCTGGAGCGGATCGGCACCGCGGGAGGAGCGGTGGTGGTAGGGGCGGTGGCGGCTGCCACGGCGTACGGGCAGGCGATGCTCGCCGTCGGCGTCCTGGTGCTGATCTGCACGGCGGTCTATGTCGTGTTGAGCCGCGCCGGCGCGCCGGCGCGGGAGGCGGCATGAGAAGGCTCACGTCACCCTGCGGGCTCGCGGCAGCCATCTTCGTCGCGCTTGCCGGCGCGGCGGTCGCCCAGATTCCGGCCGGCGCCCGGACCCCGGACGATCCGTTCCACGTGTTCCTGGTGGTGTGGCGCGGCGAGACCGACGTCGAGCACGGCTTCCGGGCCCACATGCGGGAGCGCGGCATCCCCGTGCGCTACACGCTGCGCAACCTGGAGCAGAACCGGGGCAATGTCCCCGGGATCGTCGCCGAGATTCGCTCCGCCCAGCCGGACCTCGTGCACACCTTCGGCACCTCGGCGACGCTCGGCATCCTGGGTCCCCGCGACGCCGCCGACCCCACGGCGCACGTGCAGGGGATACCCGGCGTGTTCTCGATCGTGGCCTACCCGATCGAGGCCAACATCGTCGAGAGCTTCGAGACCACCGGCCGTCCGGTCACCGGCACGGCGTTTCTGCCGCCGGTCAAGAAGCAGCTCGACGCCCTGCTGCAGTACCGCTCCGTCGAGCGCCTGGGGGTGGTCTACAACTCCCTGGAGCGCAACTCGTTGATCAACATCGATGAGCTCCGCAAGGAGGCGGAGGAGCGCGGCATCGAGCTGCTGGAGGCGCCGGCGCCGCTCGACGCCGACGGCAGGCCGGATCCCGGCCGGCTGACAGAGGTCGTCAACGGGCTGGCGGACGACGGAGCGGAGTTTCTCTACATGGGTCCCGATTCGTTCGTGACCCGCAACGACGTCCGCATCACGGAGGCGGCGGTCGCGCGCGGCATTCCCGTCTTCGCCGGCACCGAAGCGAGCTTCGCGGGTTCGCATGCGATGCTCGGCTTCGTGAGCCCCTACTACCTGGTCGGCAAGCTGGCCGGCGCCCAGGCCGAGCGGATTCTGGTCGATGGCGAGCCGCCGGAGGACCTCCCGGTCCGCTCGCTCGGCCGGTTCTCGCTGGTAATCCGCATGTCGGTGGCGCTGGATCTGGGGATCTATCCTCCGCTGGGCCTGCTGCGCGTGGCGCAGGTGGTGGTGGAGTAGGTCCGATGGGCCTCAAGGCGCGGATCGGGGTCATCGTCGTCGTGTTCATGGCGGTGATGGTGGCCGGCCTGGTGCTCGCCGGGCGCCAGCGCGAGCAGGCGCTGCGCGACCAGCTCGACCGCACCGCCATGACCGGCAGCCGCGCGCTCTGGAGCAAGATCGTCGAGACCGGCGTACAGCGCATGCGCGAGCGCGTGCCGATCGTCGCGGAGCACCGGGCGCTGCGCGCCGCCCTGGCCGGGGGGGACCGGGGCGAGATCTCGCAGGCGGCGCAGGCGGCGCTCAGCACCCTGCGGCGCACCGGTGACGTGACCCGCCTGGACCTGGTCTCGCCGGCCAGGGAGGTGCTGTACTCCTCGCAGCCGGCATTCGAGCCGGCCGCGGCTGCCAGCGACGAGGCGCTGGCGCGGATGATCGAGCGGGGATGGACCGGCGGCGGCGTGGCGATCGACGCCGAGCGCAACGTGACGCTGTCGGTCGGCTTTCCCCTGCACGGCGCGGACGGCGCGACGCTGGCGGTGGCCGTGCTGGCGACCGACATCCTGGAGGCGCTGACCGAGCTGAGGGAGGACACCGGGGCGGAGGCGCTGATCGTGAACCGGCGCGGCCGCCTGCTGGTGGGGACCGATCCGGCGATCTGGGAGTTCATCCGCGAGACGGGATGGCTGCCCGGAAGCACGTCCGAGCCGGTCCGCTCGGGCGACCAGGTGTTCTCGCACGCCGCGTTCCCGCTCGACGCCGAGCTCGGCAACCTGGTGGCGAGCGTGGTCACGGTGCAGGACGTGAGCGCGGTCTACGCCGGCCAGCGGCGCGTCAGCCTGATCACCGCGCTGGCGGGGGCGGGATTCGTGCTCGCATCGCTGGTCGGGCTCACTCTCTACCTGCGCGGCGCGCTGTCCCGTCTGACCGAGGGCGTCGTGGTGCTGGACGCGCTGTCCCGCGGCGACACGCAGGCGACCGTTGCGGTCAGCGAGGAGGAGTCGGACGACGAGGTGGCGCGCATCGCCCGCGCCGTGAACACCTTCCGGACGCAGACGCTGACATTGCGCCGGCACCGCCGCCGGGCGCTGCTGCGCCGGCGCCAGCAGGAGCGGTTCATTCAGGGCGAGATGACTCGCCTTGCCGACACCCTGAACGAGGAGGAGCGGCGGGACATCCTCAACGACCTTGCCGAGGTGCAGGCGCCGGCGGCCGCGGTGGAGGTGGACGCGGCCGGCGACAACGACAGCGGCAACGAGCTGCAGATGATCGGGCTGGCCTTCCAGAAGATGACCAGCCGGGTCGGCCGCCAGCAGGAACGGCTGACGACGCTGGTGGCCCAGTTGCAGGAGGCGCTGCGCACCAGGACCGCTTACATGGCCCTTCAGCGCGATCTGCAGATCGCCAGCCGGGTGCAGCGCTCGTTCCTGCCCGGCGAACGCTTCGAGGCGCCGGGCGTCAAGATCCAGGCCGCCATGCATCCCGCCAAGGAAGTCGGCGGGGACTTCTACGACTTCTTCCGGCTGGACGAGAACCGCATCGGCGTCGTCGTCGGCGACGTCGCCGGCAAGGGCGTGCCGGCGTCGATGTTCATGGCGGTTACGCGCACGGTCATACGCGCCACCGCCCGGCAGGTGGAGCACGGTCCCGGCGAGTGCCTGCGGATGGTCAACGACACCCTGGTCGAGGCCACCGCCGGGGACATGTTCGTGACGGTCTTCTACGGCGTGTACGACGTTCGCGACGGCAGCTTCGTGTACGCGAACGGCGGCCACAACTCGCCGGCGCTGGTGACCGACGGAGGGGTGGAACGGATCCCGCTGACCGGGGGCGTCGCCCTGGCCATGTTCGACGGGCTCACCTATGACGAGGCGGCGGTGAGCGTTCCGCCCGGCGGCAAGCTGTTCGTCTATACCGACGGCATCCCCGAATCGGCCGACGTGACCGAGGAGGAGTACGGCTACGAGCGCATGGAGGACAGCCTCCGGGACAGCGCCGGCCGCGGCACCGGCGACACGCTGGAGATGATGCTGCGATCGATCGAGGAGTTCGCCGGCGAGGCGGCTCAGTTCGACGACGTCACCATGGTCGTCCTCGGCCGCGAGACGGTCGAGGACGAGATCGCGGTCCGGCGCTTCTCGCTGCGCAACAACCGCGCGGACCTGCCCCGCATCGGCGAGGAGATGCGGGCGTTCGCCGAGAGCGCGGGCATCGGCCAGACCGGCGCAGGGCACCTCCGGCAGGCGCTGGAGGCGGTCGTGATCGATGCGATCGACGAGCGGCTGTCGGCGGTCAGCGAATACGAGATCGCGGTGTCCGCCACGCTCGACGGCGGCGTGGCGGAGGTCACGGTGGAGGATGACGGAGGCGCATACGATCCGCTGGAGGAGCCCGCGTTGGCGGACGGGAGCGGACCGGGTGAAGCGGAGGAGCCGGCAAGCCTGGGAGCGGGGCTGATGCGCCGCTCGCTGGTGGACGAGGTGTCCTACATGCGCGTGGGCGAGCGCAATCGGCTCACGCTGCGCAAACGGGTCGATGCATGACGATGCATGAGCGTCCGGTCGACCCGAGTGATGGTTTTCGGCTACCATCGGAGGCCACGACGCGGCGCGGCAGGCGCCGCATGACGGGAGAAGGATGAGTGCAAATCAGCAGTGAGCGCGACGGCAGCGCGTTGATCGTCGCCGTCGACGGTCGCATCGACGGCAGCAATTCCCAGGAATTCCAGGACCGGTTCGAGGAAGTGGTCGGCGACGACGATTCCGCGGTGATCCTGGACATGGACAAGCTTACCTACATCAGCAGTTCCGGCCTGCGGGCGACGCTGCTGCTCGCCCGGAAGCTGCAGCGGCAGCAGGCGAAGTTCGCCATCTGTGCGCTCTCGCCGTCGATCAAGGAAGTGTTCGAGATCAGCGGCTTCGACCGCATCATCCAGGTGCACGCCTCCAGGGAGGAAGCCACCCAGGCGGTGAGCGCCTGACATCGATGGGTTCCGTGGGGGCGACCACCGGCCGCACGGAACCTCCGCGCGGCGGCGAGAGCCGCGCATGAGGCGCTCGCGCCGGAGGCGGCGCGAACGGGGGAGGCTCCGGGCGTGAGCGCCGACCTGCATCTGAAGCTGGACGCCGACCCTGAACGGCTTTCGGACATCACGGATGCCATCGAGGAACTGGGAGAGCGCGAGCGGTGGCCGCCGGACTTCCTGTTCCGCATGAACCTCGTGCTCGAGGAGATGACCCTCAACGTGATGACCCACGGCCGCGAGGCCGGGGCGAGCGAGCTGGAGGTCATCGTGGCGTGCGACGCGGACACCGTCACCATCGAGATTTCCGACGACGGCCCGCTCTTCGATCCGCTTCAGGACGCTCCGGTCCCCGATACGGACGCGGCGCTCGACGACCGCCCGGTCGGCGGCCTGGGCGTCCACCTGGTCCGCGAGATGATGGACGAGGTCAGCTACCGCTACGAGGACGGCAGGAACCGTCTCCTGTTGAAAACCAGCAAGACAGATAACGCTTGACCGGCAAGGCAGTTAACGTACGCTCGGCAGCACCGGGGCCGGGCGCGTCCGTTGACAGCGCTCCTTGAGGGGCGCACAGTAGGCTTCTCATGCGGAACGCCGTGTCCACGGCTTCCACCCTGACCAGACGAACCCCTTTGGCGGCGTTGTGGAGGCGGATCAAGCTCGAACGCGCTTGGTACGCCATGATGCTCCTCCCGGTCATCTACCTCGTCATCTTCCACTACGTGCCGATGGGCGGCATCGTCGTCGCGTTCAAGGACTATCGGATCGCCAAGGGCGTGTTCGGCAGCGACTGGGTCGGCTTCAAGTGGTTCATCCAGTTCTTCGAGTCGTTCTACTTCTGGCGGCTCATGCGCAACACGCTGCTGATCAGCTTCTACACCATCGTCTTCGGCTTTCCCGTGCCGGTCGTCTTCGCGCTGATGCTCAACGAGATACGCATCGTCCCGCTCAAGCGGATCGCGCAGACCGTGAGCTACCTGCCGTACTTCGTCTCCCTGGTGATCATCGTCGGCATGCTGGTCACGTTCCTGTCGCCGAACAGCGGCGTCGTCAACGTCGCCATCAAGTCACTGGGCGGCGAGCCGGTCAACTTCATGGGCCAGCAGCGCTGGTTCCGGCCCCTCTACATCGGATCCCACATCTGGCAGTGGTTCGGCTTCAGCTCGATCATCTATCTGGCCGCAATCGCCGGCATCAGCCAGGAGCTCTACGACGCGGCGGAGGTGGACGGCGCCTCGCGCATCCAGCGGATCCGTTTCGTCACCGTTCCCGGGATGGCGCCGACGATCATCATCCTGCTCATCCTGAACCTCGGGCACGCGATGTCCGTGAACTGGGAGAAGAACCTGCTCATGTACTCGCCGGTCATCTACGAGGTGGCCGACGTGATCGACACCTACGTCTACCGGCGCGGCATCGTCAGCGGCGAATACAGCTTCGGGGCGGCGGTCGGGCTGTTCAAGAACCTGGTCAACTTGGTGTTTCTCTTTGTCTTCAATCGGCTGGCGCGCCGGTTCACCGACACCTCGCTCTGGTGAGCCTGCGATGACGGACCGAGTCGGAGTCCGCAGGGCGCTCACGGTCGAGGATGTCCTGGTCGACACGTTCGTCTACCTGGGCGTGGGGCTGGCCTTCGTCGTCACGCTCTATCCGTTCGTGTTCGTGCTAAGCATGTCGATCAGTGATCCGGTGGCCGTCGCACGGCGGGAGATCTTTCTGCTGCCCAAGGGATTCAGCCTGGACGCCTATCGCACCGTGCTGAACGATCCGACCGTCATCCGCAGCTACTACAACACGATCTGGTACACCAGCGTCGGCACCGCGCTCAACCTGGTGTTCACGGTCATGGCCGCCTATCCGCTTTCCAAGCGCAATTTCTCGGCACGCGGCGTGCTGATGTTCCTGTTCGTGTTCACGATGTTCTTTTCCGGCGGCCTGATCCCGCTGTTCGTGCTGGTGGTCAAGCTGGGGCTGTACGCGACGCGCTGGGCGATCGTGATCCCGACGCTGATCGCCATGTTCAACCTGATCATCTGCCGGACCTTCTTCCAGACCCTGCCGGAGGACCTGTTCGAGTGCGCCCGCATCGAGGGCGCGGGCGAATGGCGGATCGTCTGGAAGATCGTGCTGCCGCTGTCCAGGCCGATCGTCGCCGTGCTCATCCTCTTCTACGGGATCGGCCACTGGAACAGCTTCTTCCCGGCCCTTCTCTACCTCCCGGATGCAGACCTGCAGCCGATCCAGATCTATCTGCGTCGGGTGCTCATCCAGGCGTCGCCCGAGGCCGTGCAGCAGTTCGAGACCGGCGAGTCGGGCAGAGGCGTCATGGCGATGGTGCAGATCAAGTTCGCGGTGATGATCGTGGCGGTGCTGCCGATCCTGCTGCTGTATCCGTTCCTGCAGAAGTATTTCGTCAAGGGCGTGCTGATCGGCGCGCTGAAGGGGTGAATCAGTTCGACATCGGAGCGAGCAGGTTGGTTGGTGGACCAATCGCAAACCACCGGACGACGGAACGAAAACGACGGAACGAAGGAGAACCGAAGTGAAGCTACCGAGAATCGTGGTCCTGGGCACGGCGCTGGCGATCGCGGGCGCAGGCGCCTTTGCCACGGGTACCGAAGAAGCGATGGCGCCCGGCGAGCTGCCGACGCTGACCGTGGCCACCCATACCGGTTGGGCCGCGCTCCTGCAGCCGGCCAGCAACGATCTGCCGGTCTACCAGGAGCTGGAGCGGCTCAGCGGGGTGCACATCGAGTGGGAGAACATCCAGGTTGGCAACTACGCGGAGGTGATGCGCGCGCGGCTGGCGGCCGCCGTGAACCTGCCGGACGTGATCAACATGTCGCTGCTCGGCGACATTGGCCAGCATGGCCGTGACGGACTGATCATCCCGCTCAACGATCTGCTGGACTCGCACGCGCCCAACATCAATAAGTGGTGGAACACCGGCAGCAACGGCATCTACAAGATCCTGGACACCAGCCCCGACGGCAACATCTACGGCGTGGGCAACTACGTGCTGCCGCACTACCTGTCCCAGGGGCCGCTCTGGAACGTGGTGTGGCTCGACGCGGTGGGCATCCCGGAGATGCCGGAGACGCAGGCCGACACGATGACGGCGCTGCGGGCGTTCCGCGATGGCGATCCCAACGGCAATGGCCAGAACGACGAGATTCCCCTGGTGCCGGCCGCCGGGCGCGGCTACCTGCGGTTTCTGGGCAACATGTACGGGTTCGAGTACTCCATCGTTTCCGAGTACCTGGTCGACGACGACGAGCAGGTCTACTGGATCTTCCAGAGCCCGCGCATGAAGGAGTACCTCACCTTCATGAACCAGCTTTACACGGAGGGACTGCTCGACAAGGCGTATGCCACCGACAGTTGGACCGAGACGCTGGAGAAGGTCACCAACGACCTGGTCGGCCTGATCACCTGCTGGACCACGTTCGCCGGGACCTACAGCCAGGCGTCTCCGTCCGGCAAGCCCGACGGGTCGGTCCCGGTATTCGTGAACGGTCCGCCCATCGAAGGGCCGTACGGTGACAAGTTCTTCGTGAAGCGCGAGATCTTCGGCGGCGACCAGATGGGGATCACGAAGGATGCCAAGCAGCCGGAAGTGGCCATGCACTGGATCGACTTCATCCGCAACAGCGAGGAAGCCCTGATGCTGCAGAACTTCGGCATCCTGGGAGAGACGTACAACATGGTCGATGGCGAAATCCAGACCGTCAGCACCGACGACAAGCCGTTCAACGACCGGCTGCTGGAGGTCGGTGGCAGCCAGCCGCCGTACGCTCACCTGCAGTGGGACTTCGCGTGGGACTATCGCTTTCCGAAGTGGGCTCTGGAGAACAACACCGCCTACCAGGGGTACTACAAAGCGCCGTCCTTCCCGCAGGTGCGGCCGACGCTGGACGAGCAGGAGACGCTGAACCGCATCCTGACCGATCTGAATACCTACAAGACGGAGTGGTTCGACAAGTTCGTCACCGGCCAGGAGCCGCTGAGCAAGTTCGACGAGTTCGTCGACGGACTGAACAAGCTCGGCGCCCAGGAGGTGATCGCCGTGCGCCAGCAGCAGTACGAGCGCTACGGAGAGCTGGTCGGCAGCTAGAGAGCCGGCCGATCCCGACGAGGATCGATCTTCTCCACGAGCAGGCGGGCATGCAGCCCGCCTGCTCGTTTCCGCCCTGCGCCCCCTGTTGGCTCTGCGCAGCGAGCCGTACCGCCGCACCGCGCGTCGCATCGTTAGCACCCACGAGACAGGTGTCGCAAATCGCGACAGTCGCGACAGAGCCGTGTAATCCTTTGTATACATAATAGTTGTGCAATGCGCGCACGCTGTCGGCCGCGTCGGCGTCGCATGATACGACACTCATGGGGACGTGTGGCGGCCGATGTCCGGGCCCTGATTGCCCTCCCGTGTGTCCCGGTCTTCTGTAATAGCCGTAAATATTTTCATTAGAATCATTTACGAGATTCCTACGGGAAATGGCACGGCGTTTGCTATATGTGTCATGGGAGGCGTCTGCCAGGCGCTGTCTCTCGGGTCGGTCCGACGGCTCGGTCCGATAGAAAGAGGGGAATATCGAGATGGTGGCAATTGTCGGTGGAATCGCCGGTGGCATAGGACTGTTCTTCATGGGGGCGAAGATCCTTTCGGAGCACCTCAAGTCGTTGGCCAGTCGCCGCTTGCGAATGAGTGCGTCCCGCTGGACCGGGAGTCGCTGGTCGGGATGCGCCTGGGGCATCATCGCCGGCGCTATCACGCAGTCCATGCCGGCGTTGACCTTCATCTCCATCGGCATGTTGAGATCGGGCCTTCTGACCTGCCGGCGGGCGCTGCCGATTCTGCTGGGCGGCAACGTGGGAGCGGTGCTGGTCCTGTTCGTGGTGATGCTCGATATCAAGCTTGCGGTGCTGTACGTGCTGGGCGTTGCGCAGATCATCGCCGTGATGACGACGAGAGGCCGCACCGCCAAAGTAAGGTTGCAGACCATGGGCGCGGCCCTGTTCGGCATGGCGATCATGATCCTGGGCTTCGTCATGCTCAAGGACTCGGTGGCTCCGCTGGCAGGCTATGCGTGGTTCACTCACGCCGTGCAGTGGGCGGCACGCTCGCTGCCGCTCTGTCTGGTGGTCGGCCTGGTGTTGTCGGTCCTGGTGCAGTCGTCGGGCGTGGTCGCGGTCTCCGGGATCAGCATGGCGGCGGTCGGCATCCTGGGTGTCGACCACGTCATCGTGCTGCATGCCGGCGCATGCCTCGGTTCCAGCCTCAGCCTGTACCTGTTCTCGATGAACCTCAAGGGCCGACCGCGTCAGATAGCCATGTACCAGGTGCTGCACAACTGCCTGTTGTCTGCCGTATTCGTGCCGATCGTGCTCGTCGAAGCGTTTTTCGGCGTACCTTTGCTCAAGGCCGCGATGCTCGCCACCGACCTCCCGGTCGCACCGCTCCTGGGCCTGTACTTGATCTTCTGTGAGGTCACCACCGGCGTGGTAAGCGTCCGCTGAACCCCACCTTACGAGGGCTGAAGTAGCAAGCGATCGTCC
>JAPPNY010000199.1 GCA_028818385.1 Spirochaetaceae bacterium
ACCGGTTGCCGAAATCTGTCGAACGAACCTACCCTACGCCTGAACAGTTACGTTTGCGGAAGGTGGGGATGACGCGGGAACGGAGCGAGCTGGAAGTCGTCATCTCGCCGGCAGCGTCCGTCTGATGGCGACCGGTGCCACGCTGAGGTGGTCGATCGGGTCCGCCCGCGACACGGGCGCGGGTGCGGGCATCGAGCTGGTCGCCAGCATCGACATCCGCCAGAACCGCTACCGGGGATGGCATCCGGTGGCCGGCGCATGGGATCCGGGTTCGGCCCCGTTCAACGTCCACCAGACCCGACAGGTCCGTCCCAACGGGACCGCGTTCGGGATGGAGCCGGCGTGCGGGGCGTTCCCGGGGCAGGAAGCGGTCACCGGGTTCCAGGGGCGGCGGCTGGTCAACAGCAAGAACCGCAACCTGGGCACGCTGATCGGCGAGTTGCAGTCGGAGGTGTTCACGATCGCCGGCGACGGCATCGACTTCCTGATCGGCGGCGGCGACTTCGCGGACGTCACCTGCCTCAACCTGTACGTGCACGGCGCCGCGGGGTGGGAGCGGGCGCGCACCGCGACCGGCGAGCGCAACCTGGAGCTGGCGCGGCGCGGCTGGGACGTGGCCGGGTTCCGCGGCCGGCAGGCCTACCTGCAGATCCTGGATTACGCGCCCGTGGAGCCGTGGGGGTGGCACGCCGCGCCGCGCTACCCGGAGGATGACTGGGGCTTCATCCTGGTGGACGACATCCGCCAGACCGACGGGGCCGCCGATCCCCGCCGCGTCGACGAAGCCGGCGACCGCGCGCGCAATTTCGACTTCGAGACCCTGCTCCCGGAGCGCTTCACGGTTGCCGCCGCTCACGATGCGAGCGGTGCCGGCGGGGTCTTCGAGATCCGGGATCGCGGGCGCGGCGGGGCGGTAGGCGCCCTGTACTGCGACGCCGCGGTCGAGCGGTGCGGCCCTGATCTGTGCAAGGTGTCCGTGACCTGGCGCTACCGCGGCCCGACGCTGAGCGGGGTCAAGTTGCGCCTCACCAGCCGGCTGCCGATCGCCGCCGGCGCCGCGCGCCACACCCTGCACCCTGGGCTGCTGTATGACGGCAACCCCACCGCCGAGGCGTGCCACTACCTGGGCGAGGACTTCCCGGAGGCCGCCTCCACCGTGCCCGCCGGGTTCAGCGTCGAGGACGCGGAGCGGGTGTGCGCCGGCTGGGTGGCGCCCCAACAGCGGGCCGACCACCTCACGTCCAGCGTGCGCCTGCAGGTCGACCCGGAGTCAGGCCGCTACGAAGCCGTGCACCAGCTTCCGGAGTCGGCCGTCTTCGGCCGCCGGCTGCTGCTGGACAGCGACGCACGGCTCACCCTGGACGACGGCGACTGCCACGCCAAGACGCTCTACCTGTTCAACGCCGACCGCCGGCCGGGACCGGTGTACCGGCCGGGCTACTGCGGTGCGATGTCGGCGGCGTGGCGGCAGCTCTACCCGGTCTCGCCGACCAATCCGCCGCACACGCTGCGCGCCGACTACGAGATGCGCCTGCGCACCACGCTCGACGACCACGGGCTGATCCAGGAGATTGCCCGCGGCGGTCGCACCTACCGCGTGTTCTACGTCGGGCGCTGGGTGTACGGCGACGCGCCGACCGGCGGCGGGCGGTTCCTTCCCAAGGAGTACTTCCACCGGTTCCTCGGCTTCTCCTGGTCCGGCATGGCCGGGCTGGTGGCGCACGCCGCGCTCGATCACGGCCTGCAGCACGGCGACGACGACGCGGTCCGGGTCGCCGTTGACACCATGGACTTCTTCGCCGAGCACGGCATGTCGCCGCTCGGCATCCTGTACCCCACCTATCACGAGGACCACGCCGGGCTGGTCGACACGTTCGGCACCTACTACGACCCGGGACGCATCGACATGGGGCCGCTCGGCGAAGGGCTGTACTGGTACCTGCGCTGCGCCGAACGGATGCGGAGCCACGGCAGCGAACCGCCGGCGAGCTGGGAAGCGGCGGTACGCAGCTCCCTGGACCACATCATGGAGCTCTTTCCCGACGGCGACGTGCCGGGCCGGATCGACGGCACGAGCGGCGAGCCCGCCGCCCGCCGCATCCAGCTTCTCTACTGGGAGCGCTCGCGCTGGACGGAGCGTCAGAGCCGACCCGCCGACATCGTGTTCGCCAGGCCGAGCGAGCGGGGAGCCACCAACTTCGTCTACCTGATCTGGGCCTACGTGCGCGCCGCCCGCGACTTCGGCGAGCAGCGCTACCTGGAGTACGCCGTGGCGCTGGGCGAGCTGGCGCTGCGGGTGATGGAGCGATTCACGGTCTTCGCCGGCTCCGAGATGGACTTCTACAACATCGACAAGCGCCAGGGCCACGCGCTGCTGGCCGCCCACAACGACCTGTACGACGCCACCGGCGACCGGCGCTGGCTGGCGGCGGCGGAATCGGCGGCGAGCTGGTTCGGCACCTGGCAGTACCATTTCAACGCCTGCACCGACGGGCTGGGCGACCTGCCGCTCGGCCGCTGGGACTACCGCACGGTGGGCGGCACCACGGTCGACATCAAGTACTCGACCAACAACCTGGTGTACGCCCAGGGCGCTACGGAATTCCTTCGGCTGTGGAGCCACACCGGCGACGCGGAGTGGTTCGAGCGCGCCCGCGCGCTGCTGCACCAGGGCGTGCAGAGCTCGCTGACCGAAGACAAGCGGCGCTGGCTCAACGCCCACTACCAGTCGGAAGCGAGGGTGCCGGCTCAGCACGCCTTCAACCCGGACACGCAGTTCGATGCCGCCTGCCTGGGCGGCGGCACCGAGGACGTGCTGCCGGCGTGGCCCTATCGCGGCAACTGGACGACCAAGTACGGCGCCATCCTGAGCATGTACATGCTGGCCGAAGCGCTCGACGTCGATCCCATCCTGGCGCGCTACGGCGGCATCACGTACCGACTGGGGGAAACGCCCGCGGGCGACTGGGTCGGCGCCCTGGAGACCCTCGACCGCGTACGGGGATGGCGCTCGCAAGGCGCGGTCACGATCGAAGCCCGCAACATGGTCCCGGCCGACGCCCGCTACACCGCGCGGGTGCTGGACGCGGGCGGCAGCCCCGTGGCGGACGCCGCCGCGGACTTCGCTTCCGGCGCCGACGGGCGCATCCGCATACCTCTTTCCCCGTAGCGTCGCAGCCGGTCCCCCCCGGCCGGGGGAGAGCGCGTGGTAGTATCCGCGGCACATCACAGATTCAGATGGAGGAATCGTCGTGAATCGAGTTCTGACTATCTTCGCGCTGCTCGTGGCATGCACGGCAGTGGCGGTCGCCCAGTACCAGGAGGCACCGATGCTGGCCGAGCGCGTGGCCGCAGGCGACCTGCCGGCGGTCGACGAGCGGCTCCCCGACGAGCCGCTGGTGCTCACGCTGGAGCGCAGCGCCGCCCCCGACGGCATGCTCGACGAGCTTGCGATCGGGTCCTACGGCGGCGACGTGCGCCTGATCAACCTGGCGCCGAACTTCGCGCCCGAGATGTACTTCATGACCATCGAGACGCTGCTGGCGCGGCCGGGCTGGATCAGCATGGGGCACCCGCTCACCGGAAACATCTACGAGAGCTACGAGATCAGCCCGGACGGGACCACGTTCACGTTCCAGTTGCGCCGCGGCCTGCGCTGGTCGGACGGCGAACCGGTGACGACCGGCGACGTGACGTTCCACTACGAGAACATCCTGCACAACGAGCAGCTCACCCCGAACATCGGCTGGCAGTTCCGCTCGAAGCTCCTGCCCACCGGCGACGTCTACGAGCTGGAGGTGATCGACGACTACTCGTACCGGATCACGTTCTCCGAGTCCACGCCCGGCTTCCTCGACGAGATCAACAAGCCGTGGATGGACTACACCGGATTCCTGCAGCCCAGGCACTACCTGTCGCAATTCCACGCCGACTTCGCCGACGCCGAGGAGCTGGCCGCCAAGGTGGCGGCCGCCGACCTGCTTGCCGACGAGTGGTCGCGTCTGTTCCAGCTCAAGATGCTGACGCCGTGGGAAGGCAAGACCCCGGACGTGGTGGACATCCCCGTGCTGCATCCGTGGGTGGTGGTCTCGACCTCGCCCACGCAGACCGTGTTCGAGCGCAACCCCTACTACTTCAAGGTGGACGCCGCCGGCAACCAGCTTCCGTACATCGACCGCATCGTCAGCACCAAGGTGGAAGGCCCCGAGGGCGCCAGCCTGAAGATCATCGCCGGCGAGGTGGACCTGGCCGACGAGCTGGCGAAGATCTCATCGCTGCCGATCTATCGCGAGAACGAGTCCAACGGATACCGTGCGGTCACTTCCGGCGTCGCCTACAACCCGGTCGTGCACGCGTTCAACTTCGCGCTCGAGGACGAGGTCTGGCGGCAAATCGCCGGCGACCTGCGCTTCCGGCAGGCGCTGAACCTGGCCATCAACCGAGACGAGATCATCGACGCCGTGTACTACGGCTTCGCCTCGCCGCCGGAGTGGGTCCCCGCGACCTACGATCCCGACGAGGCCGGCCGGCTGCTGGACGCCGTGGGACTGGACAAGCGGGACAGCGACGGCTGGCGCCTGGGACCCGACGGCGAGCGTTTCGAGATCAACCTGGAGGTGACCGCGCACCTGCCGGACACCGTGCCTGCCAACGAGCTGATCGCCGAGCACTACCGCGCGGTCGGGCTGTACACGACGCTGGAGGTGGTCGAGATCGGACTGTTCATCGAGCGGCGCAACGCCAACCAGTACCAGATCGACACGCTGTGGAACGAGGCGACCACCCTGCACGCCTTCGGCCATGCCAAGCACCACCTGATCGGGCACATCCCGCCGTGGCGGCAGTGGTACAACTCGGGCGGGGAAGAGGGCGAGGAGCCGCCGGCATGGTTCCAGGAGCTGTACGACCTGGGCCTGGGCATCGGCCCCGGCATCCCGTGGGATCAGGAGATCGTCGACCGCTACCAGCAGACGTTCTACGACACCATCCCGCAGATCAACGTCACCTACAATCCGGCGACGGTGCTGATCGTCAACCAGGACCTGCGCAACATCTTTCTGGAGGGCGTGGCGCAGTGGGTGATCTACAGCTCGGAGCAGCTCTATTACGAGTGACCGCACCGTAAGCCCATCGGCCTGCCGGCGCTGAGTACGGCGGGCCGGTGCTTCAATACATCGTGCGACGGGTAGCGGCCTTCGCGCCGCTCCTGTTGCTGCTCTCGGCGGTGAGCTTCGCGATCATCGAGCTCCCGCCGGGAGACTATCTCACCTCGTACATGCTGCGCCTGGAGCTCCAGGGCAACCGGATCACCGACGACCAGGTCGCGAACCTCTCCGCGTACTACGGGCTGGACCAGCCGGTCTACACGCGCTACCTGCTCTGGCTGCGCAACATCCTGCTCCGCGGCAACCTGGGCTGGTCCTTCGCCCATGACCGGCCGGTGTCCGTCGTGATCGGCGAGCGGCTGGGGCTCACGCTGGTGGTGACCATCTCGACGCTGGTCTTCACCTACGTGGCGGCGGTGCCGATCGGCGTGTACTCGGCGGTGCGGCAGTACTCCTTCTTCGACTACTTCTGGACCTTCTGGGGATTCGTGGGGCTGGCGATCCCGAACTTCCTGTTCGCGCTGGTGCTGCTGTGGATCGCGTTCCGCTACTTCGGCGTCGCGATCACGGGGCTGTTCGCGCCCGAGTTCGTCGACGCTCCCTGGAGCCTGGCGCGGGTGTGGAGCATGCTGCAGCGGCTCTGGGCGCCGGTGGTGGTGGTGGGCACCGCGGGGATGGCGGGACTGATCCGCGTCATGCGCGGCACCTTGCTGGACGAGTTGCGCAAGCAGTACGTGGTCACCGCGCGCGCCAAGGGCGTCGCCGAAGGGCGTCTGCTGTTCAAGTATCCGGTGCGGATCGCCGTCAACCCGATCATCAGCGGGATCGGCTGGCTGCTGCCGGCCATCATCTCCGGCGCCACCATCACGTCCATCGTGCTCAACCTGCCGACCACCGGCCCGGTGCTGCTGGGCGCGCTGCTGGCGCAGGACATGTACCTGGCGGGCAGCTTCGTGATGATCCTCAGCATCCTGGTGCTGGTGGGCAACCTGATCTCGGACATCGTGCTGGCGTGGGTCGATCCGCGCATCCGTTTCGGCCGCATCGAGTCGTGAAGCAGCGCACGCGCACCGACGACGAGAGCTACTTCGTCGCGTCTCAGTGGCGGATGATGTGGTGGAAGTTCCGCCGCCACCGGCTGGCCGTGGTTGCCGGTCCGGCGCTCGCCCTCATCTACCTGCTGGCGCTGTTCGCGGACTTCGTCGCGCCGTACGGGGTGACCACCCGGTTTCCCGGCTACCTCAACGCGCCGCCCAACCTGATCCGGTTCGGAGGCGGCGGCGAGGAGGGGGCGCCGGGAGCCTTCGTGTACGGACTGAAGATGGAGCGCCACCCGTACACGATGCGCAAGATCTACCAGCTCGACCGGGAGCTGCGGTATCCGGTGCGCTTTCTCGGCGCCGGGGAGGAGTACCGCTTCCTGGGGCTGTTCAAGGCCAGCGGCCACCTGTTCGTGCCGGCGGCGGAGGATGCGCCCCTGTTCCTGTTCGGCACCGACCGGCTGGGACGCGACCTGTTCTCGCGCGTGCTGCACGCGGCGCGCATCTCCCTTTCCATCGGCCTGGTGGGCGTGCTGCTCAGCACGGTTCTGGGAGTGCTGCTCGGCGGGCTGGCCGGGTACTTCGGCGGCATCGTCGACCGCGTGGTGATGCGGCTGGTGGACCTGCTGTCTTCCATTCCGACCATACCGCTGTGGATGGGGCTGGCCGCGGCCGTACCCAGGGACTGGTCGGTGGTGACGACCTACTTCGCCATCACGCTGATCCTGTCGCTGGTAGGCTGGACCGGGCTGGCGCGCGCGGTGCGCGGCCGCTTCCTGTCGCTGCGGGAGGAGGACTTCGTCATGGCCGCGGTGGTGTCGGCCGTGCGGGAGCGCACCATCATCTTCGGCCACCTGCTGCCGTCGTTCCTGAGCTACATCATCGTGTCGCTGACGCTGGCGATTCCGGCGGTGATCCTGGGGGAAACCGCGCTGAGCTTTCTGGGCCTCGGCATCCAGCCGCCGGCGGTGAGCTGGGGCACGCTGCTGCAGGACGCCCAGAACTTCCAGGCGGTGGCCAGTCAGCCGTGGCTGCTGATCCCCTGCATCTTCGTGGTCCTGACCGTGCTGCTCTACAACTTCCTCGGCGACGGCCTGCGCGACGCCGCCGACCCGTACGCCTGAACGTTTCCCATCCGCATCGTCAGGTCTCGTAGAAGCGCGCGCCGGACTCCGCGACGCGGCGTAGCAGATCGGACGGCGCGAAGCGTTCACCGTGCTGCTCGCGCAACTCGTCCAACCGCGCGACGATGCGACCCGGGCCGTGGTCGTCGGCGTGTGCCAGGATGCCACCGCGATCCTGCGGGAATCCGGTGCCCAGAATCATGATCATGTCCAGCGGCATCGGCTCGCTGACGATGCCCTCCTCCAGGCAGCGGCTCGCTTCGTTGGCCATCAGCGCCAGGCAGCGGTGCAGGTCGTCGGCGGTTGCCGGGCGGCGTTCGCCAGCACGCCGCAGCGCGACGGCGTCCGGATTGGGGCGCTCGTCGCGGCCGGCGTAGGCGTAGAAACCCGCGCCGCTCTTGCGGCCGAGCAAGCCGGCTTCGAACAGCCCCCGCGCAAGCTCCGGGCACCGGTACCGGCCGCCGAACGAGCGCTCGAGCGAGTCGGCGATCTTGACCGTGACGTCGATGCCGATCTCGTCCATGAGCCGGTAGGGCCCCATCGGCAGGCCGAACTCGATGGCGAAGCCGTCCAGGTCGTCGATCGCGCCGGCGTCATCCGCCAGGTGGAGGGCTTCCAGCAAGTACGGGAACAGCACGCGGTTGGAGACGAACCCGGGCCTGCCGCCCACCACGATCGGCGTCTTGCCCAGGGTGCGGGCGAGGGCGACGGCGGTCGCCAGCACCGCTTCCGTGGTCTGAGGCGCGCGCGCGATCTCGACCAGTGGCATGCGGTTCACGGGGTTGAAGAAGTGCACGGCCACGAACCGCTCCGGCCGCTGCAGCACGCCGGCAAGCTCGTCGATCGGCAGCGACGAGGTGTTGGTGGCGATGACGGCATCGGCGCCGACCCGCCCTTCCAGCTCCCGCAGCACCCGTTTCTTGAGATCGGGGTCCTCGGTCACCGCCTCGATCACCAAGTCCGCGCCGGCCAGCGTCGTCGGGTCGGTGGTGGGCTCGATCCGCGCGAGGTTCGCGTCCACGTCCTCCGCGATCATGCGGCCGCGCTGGAGCGGGTAGTCGTACATCGCGCGCGCCGCCGCCATGCCTCGTTCGAGCTGGCCTGCGTCGACGTCGCGGACGGTGACCGGCAGGCCGGAGTCGCAGAGCGCCCAGGCGATGCCGGCGCCCATGGTGCCGGCGCCCAGCACCGCCGGGCGCTCGACCGGCAGCGGGGCGGCGGCGATGCCCCAGCGCTCCTTCCGCAGCCGGTCGCGGTTGAAGAACATGCGCATCAGGTTGCGCCCGGCGCGGCTGCGTATCCGGTCGACGAAGGCGGCCCGCTCCACGTCCAGCCCGGCCGCCATCGCCGTCCCGGCCGTGCGGGCGACGACCTCCAGCGCGGCCAGCGGCGCTTCGTCATGCAGCCGCCCGCGGGCGACGAGCTGCCGTGCCTCCTCGGCCTGCTCCTCGCCGACCGCCGGCGCCGGCAGACGCAGGTCCGGCCCATCGGGCGCGGGCGCCACGGCCAGCAGCTCGTCCACGGCCCGGTCCAGGTCCTCGCGCGCCGCGCAGGCGGTCGCCAGCCCCAGCTCCACGGCGCGCGGTCCGTCCACGGGGCGGCCGCTGCAGATCATCGGCAGGGCATGCGCCACCCCCACCAGCCGCGGCAGCCGCTGCGTGCCGCCCCAGCCGGGAATCAGGCCCAGGGTCACCTCCGGCAAGCCCAGGGCGCAGCGGCGGTCGTCGGAGACCAGCCGCCAGGTGGTCGTCATGGCGAACTCCAGCCCACCGCCCAGGCAGGCGCCGTCGATCACGCTGACCGTCGGCACGCGCAGGGCCGCAAGCCGGCTGAACAGGCGCTGCCCGCGGCCGATGAAGGCGTCCGCGACCTCGGGTCGGCTGAGCGTGCGCAGCTCGCCGATGTCGGCGCCGGCGATGAAGCAGCCCGGCTTGGCGCTGCGGAACACCACCGCGCGGATGTCCAGGTCGGCCGCGATGTCGGCGAGCAGGCGCTCCAGCTCATCCAGCACCGGGCTGGAGAAGGTGTTCACCCTCGAGCCCGGCTGGTCGAAGAGCACCTCCAGGCGTCCGCCGGGGCGCCGTTGCGTGGTGATGGTCGCCATAGCGGGCCGGATTGTAGGCCGCCGGCAGACTCCTTGACAGCCGGTAGCGACCTCGCCAGTGTCGCCAACCGTGGCGCAGATGACGTTCGCGCAATCAGTCAACGCCGGGCTCCGGGAGGAGATGCGGCGCGACGCCGGCGTGGTGGTGATGGGCGAGGACGTCGGCCACTACGGCGGCGTGTTCGGCGTCACGCGCGGCCTGCAGGACGAGTTCGGTGCCGAGCGCGTGCGCGACGCGCCGCTGTGCGAGGCGGCGATCGTCGGCTTCTGCGTCGGCCTGGCGGTGGCCGGCAAGCCGGCCGTGGCCGAGCTGGAGTTCATGGACTTCGTCACCTTCGCCATGGACCCGATCGTCAACCAGGCCGCGAAGCTCCGATACTTCTGGGGCGGGCAGGTGTCGGTGCCGCTGGTGGTGCGCGCCCCGGTTGCCGCCAACCTCGGCTTCGGCAGCCAGCACTCGCAGAGCCTGGAGGCGTGGTTCATGCACGTGCCCGGCCTGCGCATCGCCATGCCCTCCAACGGCTACGACGCCAAGGGCCTGATCAAGACCGCGGTCCGCGATCCCAACCCGGTGCTGTTCCTGGAGAACATCAGCCTCTACCCCAGCCGCGTGGAGGTTCCGGAAGAGGAGTACCTGATCCCCTTTGGGGAGGCGCACGTGGTCCGCACCGGCAGCGACGTGACCGTGGTGGCGCTGGCGTCGATGGTGCCGCGCGCGCTGGAGGCCGCCGACGCGCTGGCCGCGGAAGGTATCAGCGTGGAGATCATCGATCCGCGCACGCTGGCCCCACTGGACATCGACACGATCGTGGAGTCGGTACGAAAAACCGGCCGCGTGGTCATCGCCCACGTGGCACACAAGACCGCCGGCGTCGGCGCCGAGATCGCCCAGCAGATCACGGAGCTGGCCTTCGATCACCTGGAAGCGCCGGTGCGGCGGGTCGCGGCGCTGGACAATCCCATCCCCGCGAGCCAGCCGCTGGAGGCGCAGGTGTTTCCGGGAACGGACGAGATCGTGGAGGCCTGTCGTGCCCTCGGTTGACCCAATCTCCGGTGAGCAGCGCGCGGAGGTTCTGCGCCGCATGTGGCTGATCCGCCACTTCGAGGAGGCGGCGGTCCGGCTCTACGGTGAGGGCCGCTACCGCGGCTCGACCCATCCGTACATCGCTCAGGAAGCGACCGCGCTGGCCGTGTGCGCGGCGTTGCGGCCGACCGACACGGTGCTGGCCACCTACCGCGGACACGGCGCGGCGATCGCCGCGGGCTGCGACGTGACCGCCATGATGGGCGAGCTGCTGGGCAAGGAAAGCGGCCTGTGCAAGGGCAAGGGCGGCTCCATGCACTTCAGCCACGTCGGCGATCGCCTGTTCGGCTGCAACGCCATCGTCTCCGGGCAGATCCCGATGGCCGGCGGCATCGCGCTGGCCACGCGCATCGACGGCGGGGACGCGGTGACGGTCGCCTTCTTCGGCGACGGCGCCTCCTGCGAGGGAGTGTTCTACGAAACCCTGAACATGGCCGTGCTCTGGAAGCTGCCGCTGGTGCTGGTCTGCGAGAACAACGAGTACGCGATCTCCACCCACTACACGCAGGCGGTGAGCGTGCCGCGCATCTCCGACCGGGCCAAGGGATTCGGCCTGCCCGGCGTGCACGTGGACGGCTGCGACTACGACGCCGTGCAGGCGGCCGCCGCGGAGGCGGTCGCTCGGGCGCGGGCGGGGGAGGGCCCCACGCTGATCGAGGCCAAGACCGTTCGCTGGACCCGGCACAGCGCCGTGGCCGCCGGCGGCTCGAGCGAGGGTGGCGAGAAGTGGCGGGAGACCGATCCCATCCCCCGCTTCACCGAGCAGGCGATCGCCGAGGGAGCGCTGGACGCCGCGGCGGCCGAGCGCATCCGCGACGAGGCCCGCGCCGAGGTCGAGCACGCCGCCGAGGCGGCGATCGCCGCTCCCTATCCGCCGCCGTCGGCGCTGGCCACCGACGTATTCGCCTGACGCGCATGGTCGAGGCGGTCATCCCCAAGCTGGACGAGACGACGGAGGTCGCCACCGTCGAGCGCTGGCTGGTGCAGGAAGGCGATCGGGTCGAGCAGGGACAGCCGATCTGCGAGGTGGAGACCGACAAGGCGCTGGTGCAGGTGGAGGCCCCGGCGGCGGGCACCCTGCGCCGTCAGCTTGTCGCCGCCGGCACCGAAGTGCCGCCGCTGACCATCGTCGCACTGGTGGGCAATCCGTCCGAGCCGGTCCCGCAGGTCGATCCGTACGCGCGCACAGCCGGTGGGCCGCAGTCCTCGGCGCCGATGGCAGAGGGGCCAGCCGCGACGCTGTCGGCCGCGCAGCCCTCGGCACCGGCCTCGGGCCGACCGATCGCCTCGCCGCGGGCCAGGCGGCTGGCCGAGGAGCTGGGCGTCGACCTGGGCACGGTCACCGGCACCGGTCCGGGCGGCAAGATCACCGATCGCGACGTGCAGCGGGCGGCGGAGGAATGATGCCGGCAGCAGGATGGACACAGCGGGCACCAGCACGGACCCATCGGGCGGCCGGCCGGTGAGCCGGGCGGACGCACCCGTCTTCTTCGACTCCGACGCCGTCGCGTGGCAGGCACACCCGCTGTTTCCGCCGATCGACATCAAGGACCTGCAGCCGGGAGCCGCCCATCCGGCCGGCACGTTCAGCCTGATGCGCGTCAAGGTGGCGGCCGGCGGGCGCATCGACCCGCACACCCATCCCGTGGAGACCGAGACCGCCTACGTGCTGCGCGGCGCAGCCCGGCTGCTCTGCCAGGGCGTGACCACCGAGCTGCGCGCCGGCGGCGGCGTCTCCATCCCGCCCGGCCTGGAGCACTCGCTCGAAGCCGACGCCGAGGTCGAGCTGCTCGCCATCCACACCCCGCCTTTGCGCTGAGCGCGCGTGGTAGGCTGGCGGACCCATGGCGATCGTCGTCGACCGCAAGACCAAGCTCACCTACGAGGACTACCTGCAGCTTCCCGAGGACGGACGCAGGCACGAGATCATCGATGGAGATCACTACGTAAGCGCAGCCCCCTTCGTGCCCCACCAGCGAGTCGTCAAGAGGCTGATGGTGCAATTCTATCGCCGGATTGAAGAAACGGGATTGGGTGAGGTGCTTCCGGCGCCCGTGGCGACGGTGCTGAGCGAAACCGACGTCGTGGAACCGGACCTCGTCGTGGTGCTGGGGCCGAACGCGTCGGTGGTCACCCGCGAGCGAATCGACGGCGCCCCCGATCTGGTGGTCGAGATCCTTTCGCCCTCGACCGCGCACCGGGATCGCGGCCTGAAGCTGGACCTCTACCAGAAGTCAGGAGTAGCCGAGTATTGGATCGTCGACGCGGAGCGCCGCGTCGTGCATCAGTACGTGCTGGAAGACGGCGTCTTCCGCGCCTCGGGCGAGCACGCGGAGCGGATCACCGTCGCCTGCACGGCGGGTTGCGGCGGCCGACCGGTACGGATCGACCTGACCGCGATCTGGTAGAGACTTCACGATGGACCCGGCGGGCTTCTCCGACGACCGGAAGTACCGCTACGTTCTGCGGCGCGAGATTGGCTCGTCCGCGCGGCGCGTTGTGTTCATCATGTTGAATCCGTCCAGCGCGGACGAGGATCGGGACGACCCGACCGTTCGCAGGTGCGTCGGTTTCGCGCGGCGCTGGGGATTCGGGGCGTTGGAGGTCGTGAACCTGTTCGCGCTGGTGTCAACCGACCCGAATGGCCTGCAGGCCGCGGACGATCCGGTGGGGCCGGGAAACGACGCGGCGATCCGCTCGGCGCTGTCGTCAGCGGACAGGGTCGTTCTGGCGTGGGGCAACAACGGGCTGCGGCGCCGGGACAGGGCGGACGCGGTGATCGCGATGGCGCGGAGTGCGGGCACGCCATGCTGCCTCGGAATGACGAAGGAGGGCGCGCCCAGACATCCCTTGCGCCTGAGCTACAAGGCGGCGCTGACGCCATTCTGAACGTGGTTTGGGCGCCAGAGCAGGGGACACCGCACTGCTGTCTGATACCATGGCGAACCACGAGGTTTCAGGATGAACGACGTGTCGACACTGGGGGCCTACACGTTTGCCGATGCCGCCCGCTACGTGGTGGCTCCGGTCGCAACCGTCCGTGCCTGGTTTCTTGGCACGACCACCGGAGCCGGTCGCTTCGAGCGAGTGCTGCAGTTGGACGACTCCGAGCATCGCATGCTGTCGTTCCGCAATCTCGTGGAGCTCCACGTTCTGAACTCCGTGAGACGGCGCCACCGAGTGACGCTGTTCAAGGTCAGAACGGCTATAGCAATCCTGTCGGAAGCCTGGGGATCGGATCATCCGCTGGCTGAACGGGACATGCTCACGGACGGCTACGACCTGTTTGCTCATGTGGCTGGCCTGCTGACGAACGTAAGCACGTCTGACCAGCAGATCCTGCTCGACAAAGTCTTGCAGGCCGCGCTACGGAGAATCGACAGGCACCCGGCCGGGGGGGCGGCGAAGCTCTTTCCCTTTCCGGCGGACGACCTGGAGTCGGAGGAGCCGAAGACGATCGAGATCGACCCATCCGTTCAGTTCGGCCGGCCGTGCCTTACCGGCACGGGCATTCCGACGGAAGCGCTGTACGACCGTCATGCCGGCGGGGAGGCCGTGGATCAGCTCGCTGACGACTATGGACTGGCCGGCGAACGTGTGCGGGACGCCATCGAGTACGAGGAGCAACTGCGCACTCGGCTGTGTGCCGCTTGACCGACGATTCACACGTTCTTCATCGACCGTTCTCTCGGTAAGAACCTCATCGCGAGCACCATGGAGGAGCTCGCCTACCGGGTCGAGCGCCATGCCGACCACTTCGGTCCCGACGAGCAGGACGACACGGAATGGCTGACTCTGGCGGGTCGGCGCGGCTGGGCCGTGCTGAGCGCCGACAATCGGGTCCGCTATGCGGACATCGAGCGGCGGGCGATCACCGAGCATGGAGTTCGCTACTTCGTCTTCCGAGCCAACAACGTCTCAGGGCCACAGAAAGCCGCGCTGCTTCACAAGCATGACGCCAAGATCCGGCGCATCCTGGAGTCGGAGGAGCCGCCGTACATCGCTCGGATCACGAAGGAGAGGGTTCGGATCGTGTTCCGCCCCTGAGAGCACGTGGGTGCGTGTTGCCTCACCCAAATATCCACACGAAGTGAATCGGATGCCTCATGCAAATA
>JAPPNY010000166.1 GCA_028818385.1 Spirochaetaceae bacterium
CCTATCGACTCATTCACAGGATCACCAGTCCTCTGTCAGCGTGGGATCGCCCTGAAGCGGAGCTCCGCTGCCTGGCCAACGCCGGGCAGGCGTGCAGCATCGGCCTGCGCGGCGCCGGCTGGCTGCGCATCTTCCCCGGCCACCTCGACCTGGAGCACAGCCCCGGCCACAGCCGCGTGCCGGTCGACGGCCGGTCGTGGCACCGCTACCGCATGGAGCTTGCGCGGGGGACGCTGCGCGTCTCGATCGACGGCACGCAGGTCCTGCACTACCCGGCGATCGACCTGGCGCCGGCGAGCCACGCCCCGTGCAACGCCTTCGGCTGCGCGTTCGCGTACCGGGAGTTGCCGCGCCCCGAGCACTACCCGATGCGGGTGCGGCTGCCCGCCTACGTGCGGCCCGGCAACGCCGGCCGCAGCGTGTGGCGCTCGGTCGACCTGGACATCACCGCCAACCGCTGGCTGCCGGACCACCACTACCGGTGGCGCCACGACCGCGACGGGCTGCCGGACGCCTTCCAGGAGCATGATCTGCTGGAGCTGGAGTACTGCCGCGATGCCGGCGACTGGGGAAAGCCGGTGCCGGTGGCGTTCGAAGACGCGGAGTGCTTCGCCGTCGACTACTTCGGCAACGGCATGCCGGTGGGCTCCGACGCGCTCGCCTGGCTGCAGCCCGACCGCGGCCACAACTGCTACGTGAACGGCTACCGGTTCCGGTTGGAGGATCTGCCGGCGCCCGCGCTACCGTGAGGCCGGCGGAGGCAAGCCCATGCACGAGTTGGACTACGGACCACGGGGCCGCGAAATACTTCGACGCTTCTACAACAGGGCCCGCGACACGCGCCGCGCCTTCAAGGAGAGACAGTCGTGTCTGCCGCTCGCACCGGGACCACACCTGTTTACCGACTGGCGCTACATCCTTTCGGCGGAGGTGTCCGGAGGGTTCACCTGGGTCACGCGGGACACCGGAGAACCGGTACGAGTCACGGACGAACACGATGAGCTCACCGTCGAGCCGATCGACGCCGTGATGGTCCCCTACGACGTACCAGAGGGTATCCGCATCTCGGTCTGCACAGCGGAACGCAGCGACCCGGTCCCGAATCATGAACCGCCCGGCCAAGTCCACCATTCACAGGGCTCGTATCGGACCTGGTACCGGCCCATACCTCTCGGGGCTCCCTACTCCAGCCTGCTTGATGGCGGCGTGTTTCACGCGGAGTCGGACGACGGCTACTCCTGGCGCAACAGAACGGCATGCACGTTCGACCTGTCCGACTGCCCGGATGTCGAGGCGTGGGGCCCCTTTCCGGGAGTGTTCGAGGATCCCGTCGCCCCGGAGAGCGAACGGTTCAAGATGGTGTTGCAAGGACGCTCCACCCGGCCCGAGTTCGCCCGGCACCGGCAGGAGGTGCTGCAGGAGTTCGCGGAGAGCCACGCGGAAGGCTTCGATCCGACGGCGTTGTCCTTCGACGGACCGGACGGCACGCCGCTCATCCGGCTGGCCAGGTACGGGGCCGTGTCTCCCGACGGTTTCCACTGGAGGGTCCTGCGCCATCCGCTCATGATCCTCTACAGCGACTCGCAGAACGTCGTCTCCTACGACACGAATCGTCAGAGCTACGTCTGGTTTCTGAAGACCCAATGGTACGACGGACGGCGAAGCATCGGCCGGTCGGAAACCGGGGACTTCAGGCATTGGCCGCTGGCGGAGACGATCATCCATCCCGGCGCCGACCTGCATCCGTCGGACGACTGGTACACGAACGGCAAGACCCGGTATCCCGGCACCACCGACCACCACTTCCTGTTTCCCGCCCTCTACCATCACGCCGACGACTCGTCCGACATCCGTGCCTTCAGCAGCATCGACACGGTGAGCTGGACCCGGATTCCCGGCGGTTCCATTCTTCCGGAGGGCGATCCGAGGGCTTGGGACGCCGGCTTCGTCACGGCGAGCATCGACCTGGTCCCGCTTCCAGGGGGCAAGGTCGGCTTGCCCTATGGTGGCGCGCGCTACCCTCACAAGTACCCCAGGAACCGGCACACCTGGGACGCGATGAAGAGAGCCTATGCGCTCTGGACAAAAGAGAGGATCACGGCGCTCATCGCCGAAGAGGCCGGGAGGTTCACCACGCTACCCCTGCTGTTCGACGGCCGCAGGCTCCGCCTCAACTACCGCACGACCCAGGGAGGAGAGGTCCGGGTGGAGGCCGCCGAGAGCCGCAGGTCGGGCGGCCACAGCAAGGCACTGCCGGGCCGCAGCTTTGCGGACTGCGTTCCCCTGGCGGGAGATGAGACCGACCGCATCGTCGCCTGGAAGACCGGCGAAGACCTGGGCCACCGCCAGGGGCAGCCGGTCACTCTGCGCTTCAGGATGAGATCCGCCAGCCTGTTCGCCTTCGAGATCATCGCCGACCCTGGCTGATCTGAGCGGTGAACATCGGATTCTCACGCGTGCAGACGGGATTCGCGCTCGCGCTTCTCACGCTCGGCTTGCTCGTGGTCTCAGCGCAGACCTGGGCTCAGCAACACACCGCCGCGCCCGCGGGCGGTGAGCCGCATCGGCTCACGCTCGATCAGCTTCGTGACGGCCACTACCGGCTGCCGCTGCTCGGCGACCAGGAGACCCCGATTCGATTCCGGGACGGGCAGGGATCGATCCGGTATGGCGCTGGTGCGACGGAGCGGGTGGAAGCCGGCCTGGTCGGCGATCTTGTCGCCTTTGGCGACCTGGACGGCGACGATGTCGCCGACGCGGCTGTCGTCGTCTTCGTCAACACCGGCGGGAGCGGCACGTTCATCCACTTGCTCGCGCTGCGCGACCGCGAAGGCACACCGGTTCAGGCGGGACGCGAGTACCTGGGTGATCGCGTGAACGTGAGGAGCATCGCCATCTCGGGCGGCCGCATCTTCGCGACGATGGACGCACACGGTCCGGGCGACGGGTTGTGTTGCCCATCGATCGATACCAGCCGCGCGTTCGCGTTGAGCGCGGGCCGACTGGCACCGACTCGGGCCCTCGTGATCGCGTCTCCCCTGCCGGGGGAGACGATCGCGACCGGCGTCGAGGTTCGGGGAAGTACGACGCACCCGTCCGCCGATGGCCTGGCCTACCTGGTGCACGACGCTCGCGGCGGTGTGATCGGTATGGGCAGGATCCCCGTCGACGCGGACTCGGGCACGCTCGGCACGTTCGCCGCACCGGTCAACTTCCTGGCGGGCGACGCGGGACCCGGGCACATCGAGATCGTTGACGTGGACTCAGGCGATGGCTCGGCGCTGGCTCGAGCTTCGATACCGATCCTGCTCGAAGCGGCGGAGGCGACTCGGCGGCCGGTACAACCGCAGATCGTGCTTGAGGCGCCGCTCAGCGGCGCGCCCGTGGGCTCGAGTGTCGAGGTGCGCGGGTGGATCAGCACGGTTCCGTTCGAGAACAACCTGACCTATCGCGTCTACAGCGAGGGAGGCGTCGTGATCGAGCGGGGATGGATCATGGTGGAGGGCGATCTCGGTGATCCCGGCACGTTCGCGAAATCGATCACCTTGGCGCTCACCGATGCCGCCGGTCCTGTTCGCATCGAGATTCGGGACGTCAGCGAGGCCGATGGCTCGCTGTTCACCAGCACGACGGTGCAGGTGCTCTCTACCGGCCGCCGGTGAGGGTGGGGACGTTCATGGGCTGGCCGTGCTGCCGCTCACCTTGCGGGTGGGGTCCCGGGCGACCGCGGCATGGGTCAGATCAGCGTCGATCGTGCTGTCGGCACCGAACTTGATCGTTCCGCCGTTGAGGATCAGGGCGTTGGCCGGGATGCTGATGCCGTCCTCATCACGGTCCCCTTCCTGCACGACGTACGCGAAGGCGATGGTTGAGCGGTCGAAAGAAGCGGAGTAGGCCGCGTGCCGCGTCTCGGTCCCGATGGTCAGCGCCACCTGGGGATTGCCGGTCACCGTCACTACCCTGTCGAACCTGACTCCCACCCGGACGGTTTCCCCCGGTCCGTAGATGTCACCCTTCGTCGGGGGGGACGAGAAGAGATATACGCGCTTCACTGCCGGCGGGGATGTCAGGCTGCCGTTCACCTTGCGGCCGGCGTCGGCGGCTACCGCCCCGTGCGTGAGATCTGCGTCCACCGTGCCGCTGGGGTCGGTGACGGTTCCGCTGATGAGGGTCAGCGCGTTGGCCGGGATGCTGATGCCGTCCTCGTCACGATCATCCTCCTGCACGGTGTATTGGAAGTAGTACCATTGACGGCCGATGGTTCCTGAGAACAGGGGCGCGTACCGCGTCTCCGTCCCGATCGTCAGCGCCACCTGGAGATCGCCGGATGCCTCCACCGGTCCGTCGAACTGGACATCCACTTCAACCTTCTCCCCCAGCTCGTACGTGTCACCCCGAGCTGGGGAGGTGTCGAAGATAATGGCTTTCACCCGCGGTGGCGTGACATCGCTGCCGCCGTCAACCCTCCTGTCGCGTTCCGGGCCTACCGGCACGTGCGTCAGGTCAGCATCGGTCGTGCCGTCCGTCGCCGTGATGGTCCCGCCGTTGAGGATCAGCGCGTTGGCCGGGATGCTGATCCCGTCCTCATCGCGATCATCCCCCTGCACTTTGTAGCTGAAGAAGATGAGATAGTCGTCTCGCCACCACGCGGAGTGAGCCGCGTGCCGCGTCTCGGTCCCGATGGTCAGCGCCACCTGGGGATTGCCGGTCACCGTCACGACCCTGTCGAACTCGACAGCCACTTCAACGGCTTCCCCTGCGGCATAGGCGTTACCCTTGGGGGCCGAAACGAATTCGATGCTTGTCACCGCCGGCGGCGATGTCAGGCTGCCGTTCACTTTGCGGCCGGCGTCGGCAGCTACGACCCCATGCGTGAGATCTACGTCGGTCGTGCCGTCGGGGGCGGTGATGGTTCCGCCGCTGAGTAGAATGGCATTGGCCGGGATGCTGATGCCGTCCTCATCGCGGTCAGGCTCCTGCACGGTGTACTCGAAGCGGTACCGATGGTCGCTTCTCCATCCGACCAAGGTCGCGTACTGCGTCTCCGCCCCGATCGTCAGCGCCACTTGAAACTCGCCGTGATCGGTTGTCTCCACCGGTCCGTCGAACTGGACGAACACCACAACCGTCTCGCCAAGCTCATACGTGTCACCCCGAGCTGGGGAGGAGCCGAAGAAGATCGACGAGATTACGGGCGCGGCCTCCTGGGCATGAGCGAACGTTTCTGCCGTGGAAAGCGACGCTGTCGGGGTCGGCGGCGTCACCGCACATGACGCGAGCGCCAGCAGGAAGGAGATGGCGATCAGATTGCGTACGCCCCAGGTCCCCGACATCTTCGTATCATACCGGACATGGCACTCTGGGTGGGAATCGCGCTGGTCTCGGCGCTGCTGTTCGGAGCATCGACGCCGCTGAGCAAGCTGCTCCTGGATCACGTCAGCCCCTTTCAGCTCGCCGGCCTGCTCTACCTGGGCGCCGCCGTGGGCATGGCGCCGTTCGCCGTGCGCCGGCACCTCGTGCAGCGGGTCAGGCGACTCGACGCGGGGAACGGCCGGCGGCTCCTGGGGGCCGTGCTGCTCGGCGGCATCGCCGGTCCCGTCCTGCTGCTGTTCGGCCTGCGGGTGGCCGCGGCTGCGTCCGTTTCCCTCTGGCTCAACCTGGAGCTGGTCGCGACCGCCGTTCTGGGGGCCCTGTTCTTTCGCGATCAGCTCTCGGGCCGGGCGTGGCTGGGCGCGGCTCTGGTGGTAACGGCTGCGCTGCTCCTGTCCTGGGACGGCGGGCCCGCCGGCTTCCTGCCGGCGCTGCTGGTCGCGCTGGCCTGCGCCTGCTGGGGGTTCGACAACCACTTCACGTCGCTGATCGACGGCCTCGCGCCGAAGGAAACCACCTTCTGGAAGGGCCTTGCGGCGGGCACGACGAACCTCGTGATCGGCCTGGCCGTGGCGCCGTGGAGCGCGACTCCGCTCACCGCCGCCGGTGCGCTGCTGCTGGGGAGCGCCGCCTACGGGGCGAGCATCGTGCTGTACATCGCCGCCGCGCAGAACATCGGCGCCACGCGCGGGCAGCTCGTGTTCTCCGCTGCGCCGTTCTTCGGCGTGCTGATCGCCGTGATCGTGCTGGGCGAACGGATGACCGCGCTGCAGATCATCTCGATCGGCGTCTTGCTGGCGGGATTGGGCGTGCTGCTGCGGGAGGGACACGCTCACCGGCACCACCACCCGGCTGCCGAGCACGAGCACTGGCATCGCCACACCGACGGCCACCACGGGCACACGCATCCGGGGCGCCCGGCATGGCTGGGCCACGTGCATCGCCACGCGCACGACGAGTTGGAGCACGCGCACCCGCACGTGCCCGACGTCCACCACCGCCACGACCACGACCACGACTGAGCGGCCTGCCGAACGGACCTCCGCTTGCCGGATCGCTCCAGGCCGTGAGTTCAGAGTTCATCAGCCGATTCGAGCACGGTTCGCTTCAGGTCTTCGGACAGCCACATACCGGCGTTCTCAAGGGCACTGAGACAGGTGCCTACGGATGCGATCATGTTCTTCTGTTTGGCAGAAACCAACAGGCCGACAGTGCCGATGACCTGAAGACCACATTCCTCGGCCTGACGTCTGGCCTCGAGATCATCCAGAATCACCCAGTCAGCATGGTGATCAAGCGCAAGCAGAATCACTTCCCGCTCACCATTACCGAGTGCAGCGACCGCTGCGGATACCGGTCGAAGCTCTGTTTCTCGAATCTCGATCCAAGGAAAATCGGAGACGCCCGGCACCTCAACACCTTGCGCTCTTCCACTTTCCAACTCGGCGACTACCGCCTGGGGCACCAGCACCCTTTAGTAGTGACGACGAAGCAGAGGCAGCTTTCCGATACGGAAGAGATAGAGTAGTGGCGATGTATCGACCCTACAGGTTCCTGGCATGGGAGAGATCTTGCGCCAGCACTTCTGAGGACAGATTGATGGCGGATACCTTGTAGCACTTCAAGGCATCCAGGAATGACACGCGCGTTCCAAACCGGCAAGACGGGCGGCTTGCCCCGAGGACAAGTGCCCGAGTTCAAACAGTTTTTGCCGCTATCAGCAGACGGCACTCGTCAGCAAAGTGTTCGGGCGTTTCGCTGAGGCTTCGCAGAATGTCATCAGGACATTCAAAGGTGATCATGGACATGTGTGCCCCTCCTGGAGAACATCCGGCAGCTTCAACCGCGACTCGTCGACCACGCTCCACTGGTAGCGGTCGGGGCGTCCCGCCGCGTCCGGCATCTCCGGGCTGAGCACCGTCGTGCCGGAGTCGAGGGGCGTGCCGTGGACCGCTCCACCCTCGGGAGTGCGGAACACATTGTAGTCCTTCTCCGCCTCGGACTGCGCCAGGTCGATCAGGTCGCGCATGGCGAAGCGCCGGGCGACCGCATTGCCGACCGCGGCGATGCCGACCAGCTTCCGCTCCTCCAGCATGCGGCCCATGCGGTGGAAGTCGGGGCGGCGCGTGCCGGTGTAGGAGTGCGGCTGGTAATCGGTCATGGCCTGCGGCACCACCGTGCCGTCGGCCCGCCGGACCTTGACGCCGAGCGGGATGACGCGCCGGTAGGGCACCTCGCACAGCCACTCGGCGAAGTGGAAGCTCGTGCAGCTCCCGTAGGTCATGCCCAGCATCAGGACCTGCGTGTTCAGGGCCAGCATGACCCCGAAGGCGGAGCGCAGGTCGAACACGGAAAGCGCCGGGTCCACCCCGGCGAGCACCTCGGCACGGCGGCCGATGGCCGCGAAGCTGTGCCGGTACGCGGTGCTGCGCAGCGCCCGGGGGTGGGTGCGGGCCGCCTCGGTGATGGCCCCCATCTCGGACCGGTCGCTCCGCGGGTCGATGACCGGGTCGTCCTCCACCTCGTGAATGAAGGTGAAGGTCGGCACCACCAGCGTGCCGCGCTCGCCGATCACGTCCAGCAGCGCCGAGACTACGGTGTCGGCGCCTCCCTGAACGCGGCCCAGCGTCCGCATGGCCGAGTGGACGAGCACCACGTCGCCGTCGTGCAGGCCGGTGTCCCAGAGCCCCCGGTAGATCTCGTCCCGAGTCACCTCGTCCTGACTCATCTCTCCGCCCCCAGGAGCTCCAGCTCCGCGACCAACTCCGCCGGCATCGCGCCCATCGCCGAGGCCCCCGCCACGTCCTCGAGCTGCTCCACGTCCGCCGCCCCGCTCGACACCGTGCTCACCGCCTCGTCGGCCATGATATAGCGAAAGGCGTGCTGGGCGAGCGTCCCCGGCTCCCGCCGCAGCCGCTCGATCACGCACTCGGCGGAGCCCCGCTCGCGGTCGGACAGCGCCGCCAGCGTCTGGGCGCGCTTCGCTTCGTGGCCGAACAGCGCGCCCAACGGCGTGCCGACGACGATGCCCATGTCCTGCTTCGCCGCAGCGGGGATGACCTCCTGCCGCGCTTTCTGCGCGCACGGGTGGTAGTCGTGGTAGACCAGCACGGTGTCGAACTCGCCGGTCCCGGCCAGCCTGGCCAGCAGCGGAATCGCCCGCCCGGTGATGCCGATCGCCTCGCAGAGCCCGGCGCCGCGGGCCGCGCGCAGGCCGTCCAGCGCCCCGCCCGGCTCCATGATGCGCTCCCAGCCGACCAGGTTGACCTCGTGGATCTGCGCCACGGCCAGCCGGTCGATGCGCAGCTTGCGCAGGCTCGCCTCCAGGCTGGCCACCACGCTGTCGCGACGGAAGTCGAAGTCCTCGGGCACGAACCCGACCTTGGTCGCCACGTGGAACGGCCGGCCCGCCTGCTGCAGGGCCGGTCCCAGCAGCTCCTCGCTGGGCCGGTACCCCGGCGCGGTGTCGAGGTAGTTGATGCCCAACTCCGCCGCGCGCCGCACGACGGCCGCCGCGTTCTCTTCGTAGCGCCCGGGATCGGGCCCCTTCAGGTAGGCGCCGCCCAGGCTGACCTCGCTGACGGACATGCCGGTACGGCCCAGCGTGCGGTATCTCACGCGCCTTTCCTCACTCGACGCCGAACAGGCGCGCGGCGTTGTTCCAGAAGATGCCCTCCACGGCTTGGTCGCCGAGCCGCTCCGACCAGCACGCCCACTTGATCGAGCGCAGGTGCTCCAGGCCGATCAGCACCGGCCGAATGCCGATGTGCTTCTCGTCCCAGACCGGCGAGTCCTCGTACAGCCAGAGGAAGGCATCGGCCGCGCCGGCGTGGCGGCCGCGTCCGTGGCAGACCGGCAGGTCGGTGCCGTACATGAGCTTGTCATGGCCGACGATGCGGATGATCGCCTGGTGGGCGATCGGCTCGCAGTTGGCGCTGGTGTCGAAGTAGAGGTTGTCGAGCCCGGTGAGGTGCGGCAGGCCCTCCAGGTTGTGCGCCGGCTGGAAGCCGCGCGCCGAGTGGGCGAGGATCAGCGTCATGTCCGGGTAGCGCTCGCAGTAGTGGCGGATCCAGCGGATGTTGGTCGCATCGGCCGCCGCCCGCGAGCGCACCATGTGCAGGGTGATCACCCACCCCTCCTCGTGCGCGACCCGCACCAGCCGCTCCGGCAGGAAGTCCGGTATCTCCGCCTCCCACGTCGGCGTCACCGGCGCCATGGTGTGGTAGCACTTCAGGCCGTGCAGCCCCAGCCGCCGCACCTCCTGCCGCACCCACTCCGGATCGTCCTCGGGCCGGATGAAGAAGATGCCCCGGAACGACGCGTCGGCGGCGACCGCCCGCGCGACCCACGCGTTCTGGTCCGTGAACGGTCCGTCACCGGTCGGACTCACCGACGGAATGAACATCGCGGCCATGCGCCGCCCCGGATGCAGGTCGTCCATCAGTTGCCGGTACTCCACGAGCCCGACGTCATCGGGGCATCCGGGCAGGTCCCAGCCCGTGTCCTGCCGGCGCCACAGGTGCGTGTGTGCGTCGAAGACGCGATCCGGCAGGAACGAGGCGAGCTCGCGTTCGTAGAACTCCACGTCCTGGGGCAAGAGGCGGTCCGATGCCTTGGTGTCGATGGTGGACATGCTTCGTTCTCCTGAGTCTAAGGCTGGTAGCGGGGCTGCTGCGGCGCCCGGTTGCGGTCGAGCCGCACGGTACTGCCGGTCAGCGGCAGCTCCACGCGCACCCCGCCCCGCAGGTGGGACTCGATCGCCGCGAAGATCAGCTCGGTGCCGGCGCGGGCCGCGCGCACGCCGCCGATCGGCGGCTCGCCCGTGTCGAGCGAGCGGACCAGATCCAGCACCAGCCGCAGGTTGGCGCTCATCGGCTGCCACTCCGGGAACGGCGTGTCGACGAACGGACTGCGCTGCTGGCCGAGGTGCTCCCGGCGGCGCATGGAGAACTCCTGATGGTTCGTGACGCGCAGCGTTCCGTCCGCGCAGCGCGCCTCGAACTCACAGTCGCGCCCCGACGGGATCGTGTATGCCACGACCCCGTTCTCGAACCCGATCCCGCCGATCGCGGCGGGGTCCCCGGTGAGCCGGTCGCCCTCCAGCGTCCAGTCGCCGTCCAGGAGCTGCATCTGCACCCAGCAGGCGCGACGGTCGCCTACGAGGAACAGCAGGTTGTCGAAGTAGTGGCTGGACCCGTTGAACAAGGGGTTCGCCTGCAGGATGACCGAGCGGAGCTCGCCCAGCTCCCCGCTGTCGATCACGCCACGCATCGCGTGAAAGCCGGGATGCCAGCGCCGCTGAGTGCCCAGGTTGAAGACCACGCCGTTGCGCTCGCACGCTTCCACGATCGCATCGGCTTCCGCCATGGATGCGGTCATCGCCTTCTCCGCGTAGATCGCCTTGGCCCCGTGCTCGGCGGCGTGCACGGCGATCTCCGCCCGGCCCTCCGGCTGCGTGGCGATGCTGACGATGTCGGGCCGCTCCGCCTCGATCATCTCCCGGTAGTCCAGGTACTGCTTCTCGGGCGGGACCCCGTACTGGCGGCCGACCTCCGCCATCACCTCGGGCCGCAGGTCCGAGCACGCCACCAGGTCGGTACGATCGCACGCGGTGTAGACCGCGGCATGCGAATACGGATGGACGATGTACTTCAGGTCGCCTACTTCGTGGTCGATGAAAGCGCCCATGCGGCTGCAGCCGATGAGGACGGCCCGGTATGTGTCGTTCATGTTCCTGCGATCCAGCATACCAGGAGTCCGCCGGATCGGTCAGATCGGCGCGCACGCGAGGCGGCCAGCGAGGGGACAGCCGGCAGATCCCAGCCCGTGTCCAGCCGGCGCCACAGGTTCCTTCCTTGGCTGGACTTGGACATGTTTGGCGGGTGGGGTCGTTGCAACCAGTGCGTCGCTACGGCACCGGTGTCTCTGACGTTTTCGGAGGGGTTCCGACCGGTGTCGTGGATGATTTACAGAGCGACGCTTCGACCCCCTTTCAGCTACGCCGCGGTTCAAAGCTGGGCTGCCGCGGTGCCTGGTCGCGGTGCAGACGCACGGTGCTGCCGGTGAGCGGCAGCTCGACCCTGGCCCCGCCCCGCAGGTGCGACTCGATCGCCGCGAAGATCAGCTCGGTGGCCGCGTACGCGACGCGTACGCCGCCGACCGGCGGCTCGCCGGTGTCGAGCGCGTGGACCAGATCCTCCACCAGCCGCAGGTTGGCACTGGCGGGCTGCCACTGCGGGAACGGCGCATCGACGAACCCGGCCCGCCGGTCGCCGCGCCTCTCGCGGCGACGCAAGAGGAACTCCTGCTGCTGCGTCGCCCGTACCGAACCGTCATCGCAGCGCGCCTGCACCTCGTTCTCGTGCACCGGCGCCACGACGTAGACCAGCAGCCCGCCGTCGAAGGCGATGACGCCATGCGCCGCCGGATCCTCGGTGAGCCGATCACCCTCGATCCTCCAGTCGCCATCCAGGAGCTGCATCTGCACCCAGCGGGCCGGGCGGTCGCCTGCCAGGTACATGAGATTGTCGAAATAGTGGCTCGCGCCGTTGAACAGGTTGTTGGCCGGCACCAGGATCGTCCGCAGGGTGCCGATCCGTCCGTCTGAGAGCACCTCCTTAATCTTCTGAAAGCCGGGATGCCAGCGGCGCTGCGTGCCGATATTGAAGACCACGCCGTGCCGTTCACACGCCTCTACCATCGCCTCCGCATCCGCCATGGAGGCGGCCATCGCTTTCTCAGCGTAGATCGCCTTGGCGCCGTGCTCAGCCGCATAGACCGCGATCTCGGCGCGGCCCTCCGGCTGCGTGGCGATGCTGACGATGTCGGGCCGCTCGACGTCGACCATCTCACGGTAGTCGAGGTACTGCTTGTCGGCGGGAATGCCGTGCTGCCGGCCGACCTCAGCCATCACCTCCGGCCGCAGATCTGAGCACGCCACGAAGTCCGTGCGATCACAGGCGCGATAGGAAGCAGCATGCGAATACGGAGGCACGATGTATTCCCGGTCGACGACTTCGTTGTCGATGAAGGCGCCCATGCGGCTGCAGCCGATGAGGACGGCTTTGTACGTGTCCTTCATGGCGTGTCAGCATACTACCGCGAAACGGACCACACAGGTGCGGCAGCCCTTCCAGGTTGTGCGCCGGCTGGAAGCCACGCGCCGAGTGGGCTTTTGATCAGCGTCATGTCCGGCGTCCGTCGCTCTCCTATGGTTGGAAACGAGGCTGCCGCGGCGCCCGGTCGCGCTCGAGCCGCACCGTGCTGCCGGTCAGCGGCAGGTCCACGCGCGCTCCTCCCCGCAGGTGGGACTCGATCGCCGCGAACGTCAGCTCGGTGGCGGCGTACGCGACCCGCACCCCGCCGGCCGGCGGCTCGCCCGTGTCGAGCGAGCGGACCAGGTCCTGCACCAGCCGCAGGTTGGCGCTGACCGGCTGCCACTCCGGGAACGGCACGTCGACCAACGGACTGCGCCGCTGGCCCGGGTGCACCCGGCGGCGCATCGAGTACACGTGCTGCTGGGTGACGCGCACGGTTCCGTCCGCGCAGCGCGCCTCGAACGCCACGTCCTGCGCCGAAGGGACGGCGTAGGCTACGACCCCGTTCTCGAACCCGATCCCCCCGTGGGCGTCGGGGTCCCCGGTGAGCCGGTCCCCGTCCAGCGTCCAGTCGCCGTCCCGAAGCTGCATCTGCACCCAGCTCGCGCGGCGGTCGCCTGCGAGAAACAGCAGGTTGTCGAAGTAGTGGCTGGCCCCGTCGAACACGGCGGTCTCCTGGATGATGACCGAGAGCAGGGCGCCCAATTGCCCTCCGTCGATCACGTCCCGCATCGTGCGGAAACCGGGATGCCAGCGCCGCTGCGTGCCCAGGTTGAAGACCACGCCGTGGCGCTCGCACGCGTCCACCATCGCCTGCGCCTCCGCCAGGGAGGCGGCCATCGCCTTCTCGCAGTAGATCGCGCGGGCGCCGTGCTCGGCGGCGTGGACGGCGATCTCCGCCCGGCCCTCCGGCTGCGTGGCGATGCTGACGATGTCCGGCCGCTCGGCGTCGACCATCCGCCGGTAGTCCAGGTACTGCTTCTCGGGCGGGATGCCGTATTGCCTGCCGACCTCCGCCATCACCTCCGGCCGCAGGTCCGAGCACGCCACCAGCTCCGTGCGCTCGCACGCGCGGTAGGAGGCGGCATGCGAGTACGGACGGACGATATAATCCCGGTTGCCGGTCTCGTGGTCGATGAAGGCGCCCATGCGGCTGCAGCCGATGAGGACGGCCCGGTAGGTGTCCTGCATGACGTGTCAGCATACTGCCGCTGTGCGCAGCACGCCACGAACCGGCGACGACCTGGAGTGACAAGGAGATAAGGATGGGAGCGACCTATCGCGCGGCGATCATCGGCACCGGCCGCATGGGCGGACTGATCGAGGACGAGATTCCGCCGGACAGCTTCAGCCGGCCGTACGGGCACTTCAGCGCCTACGCGGCCATCGACGAGGTGGAGGTCGTGGCCGTCGCCAACCGCGGCGAGGAGCGGCTGGAGCGTTTCGTGAAGCGCTTCGGCGTCACCAACACCTACCTCGACTACCGGACCATGATCGAGCGGGAGAAGCCGGATCTCGTCAGTGTGACCACGCCCAGCTTCGCCCGCGCGGAGCCGATCGTCTTCGCCGCCGAGCACGGCGTGCGCGGCATCTACGCGGAAAAGGGGCTCTGCGCATCACTGGCCGAGGCCGACCGCATCCGCGATGCCCTGAAGGCGAACGGCGTCGCCTTCAACTGGGGCGCCATGCGCCGACACCACGACGGCTTCAAGCGGCTGCGCGCGGCGATCGGGCGCGGCGAGATCGGCGAGCCGCGGTTCGCGACCCTGCACGCCCGCACCGACCTGATCAAGCACCACCCGCACACCCTCACCCTCTTCACCCCTCCCATGGCTGGCTCAGGACGATCCCACGCTCGGGTCCGTTGGTCGGGGCGGAACCCTCGATCAGCGG
>JAPPNY010000228.1 GCA_028818385.1 Spirochaetaceae bacterium
TCCTGCTCCGGTTGGCCGGCCGCTGGCGATCGGTGCTCGCCTTCATGTACGACTTTCGCGTACCGTTCACCAACAACCAGGCCGAACGAGACCTGCGCATGATGAAAGTTCAGCAGAAGATCTCAGGCACGTTCCGCAGCGCTGAAGGTGCAGCCGCCTTCTGCCGGACCAGAGCCTATATCTCCACGATCCGCAAGAACGGCGGCAACGTGCTCGACGCCCTCAGGTCCGTCTTCGAAGGCCGCCCCATGATCCCTCCCTGCCTCAGACCGTCCGCCACGGCTGAATAGTTACGATGATTCTATCATGCACCCTCGGCTCGCCGTATTCGTACTGCTCTTCGCGCTGGTCGCCGCCGCGGCGATGGCTTCGGGCGAGGAGGAGACCGCTCCCGGAGCGATTCGCGTCGTCGCATCGATCAAGCCCGTGCACTCGCTGGTGAGCGCGATCATGGACGGCGTGGGAGAGCCGCACCTGATCATCCGCGGCGCCTCCTCCCCGCACACCTTCAGCATGCGTCCGTCCGACGCCGAGGCGCTGGAGGACGCCGACGCCATCTTCCTGATCGACGAGCGCAAGGAGACGGCTCTGGCCGGGCCGATCGCCAACCTCGGAGACCGCGCGCTGGTCGTGCGGCTTTCCGGGGTGCCGGGGATCACCCTCTGGTCGCTGCGCGAGGGCGGGGCGTTCGAGATGCACACGCATGGCCATGGCGAGGACGACCACCACGACGAAGATGACGAGGACGCGCACGAGCACGACGAGGACGAGGGCGAGCACGGCGACCACGAGCATGGCGAGTTCGACATGCACATCTGGCTCGACCCCGTGAACGCCGCGGTGATGGCGGAGGCGATCACCGACGCACTGTCAGAGGTCGATCCGGCGAATGCGGCCACCTATCACGACAACGAGCATGACCTCATCCACGAGCTGGAGGACCTGGTCGAAGAGCTCGACGCCTCGCTCGCCCCGATCCGGGACAGGCCGTTCATCGTCCTGCACGACGCCTACCGCTACTTCGAGGACCGCTTCGGCCTGAACGCCGCCGGATCGATCACGGTCAACCCCGAGCGCGCGCCGGGAGTGCAGCGGGTCACGGAGATCCGCGACCGCGTGCGGGAGCTGGAGGGCGTCTGCGTGTTCGCCGAGCCGCAGTTCGACCGGCGCATCGTCGACGTGGTCGTCGAAGGCACGCAGGCGCGCGCCGGGACCATCGATCCGCTGGGCGCGGACATCGACGACGGGCCGGAGCTCTACTTCAAGCTGATGCGGACCCTGGCGGCGTCGTTCAACGAGTGCCTGGGCGCGACCGGGTAAGCGTCAGAAGACGTCCGGGACGAAGCGCTGGCTGTCGATCGGCGGCCGGTCCGGATCGGGATCGATCTGCCGCTCCGGCAGCTCGACGGTGGCCGGCGACTCGTAGCGGTACGGAAAGAGGCTCAGCAGGTGGTGGATGCAGTTGAGCCGCGCACGCCGCTTGCTGTCCGACCTGACCACGTACCATGGGCACGCGTCGGTGTCGGTGTAAGCCATCATCCGGTCCTTGGCATGGGAGTAGTCGTCCCACTTGACGTATGACTGCAGGTCCATGTCGCTGAACTTCCAGCGCTTCACCTGACTGTCGAGCCGCCGTTGGAAACGGCGAGCCTGCACGTCGGGACCGACCGAGAACCAGTACTTGACCAGGTCGATGCCGTCGCGGACCAGCATGTTCTCGAACTCCGGGCAGGAGCGGAGGAACTCCTGGTATTGCTGTTCCGTGCAGAACCCCATCACCCGTTCCACGCCGGCCCGGTTGTACCAGCTCCGGTCGAACAGGACGACCTCGCCCGCTGACGGCAGGTGCGCGGCGTAGCGCTGGAAGTACCACTGCGTGCGCTCGCGCTCGGTCGGCTTGGCCAGCGCCGCGACCCGGCAGACGCGCGGGTTCAGCGACTCGGTGATGCGCGTGATGGCGCTGCCCTTGCCCGCGGCGTCGCGCCCCTCGAAGACCACCACCACGCGCCGCTGCTGCTGCACGACCCACTCCTGCAGCTTGAACAGCTCCGCCTGCAGCCGCCGCAGCTCCTTCTGATACTTCGCGCGTTTCATCGGGCTGCCTTCCGGCCGGCACTGAACTGGCTGCGGTAGAGGTCGCGGTAGAGCCCCCGCCGGCGGGCCAGCTCCTGGTGGGTCCCCTGCTGGACGATGCGGCCGTCGTCGATCACGGCGATCAGGTCGGCCGCCTGCACGGTGCTCAACCGGTGGGCGACCACGATGCTGGTCCGGTCGCTGAGCAGTTCTTCCAGGCCCTGCTGGATCAGCCGCTCGGTACGCGTGTCGATGTTGGCGGTCGCCTCGTCGAGCATCAGGATGCGCGGGTCGGCGATCAGCGCCCGCGCGATGGCCAGAAGCTGCTGCTGGCCGCGGCTCAGGTTGCGCGCGCCCTCGGTGAGGACGGTGTCGTACCCGTCCGGCAGCCCGCGAATGAATCCGTCGGCCCGCGCCCGTTCCGCCGCTTCCCGTACCTCGGCGTCGGTGGCCGGCAGGCGCCCGTAGCGGATGTTGTCCGCGATGGTCCCGGCGAACAGGTACGGCTCCTGCGTCACCACCCCCAGCACCTGCCGCACCTGGCTGCGCAGCAGATCCGCGACGTCCTGGCCGTCGAGCAGGATGCGACCGGCGGTCGGGTCGTAGAGCCGCTGCACGAGCGCCAGGATGGTCGTCTTGCCGGCGCCGGTGGGTCCCACCAGCGCGGCCATCGTCCCCGCCTCCACCGTCAGGTCGACGTCGCGGAGGACCGGCGTGTCCGGCACGTAGGCGAACGACACGCCGCGCAGCTCCACCCGCCCGGGGCCTTCGGGCAGTGCGGCAGGCGCCGCCGGCTCGGCGGCGATGCGCTCGTCGTCCAGCAGCTCGAAGATGCGCTCCATGCCGGCGATCCCGGACTGGATGTTCGCCCACAGGGCCGAGATGGAGCGCATCGGCATGAAGAAGCGGCGCACGTACTGGATGAACGCCACCAGCACGCCGATCGTGACCAGGTCGCGCACCGCCAGGAAGCCTCCCCAGAGCAGCACCACGGCGATGGCGACCACCGCCAGCACGTCCAGCGTCGGCGCGAACGCCGCGGTGATCGTCTCCGCGCTGACGTTGGCGTCCCGGTTGGCGGCATTGGCGCGCCGGAACGCGCCGGCGTTGTCCCGTTCGCGGCCGAACGCCTGGATCTCGCGGACGCCCGTGATGTTGCGCTCCAGGTGGGAGCTCACCACCCCCATCGTCTGCCGGGTGCGCCGGAAGGCCACGCGAGCCTTGCGCGAGAAGTACCAGGTGAACCACACCATCACCGGCAGCACGGTGAAGCTCACCGCGGCCATGCGCCAGTTCAGCGCCACCATCGCCACCAGGATGCCGACCACCTGCAGGAAGCTCTGCAGCATGCGGATCGCACCCATGCGCAACACGCGGTCGATGACGCTGGTGTCGTTGGCCATGCGCGACACCAGGTCACCTGCCTGGATCGCGTCGAAGTAGCTCAGCGACAGCCGCTGCACCGTGGCGAACACGTCGCGCCGGATGTTCGCCAGGATTCCCTGGCCGATGCCCACCATCTGCCAGCGCGCCACGGCGTTGAACGCCCAGCCCACCACGAACAACCCCAGCGCGATCACCATCGCAACGGCGACGCCGCGGCGGGCCTCCGGCAGCGGCAGGCCGCCGTCCAGGAAGGCGACCATGCGGTCGACCGCCACCTGCAGCATGCGCGGCGCGTAGGAGGTGAGCACCACCTCCACGACGACCATCAGGACGATGCCCGTGATCGGCAGGCGAAAACCGGTGAGATACTGGCTGAACCGCCGCAGCGTGCCCCGCCGGTCGCCGGCCTTCTGCAGCTCGGCGCCGATCTGCATCGCTCCCCCGGATCCGGTGAACCCTCCGCCGATCATCATGTGCCTGCCGGCGCTTCCACGTCGTCGACGAGCTGTGAGGCGCAGATCTCCACGTACAGGGGACTCTCCTCCTGCAGCGCGTCGTGGGTGCCGAGGGCGGCGATGCGGCCCTGGTCGAGCACGACGATCAGGTCCGCCTCGCGCACGCTCGAGATGCGCTGGGCGATGACGAACGACAGGCGGTTGCGGCGCAGTTCCGACATGCGTTCCCGGATCGCCGACTCGGTGGCGAAGTCGACGCTGGAGGTGGAGTCGTCCAGGATCAGGATGCGAGGGTCGACCAGCAGGGCGCGGGCGATGGCGATGCGCTGCCGCTGGCCGCCGGACAGCCTGATGCCCCGCTCGCCGACGACGGCGTCGTAGCCGTCCGGCAACTCGGTGATGAACTCGTGCGCGGCCGCGGCGCGGGCGGCGGCTTCGATGTCGGCGTCGGTGGCGTCCGGCTGCCCGTAACTGATGTTGTGGCGGACGCTGCCGCCCAGCAGCTTGGCGTCCTGCAGGACGATGCCGATCTGCCTGCGCAGCGACTCGATCTGCACCGCGCGCACGTCCGTGCCGTCGATCCGTACGCTGCCCTCCGAGACGTCGTAGAACCGCGGGACCAAGCCCACCAGCGAGCTCTTTCCCGATCCGGTGCCGCCAAGCAGCGCGATCGTCTGGCCCGGCGTGGTGGAGAACGACACGTCCTGAAGCGCGTACGCCCCGGTGCGCGTGTAGCGAAAGCCGACGCGGTCGAAGGTCACGAAGCCGTCCACCCGCCGCAGCGGCACGGCGTCCGGGGCATCCTTGACCTCGACGGCCGTGTCCAGGATCTCCAGGATGCGCTCCGCGCCCGCCGACGCCTGAGCGATCGCCATCATGATCTGCCCGAGCAGGGTCACCGGCATCATCGCCAGCAGCAGATAGCTCTGCAGCGCGACCAGCTCTCCGATCGAGAGCTGGCCCCCCAGCACCTCCATGCCGCCGGCCCAGGAGACGACGATCGTGCCGAAGTTCGGGATCGCGAACACCAGGGGGATGGACAGGGCGAAGATGCGGCCGGCCTTGAGGTTGAGCTCCCGCACCTCGTCGTTCTCCGCGGCGAAGAGCTCGGTCTCGTGCGGTTCGCGGGCGAAGGCGCGGACCACGCGTATGCCCACGATGTTGTGCTCCAGGCGCCCGTTGAGGACGGCCAGCCGATCCTGCGCCAGCCGGAACAGCGGCCGCCCCACCCTGCCCATGACCAGGAACAGTGCTCCCACCCCGCACAGGATCGGGATGAACACGGCGAGCAGCCGCGCATTGGTGGCGATGATGAACGCTACGCTGCCGGCCAGCAGCACGACGGCGTTGACGATGTGCAGCAGTCCGGCGCCGATGAACTGCTGCACCAGGTCGACGTCGCTGGTCGACCGCGTCAGGAGCTGTCCGGTCTCCGCCTGGTCGTGGAAGCTGAATGACAGTCCCTGGATCTTGTCGTTGAGGGCGTTGCGGATGTCGAACGCCGCGCCCTGCGAGATCTGCGCGGCGCGCCGCTGCTGCAGGTAGGTGAAGAAGGCGCGGGCGAGCGCCAGCGCGACGACCAGGAGCGCCCCGATCCAGACGACGTTGAAGTCGCCACCCAGGATGCCGCGGTCGACCACCCGCTGCGTCACGAGCGGCACCGCCAGGTTGCCGGCCGAGCTGACCAGCAGCGCGAAGGTCGCCACGGTGATCGCCCAGCGGTACGGGCGCAGGAAGCGCAGACAGCGGGCGAGCGCGCGCGGCGAACCCTTCGTCGCCTGACCGGCGCCGCCCTGCCCTTCGCCCCGCGGTGTCACCGCGGGCAAGCCTATCACGGCCGGTGTTCGCCTGATCGTCGGTTCTTTCGTTTCTCCCGCGTGTGCTCCCGCGGGTCGCTGTCGTCAGCCGCGCAGGGACCGGTCGGCGTCGGCGAGCGCGGCGCCCAGCACCTCGGCCAGCACGGCGCGCTCGTCCGGCCGGCCCACCGTGACGCGCACGGTGCGGTCGAGCGGCGGCGCCTTCGCCTTGCGCACGAACACGCCGTGGCGGATCAGCGCATCGAGCAGCGCGTCGGCGCGGGCCGCCGATCCGGTGTCGAAGTTGACGAAGTTCGTTCCGGACGGGAGGGCGGCAAGGCCGTGATCGGCGGCGATCCGCGCGTAATCCCGGCGGCCGGCCTCAACGGCCGCGACCACGCCGGCGATGAAGTCCGGGTCGCCCAGCGATGCCAGAGCGACTTCCTGGGCGATGCGGTTCATCCCGTAGTGGTGGCGGATCTTCTCGAACCCCTGCCACGCCTCCGCGGTGCAGATCGCGTAGCCGACGCGGCCGCCGGCCATGCCGTGCGCCTTGGAGAAGGTGCGCAGGCGCATCACGTTGGGACCGGGCAGCCCGGCGGCCGGGATGGCCTCCGCAGGTGCGAACTCCGCGTACGCCTCGTCCAGGAGCAGCACGACGCCGGGGGGTAGCCGCTCGATGAGCCGCCCCACGTCGGCCGCCTCGCGCCACGTGCCGGCCGGGTTGTCGGGGTTGGCCACGTACAGCAGCGTGGCGTCGTGGGCGAGGGCGGACTCCAGCAGGCCGTCCAGGTCGACCCGGTCGTCGCGGTAAGGAACGGTGATCAGCCGGGCGCCGTAGCCGGCGACGTGGAAGGCGAAGGTGGGATAGGAGCCCGCGGTCATCACCGCCGCCCGCTCTGCGGCGAACGCGCGCACGGCCAGCCCGAGCAGGTCGTCGATGCCGATGGCGATGGCGATGTTGTCGGGCGCCACCCCGTTCGCGGCGGCCAGCGCCGCGCGCAGTTCGTGGTTCTCCGGGTCCGCGTACCAGGACATCCGTCCCAGCGCGGCGATGCCGGCCCGGTGCGCGACCGGCGAGATCCCGAACGCGCTCTCGTTCGCTCCCAAGCGGGCCCGGAACGGCCCTCCCCGCTCGCGTTCGAGAGCCTCCGGTCCCACGAACGGCACCAGCGGCGGCAACGCGGCGAGGATCGGCGTGTACGGCAGCCGTGGATCAGCCACGTCTCTGGGTCAGGCCGGGCTGCCGCTCAGACTCCTGAAGCTCACCATGCGGCCGCTTTCCTCGTCGTAGAGGTTTTGTCGGAAGCACCTGATCGTGTCGAACAGGGTCAGAACCGGCGCCCGCGCCATCAGCGGATGTGACCGGTGGCATCGTGGCAGGTAGTAATAGGGGATCCTGGGATCCAGGTGATGGATGTGGTGGAAGCCGATGTTGCCGGTGAACCACTGCAGCACCGCGGGCAGCCGGAGATACGAGGCGCCGTCCATGGCCGCCCGGACGAATTTCCAGTCTTCGTGCCGGCGCCAGTACACATCCTCGAACTGATGCTGCATGTAGAAGAGCCAGACCCCGATCAGCCCGGCGAGCCCGATCATCGGCAGGTATACCAGCACCAGGTACCGCCACCCGGCGAACAGCAGCATCGCCACGATCATCGCCGCGACCCCGAGGTTGGTGAGCAACAGGGAGCTTCGTCCCTTTCCCTTGGTGATCTTGCGCGGCAGGCGATGGTTGAGCACGAAGCTCCAGATCCAACCGAACAGCAGCAGGACCAGCGGATTGCGGTATGCGCGGTAACCCAGGCGCGCCCATCGTGAGCGGCTCCGATACTCGGCCACCGTGATGGTCTGGATGTCGGTGTTGGTGCGGCGGTCGAGGTCGCCGGAGCTGGCGTGGTGGATGGCGTGGTTGTGCGACCAGTCGCGCAGCGGCGTGAGCGCCAGGATTCCGGCGAGATGGCCGACGAAGCCGTTCATGCGGCGGCTGCGGAACAGCGTGCCGTGGCCGGCGTCGTGCATGATGATGAAGTTGCGGATGTTGAACCCGGCGGCCAGCACCATGAACGGCAGGCACAGCCAATAGGAGATCGGCATCACGATTGCCGCGGCGGTCATGCAGGCGAGGAACGGCACCACCGAGTTGCCCACGTTCCACCACGTGAGAAGGGTCGAGGGCTTTCGGTACGGAGCCATGGCGTCACGAAGCGATCGGATTTCATCCGCGCCCCACCCCTGTGCGCCGGAAGCCGGCGCCGCGGAACTCATCTGCACCGGACTATAGCGAATCCCCGGCGCCGCGGCTACCCGTCGTCGCAGGCACGTGTATCATGCCCGCGTGACCGACACGAGAGTGACCCTCGCCTCGCTGCGGTCGGTGCTGATCGACCGGGAGCGGAACATCGAGTTGGTGCGCGGCGCCTGCGCCCGCGCCGAGCGCGACGGGGCGCGCCTCCTGCTCTGCCCGGAGTTGCAGCTCACCGGCCACGGCGCCCACGACCTGATGGCCGGGAACGCGGAGCCGGTGCCGGACGGGCCGATGAGCCGGGAGCTGCTGGCGCTCTCGGAGCGTCACGGCCTCTGTCTGGTCTGCGGTATGGCCGAGCTGTCGGGCGGCGCCGTGTACAACTCGATGCTGGTCGCCGATCGCGGCCGCTATCTGGGCGTGCAGCGCAAGATACACATGTCCCGCGACGAGTACGTCTACTTCGGCTGCGGCGAGTCGGTCGAGCGCTTCGACATCGGCGAGCTGTCGTTCGGCATCACGATCTGCTACGACAACAACTTCCAGGAGTTGTCCCTGGCGCACGCCCTGCACGACGTGGACGTGATCCTGGCGCCGCACGCCGCGCGGCGCGGCGAATGGCCGGCCGAGCCCGACGCCGGGTTCCTGCGCGGGATGATCGAGTTGCAGCAATCGGGTTGGAAGCGCCAGCACTGCGCCCGCGCCATCGAAGCGAACGCGTACGTGCTGATCTGCAACGTCGTCGGCCCCGCCACCGAGGGGCTGCCGGGGGTGGTGGCCAACCACGTCGGCACCGTCCTGGCCGTCGCTCCGAACGGCGACGTGATCCATGAGACGCAGGTCGACGGACTGGAAGACGAGATCGTCACGCTTTCGCTCTCCGCGAGCGCGCGCGAGTTCAACCGCGGCCCGACCCGCAGCCGCCGCTGGGGTACCAGCCTGCGCATCCTGGAGCAGGCGTTCGCCTACCGGCGCGACCGCTTGTAACAGGCCGACTCCAACAAACCATGAACGAGGTGATAACGTGAAGCTGGCACTCTCCGTACGGGTGGCCGAGGGGTTCGGGGACAAGCGGCGGGCGACCGCCTCCCTGGACGATCTGGCCCGCATCGCGTGCGACAACGGTTACGCCGCGCTCTGCATGCGCGCGTCGCAGCTCGGCACCCACTCTCCGCCCGAAGAGGTCCGCCGCGGGCGCCAGACCCTGGACGCGGCTGGTCTGGCCGTGTCGATGGTGACCGGCGATTTCCCGATCCCGGAGAACGACGACGTGCGCGGACCGGAAGCGCTGCGCGACATCGGCCCCTACCTCGACCTGGCCGAGTCGCTCGGCAGCGATCTGTTGAGGATGTGCATGAAATCAGACGAGGACATCCCGCACGCGCAGCGAGCGGCTGATCAGGCGGCGGAGCGCGGCCTCCGCCTCGCGCACCAGTGCCACACGCGCAGCCTCTTCGAGGAGGTGGACCGGTCGCTGGACGTGCTGGCCGCGATCGACCGCCCCAACTTCGGGTTGATCTACGAACCGGCCAACCTCGACCACGCCGGGCAGGAGTACGGAGCGTCGACCATCCGCCGCTTCGCCCCTCACATCGTCAACGTCTATCTGCAGAACCACCGCGTCCATCCGCAGGGCGCCGACTCCATGGGCACCTGGTGCCGTGGAGCGGTCCCCTTCGATCACGTGCCGATGTGGGAGCCGGGGCTGCCCTTCGACGCCATCCTGGCCGCGCTGGGCGACGCCGGCTACGACGGCTACGTCACCGTGCACCAGGCGTTCGCCAGCCTGAGCGGCCCGGCCGAGGCCGCGGCCCGCACCGCCGACTACCTGCGGTCGATCGCGCCCTTCGACTGATGGCCGCCGCGCGGCCGCTCGGCGTGGGCGTGATCGGCGCCACCGGCAATATCGGCCGCAGGTACCGCGCCGAGCTGCGCGCGATTCCGGAGCAGGCGCGTATCGTCGCGCTCTGCGCGCGCCGCATCGAGCGGCTCCGGCGGGCGCGGGACGAGGACGGCGCCGGGCTGATCACCACCGACTGGCGGGAGGTCGTGGATCACCCCGACGTGGAGGTGGTGCTCATCGCGACGCCCGATGACCAGCACGTCGATCCGGCCCTGGCGTGCGCCGCGGCCGGCAGGCACCTGATCTGTGAGAAACCGGTGGCGCGTACCGCAGCCGAGGCCGCGGCGATCCGGGACGCGTACCGCGACAGGGGGCTCGGCCACTTCGTGCCGTTCTGGAGCCGCTACGAGCCGCCGCTCGCACGCGCGCGGGAGCTGATCGCCGGTGGCGCGGTCGGCCGCGTGCGCTGGTTCACCTATCGCCGGCACATGCCGCGCACCGCGGGCAGCGCATTCACGTGGCGCGACGACGCGGCCGTGTCGACCGCCGGAGCCGTCGCCGACCTGGGCGTGCACATGATCGACGTGCTGCGCTGGATGCTGGACGAAGAGCCGCGGCGCGTGCTGGCGCACGGCCAGGTGCTGGAGTCCTCCAAGCCGTACGCGGGCGAGCTCGACATGCTGGAGGCGCAGGCCCGCACCGAGGCGGACGACGCGCGCCGCCCCTCCGCCTGGGACCACGGCACGGTGCTGGTGGAGCTGTCGGGAGGCGCGGCCGGCGTGCTGATGACCTCGGAGTCGGCGCGGGTGCGCGGCGGCCTGTCGCCGGAGCTCGAGATTCACGGTGAGACGGCCTCGCTCGCCGCCGACTCGGCGACTGGACGGATCGAGCTGCTGCGGGGCGAAGGAACGCCGCACGTGGAGACGGTGGCGACCGACCCCGGGGTCAACCGCTTCGGCACCTGGGTCCTGCCGGCGCTCCGCGAGCGGGCGGCAGCGCCGGGGGCCGCATGCGAGCATCCGGATCTCGACGACGGCGTGCACGCCGCGCGCTACGTCGACGCCTGCCTGAACTCAGCCGAAACCGGAGCCTGGGAGTCCGTCGAAACGCCGCGCCAGCGGTGATGCGGCGGACTCCCGGGAAAGGGCCGGGATGGGCGAACACCGGAGCCATCGGCGACGGTGTTCGGGCGGGGCGACCGTCGAACCGCCGCGCTGACCGGCGGTTCGGAGGCGCCTACCCGCGCCCGAACAGAGGCATTCCCGTGGCCATCACGGTGATGAACGGCACGTTCGCGTTCAGCGGCAGCGACGCCATGTAGAGCACGGCGTCGGCCACGTTCTGGACGTCGATGCGCGGCTCTGGCCGCACCGACCCGTCCGGCTGCAGCACGCCGTCGTTCATCCGCTCGGTCATCTCCGTGGCCGCGTTGCCGATGTCGATCTGGCCGCAGGCGATGTCGAAGGCGCGCCCGTCCAGGGCGGTGGACCGGGTCAGGCCGGCGACCCCGAACTTGGAGGCCGTGTAGGCGGCGGCGTTCGGCCGCGGCACCTGCGCCGAAACCGAGCCGTTGTTGACGATGCGGCCGCCGCGCGGGCGCTGGCTCTTCATCAGCGCCATCGCCTGCCGCGTGCACAGGAAGGTGCCGGTGAGGTTGATGTCGATCACCATCCGCCACTGGTCGACGTCGAGCTCGTCGGCGGGCACCGCGGCCGTGTTCGTGCCGGCGTTGTTGAACAGCAGGTCGAGCCGGCCGTGGTCCTGCCGGATACGGTCGAACAGCGCCGCGACCGCGTCGGCGTCCGTCACGTCCGACGGCACGGCGATCGCCCGTTCGGGGCTCCGTGCCCGCTCCACGGTCTCCTGGAGCGCGGCTGCCCGCCTTCCCGACAGGTAGACGGTGTAGCCGTTCGCGCACAGCGTCAGCGCCGTGGCGCGCCCCACGCCGCTGCCGGCGCCGGTCACGAGCGCGATGGGACCGCTCACGACCCGCTCCCGCGGGAACGGTTCACAGAGCCGTGCCGCTGCTCTACGTTGTGCATGAAGCTGTCCTCTGGATGGCTGTCCGGTGGTTCGGAATGTTGAATGACGATCACGTGATGCACTTTATCGCCTTTGGCTACGTGCCTCTACGCGGGCTGTTCAGCCGCGCGGAGGCGGCTGCCTTGCGCGAGGAGTTCGACCGCCTTCTGCTCGAGGAGTTCCCGGACTTCGACGGCTCGCAGAGCAGGGACGTCGCCCGCATCTGCGAGCACGGCGAGCGCCACGCGGCGCTGCTTGCCGACGAGCGGCTGCTGGACATTCCCCGCAAGATCCTCGGCCACGACTTCGTGTACGAGGGATCGGCGGGCCACGGTCACGTGGGCGACACCCCCTGGCACGGCGGCAGCGGCGTGGTCACGTGGGGGCTCCCGCACATCAAGGTGTCGCTGTACCTGGACGACCTGACCGCGGATGACGGCTGCCTGCGCGTCGTGCCCGGCGCGCACCGCAACTACCTGCGCTTCGTGGATCCGCGCTGGGCGCAGGCCCCGGACTACTACCTGCCGCTGCGCAACCGCAACACGACGGAGCAGTTCCGGCCGTGGGGGCTGCGCCCGGACGAGGTGCCGCACATCCCGCTTGAGTCGAGCCTGGGCGACGTGCTGGTGTTCACGGAGGACATCCCGCACGCCGCCTTCGGCGGTCCCGGCCTGCGCGTGCAGCTCGCCATCGCGTTCATGGCCAACCCGGTCAGCGCCGAGCAGCAGGGGTGGCTGAAGGAGCGCCAGGCCTCCGGAGGAGAGCTCCGGCCGCCGCGCAGCTTCATCGAAAGCGGCGATCCCCGCATGCGCAAGATGGTGCAGCCGCTGGTCGACCTGGGCTTCGAGCCCCGGGACACGTAATCGGGCGGACAAGCGGTCCATCCCGCACGTTCTTGCTCCGTGAAGCGGTAGCGCCAACTCGCGCGCTGTTACCGATAGAACACGCGCCGACTTCCTGCGGATGCCGCGTCACGGTGACATCGAGCCCGCCGGCCGGTAGGATCCCGTCAGGGGCGGAGGCGCCGGAGAGGTGAAGCAGTCGAGAGGGGGATTGAAAGGCATCGAAAGCAGGCTGCGGGACGAGATGCAGGCCGGCTTCAGGGAGCTCACCGCGCGGGTCAACATCGGCGACCGGCTGTCCAAGGTCGAGGGAGTCATCGAAGGGATGTTCTGGGGCGCCCGCAACCAGCCGGACAAGCCGGGAGAAGGCGCCGCGTAACGGCTCGTCAGAAAGACCCCCGGTAGCACTCGGGGTCGATCCGCACTCCGATCACGCACGCGCCGCGACGCTCCACGCCGCGGGCAAGCTCCGCTCGCAGGCCGGCGGCGGTGTCGACCGTGACCGCCGGCAGTCCGAACGCGGCGCCGATCCGCTCGACGTCGGGGGCCGGGAACTCGGTGCCGAACGGCTGGGCACCGGAGCGGCGTTGGTGGGCGCGGATCAGGTCCAGGGCGCCGTCGACGAGCACGACCATCAGCACGGGCGTCTCGATCTGCGCCAGGGTGGCGAGCCCGCCTGCGCACATGAGCAGCCCCGCGTCTCCGGTCAGGCAGAGCACCGGCTCATGGCCGGTCAGCGCCGCGCCTGCCGCGGACGCCGGCCCGAACCCCATGGCGGACAGGCCATTCGAGACCAGGTAGCGATTGGGCAGCTCCGCGTCCCATTCCAGCGCCGCCAGGATCTTGTGCGAGCCGACGTCGGTCGTGATCACCGCGTCTGCCGGCAGCACCGCCTGCGCTTCGGTCAGCACGGTCTGCGGTGCGAGCACGCCGGAAGATGAGCGGGCGCCGGCGTCGTGGCTGCGGCGCCGGCGCAATTGCCGGTAATGGGCAGCGCGATCCACACCCCAGTCGCTCCGGCACTCCGGAAGCCGCTCCGTCAGGTCGGCGAGCGTTGGTCCGAGCGGTCCGATCAGCGCCTGCTCGGCCGTCGCTGCTCCGATCTTGTCGTGCCAGGGAGCGATCCACAGCACCGGTGCCTCGACCGACCACGGCAGCACCACCTCGACCACGTCCATGCCGACCGCGATCACCCGATCCGCCTCCGCGATCAGGTCGTAGCCGGGGTCGGTGCGGGTCAGCCCGATCGTCTCCGAGCCGAGCGGATGCGACGCCGGAAACGCCCCCTTCGCCTTGGGAGCCGCGAGGACCGGCGCGCCGATCCGCTCCGCGAACGCGCGGAGTTCCGCGTAGGGGCCCGCCGGCTCCAGCCCCAGTCCGACGACGATCACCGGCCGCTCCGCGGCAGCCAGGCCGGCCCCCCCGCGGGGGAGGTCCGCCCGCGGTACTTGCCCCGGGGCGTAGCCCCCGCCCGGCGGCGGTGGCACCCGCTCCCCCAGCTCCGGACC
>JAPPNY010000106.1:0-7133 GCA_028818385.1 Spirochaetaceae bacterium
TATCGACTCATTCACAGGATCACCAGTCCTCTGTCAGCGTGGGATCGCCCTGCGCACTGCACCCAGCGTCTGGCCAAGCGCGCTCAGGATCACGATGATGTCCACTTGGCGGCCGCTCTGCTGCACATCGACTTCCGCCTGGAAGGTGAATGAACCGAGATCCTTGAGCGTAACGGTCAGGTCGCCTTCATATGTGCCGGCGACGTTTGGTGGGCCCGAAGGAGTCGTGTTCTCACATGCGACGACGAACGCGCACAGGGCGAGGAACGCGGGAACGAGCTTCTTCATGCGTTGTTACTCCTGACCCGGAGGAGCCGGGCCGTTGGTTCGACACAAACGGTAGCGAGTTCTCGCCCGGTGCGTCGAGGGTCAGCTCATTCGCCAGGGCCTTGAAGATTCCCCACTCCCTGTCGCGGTGCATAGGGGCGCGGGCTCTGAGAGTCGTCACCGTTGGGATCGGCTTGGGCGAGGCGGATGGCGAGCGACAATCAGGATGAGAGTCCGGGAGGTCGGGGCCGTCGCAGTGTTCATGTACGCCTACAACTTCGTGCAGCCGCACCGGTCGCTGAAGAACTAGCGCCGCCTCCGCTTTGGCCGTTCCATGCCGGAGAGCCTACCGCGAGCGAGGTTCATCCCGGCCAGACGGCCACACGTAGCTGCGTGCCGCCTTCCGCGTTGGCGACCGCCGCTCTCGCACTGGTCGGATCGATTGAGGAGATCTGCAGACCGACCGAGCCCGGCGCGTAGACGAACTCCTTTGTCGCGACCACCCGGTCGGACCACTGGAACACGTCCGGCAGCGATCGCCACCCGCTCGCCGAACTCCGGTAGCGCCAGTGCGCGACGACCACGCCGTCGTTGAAGACCGCCTGCGTTAGCTCCGCCATCGGCCAGAGGACGGTGCCGATAGTCCCGTCCGCCGAGAGCGTCACGTCGCCCGGTGCGATTGTGAACACCCGAACGATAGCCTTGGTGCTCTCGGTTTCGCCCGCGCCCGCGGCCGGCGTAGTCCGCTCACATGCCGACAGCACCACCAGAAAGGCCGCCAGCCCGACCCACGAAACCCATCGTGTCTTCATCGTGCCGCGGAGCCTACATGAGCCGCAGGATAACATCCACCGGTAGGGTGCGCCGTGAGGACCACGAGACCGAGTGCGGCCGAGCGCGCTTGAGGGTGACCGCCAGGAAGCTGCTGGCCCCGATGGAACACGCTTCATCCAGGGCCATGGATTGTCAACCTTCGGATGGCGGCAGCCCATGCCAAGCCTTGCTCGTTCGCGGAACCGTGCGGCGTAGACCGGTCGGTAGCCATGCCCGGACTGCCTCTCGGTCAGATCGGCACTCCTGTCTTGACGGCGTCAGCCGTGGTTCCAGGCCGTCGAGTCGTGTTGTGAACCTCGCATCAAGTGTCGGCGATGAATCTCGGTTACCGCTGGTATCATCTGTCGGTCTTCCATCGACGATGGCCGACGACGATGCTGGCCATCAACCCGCAGATCAGCGCTCCTGCGCCGGCCAGCGGGATCGTTCCCGCGTAGGCGTCGCCTCTTGCGGCGATGCCGATACTTGATCCCAATACGGCCCCGACGACGGCACCCACGGCCGCGAACCCGAGCACGGTTCCGACCTTCCATCGGCGCTTCATCCGTCCAGTGTGTCCGGCGGCCCAATTCTTGCGCAATCTCGACGACGGTGGTCGGTTGGCCGCGCTTCGGCGCGCGCGTCCGTCCTTCGGCAGTCGCGGCGCTGGCGCTTGTCCAGATCGACGAATTCCTCCCACGCGTTGCCGGTCGCGATGTTCATCACGTCGACCGAGATGGTGTCCACTCTGGCGGACGCTCTGAATGTCCCGTAGCGATCATCGCTCTTCGCTGCCCTCCGCCGACACCATAGACCGGGAGGCCTACTCGATGCCGAAAACCTCCAGGAAGCGGTACACGTCGAAGGAGGCGCTGAACAGCTCTTCGACCTCGCGCACCTTGTCGACGTCGTAGACCTGCAGCTTGGTGCTCTCGTAGAGCGAGAACAGGCGCGCCTCGATGGCCGCGGAGTCACCGCGGATCAGCAGGGTGGGCAGGCCCGCGGCGATGATCTCGGCGCGCAGGTCGGGGGCCAGCGACTCGCCTTCGTCGCAGGTCAGCACCAGCCCCCCGATCCCGCGCGTGGCTCCGAGCTGCCGGTGGTAGGCGATGATGCTGCGGATCCGCGGCGTGGAGTTGGCGCTGATGACCACGAGGTCGCGCCTGCGGATCGCCTGCGCGGGCCGCAGGAACTGCGCGGGGAGCGAGATGACGCGGATCGTCCGGCAGGGACGCTGCCAGGTGGGATGGCGCGGATCGCCGATCGGCTCGGTATGGCGCAGCGAGGTTCGCACCAGATCGATCGACGGCTGCGGCAGGTCCTGGACGGTCGGAATGAACCCCAGGATGCGCAACGTGCCGCCGAAGCCCGGGAACCGGCTGTTGAGCGCTTCGTCGGTAAGGTATCGCTGCAGGGTGGGGATCTTCTCCGGGATCAGCTTGTTGAAGATCACGCCGCGCACCCGGCATCCCTTGTGCAGGAAGTACGACAGGTAGACCTCCAGCGTGTCGATGGCGCGGCCGATGCCTCCCTCCGACAGGAACACGACCTCCGCATCGAGCAGCTTTCCCACGTCGGCGTTGGACAGCCCGGCTATGGCGCCGACACCCGGATGTCCGGAGCCCTCGGCGATGATCACCTTCTTGTCGGCGAGCGATGCCACGGACTCGAGGATGCGGCGCTCCAGGGTCCGGGTCAGCGCCTCCCGATTTCCCGACTCGAGGTAGGTGCGGGTGAACCCGGACGTGAACCGGACCGGCGAAAGGTGCCGGGGCTCGAATCCGGGCAGGGAGCTGAACACCGACAGAAGCTGCACGTCCTTGTCCACGTGCATGCCGTCGCGGAGCGTGGATACCTCCTGGCCCACCGGCTTGATGTAGCCGATCGTCGCGGGGTCCAGCACGCGGCGGAGCTGGGAAATGATGCCCAGGCTGGTGACGGTCTTGCCGGCGTGCTGCCGGTAGCCGGTGAGGTAGACGACTACCGGAGCCACGGGTGGAAACCCTGCGCCGGCGGTTGCGTGCGATGGCCGGTTGCGGTAAGCATGGCGCCATGCGTTGGATGGCAGTGTTGCTGTTGGCAGGCCTCGCCTGGGCCGCGGGCGCGCACGACGACGATCACGGGGCCGCGGCGGCGGCGGAGGATGCAGGCGTCCTGGTAGCGCAGGAGGCCGCGCCGGTCGTCGACGGCGCCGTCACGGAGGGCGAGTACGGGGTCAGTCTGCAGTACGACGGCATCGTGATCAGCCTGGCGCTGGTGGGCGACACGCTGCACGCGGCGGCCGTCGCGGCCACCACCGGCTGGGTAGCCGTCGGATTCGGGTCCGACGTCATGGACGGGGCGCGGATCCTGTTCAGCTACGTCGAAGCGGACGGGACGGTGTTCTTCGCCGAGCAGGAGGGGAAGGGTCACAAGCACCACGACGTCGCCGATACGGTCGCGACCGCCCACGCGGTGAGCGAGGCCGACGGAGGCACCACGCTGGAGGTCGCGCTTCCGGCGGCATTCATCCGCGACAGTGCCGGCGAGACGGGCATCTTCCCGATGATCATGGCGTACGGCAACCGCGACTCGGTCCGGCCCGTGCACCGGTTCTTCAAGAGCATCGAGCTGACCCTCGGCTGATCGTGGCCGGAGCCTCGGGCGACGGTCTTGGGGCTACGCTCCGGCTTCAGCGGATCCGCGCAGGCAGAGCCACGTCGCCTCCGCTGCCAGTTCCTCGCCCACGAACGCCTTGCCGCTCTGGCGGATCATCGCGGGAGAGCTGCGCGTGGTTGCGACCTCCAGCCGGACCTCGTCGCCGGGTCGTACCTGCCGCCGGAACCTGGCCTTTTCGACCGACGCCAGGAACAGGACCGAGCCGGCGCCGTCACGCGCCGCCCTGTGACTTTGCGCGGCGATGCCGGCGCCGCCGCACTGGGCCAGACACTCGACCAGCAGCACCCCCGGCACGACCGGATACGACGGGAAGTGGCCGGCGAAAAACGGCTCATCGGGCGCGAACCGCCTGTAGCCGACGATCAGGTCGGCGTCGGCCCGCTCCAGCCGGTCCAGGAACAGGAAGGGGGGCCGATGCGGGATCAACTCCGTGACGGGCGGGAAGCTCACCGTCAGATGATCCCCAGGCGGCGTCCCACCGTGGAGGTGATCTCAACCACCCGATCCAGTTCCTCATCGGTGTGGATCGCCATGTAAGAGGTTCGGATCAGCGCCTTGCCGGGCGGGACGCCCGGGCTGACCACCGGGTTGGCGTAAATCCCAGCCTGGAACAGTGCGTGCCAGAACTGGAACGTCAGATGGTCGTCGCCGATGATCAGCGGTACGATCGGCGTCTCGGCGACGTCGACGTTGAAGCCCAGGGCCTTGTATTCGCGGATCATGCGCGCCGCGATCCGTTGCAGGCGTTGCGCGTGCTCGGGCTCGTCGCGCATGATCTTCAGCGCGGCCGCCGCGGCCGCCAGGTTGGCCGGCGGCATGCTGGCGCTGAAGATCAGCGATCGGCCGTGGTGCTTGATGTAGTTCACGACGTCGCGGTCTCCCGCCACGAAGCCGCCGATGGAGCCGAACGACTTGGAGAAGGTGCACATCACCAGGTCGGCGAGCGGCCGGCCGAAGTGCTCCTCGGTACCGCGGCCGGTGGGTCCGGTCACGCCGATCGCGTGCGCCTCGTCCAGGTAGATGCGCGCACCGTGCCGGCGGGCGACCTCGGCCATCTCGTCCAGGCGGACGATGTCCCCCTCCATGCTGAACACCCCGTCGGTGACCACCAGCTTCCCGGCCTCGGCCGGTGCCGAGCTCAACGCCCTATCCAGCTCCTCGGGGCTGTTGTGCGCGTAGCGGTGCACCTTGACGGTGCCCAGGCGCAGACCCGAAGCGTGAAAGATGCCGTCCATGACCGAGGCGTGGTTCACCCGGTCGGAAAAGACGTGGTCGTTCTTGCCGAGCAGGGAGGAGATCGCGCCCAGGTTGGTCTGGTAGCCGGTGGTGAAGCAGAGCGCGGCCTGCTTGCCGACGAAGTCGGCGAGGTCCGCCTCCAACTCCTCGTGCAGGGTGAGCGTACCGTTCAGGTAGCGTGAACCGGAGCAGCTCGTGCCGTAGCGCTTCACCGCCGCGATCGCCGCCTCCCGGACGCGCGGGTCCCAGGAAAGCCCAAGGTAGTTGTTGGAGCCGATCATCAACAACTCGCGGCCGTCGATCACCGCGGTGGTGCCCCTTACTTCCTGAATGGCGGCGAAGTAGGGGTAGAAGCCGATCTGCCCGACCTGGTCGTCGAACCACGCCTGATAGTCGCGACACCTCTGAAACAGGTCGACCGGTGGGCGCGTGGCGGTGGGCCCGTGGCTGTCAGCGTCGCCCGTGGTCATACATCGGAGAGGTCGGATCTCGGATCAACGGAGCAACGGCCCATAACGTCGGCGGCTACTGATACTACGGAACCTGCCCCGGCATCAACCGTCCTCGACCAGGGCGGCGAACATGCTGCGCATCGGTTCGGAGTCCCAGTCGCGCACGCCGATCGCCCGCGCGACGATCGTCCCCTCCGGATCGAGTATGTAGGTCATCGGCAGCGATCGAGCTGCGTACACGCGTCCGGTCGACAGGTCGTGGTCGATCACGATCTCGAAGGTGATGCCGGTTTCCTCCACGAAGCGCCGGACGTCGCCGGTCTCCTCGCCGATGTCGACACCGACGACCCGGAGGCCGCGGCCGGCGAGCTCCTGGTGCAGCCGCTCCAGGGCCGGCATCTCGATCCGGCACGGCGCGCACCAGGTCGCCCAGAAGTTGAGCAGCACGTAGCTGCCCGCGTAGTCGTCCAGGGTGCGGGTGGTGCCGTCCATCGCCGACAGCTCGAAGGGGACGCGCGCCTCCTTGCGGGCCGGCTCGAATCCCAGGTCCGCCATCGTCTCCAGGACGGATTTTTCGGTGTCCGCGGGGGCCCCGGCCGGCGCGGAACCGCCCGCGGGCGCATCCGCCGCTTCGACCGCCCGGGCCGGTCCGGGCGGGTCGCCACGCTCCGAACAGCCGAACAACGCCAGCGAAAGCACCGCGGCCAGGATCGCGGCCGCCCGCGTTCCGGCTCCCCCCATGGGCACATGATACGAACGCCCCCCTTCGCCGGAAACCGCCGGCCGACGGCGGCCACCTCAAGCGCCACGTTCGGATCGGCCGTTGCGGTAGGTGAGGTGGGACCGTCCTTCGTCGCCGCGGCAGTCGCGGCGGGTGCGTTGAGCGTGGCGCCGGCCGTGCTGCCGCTGGCGATCGGGATCATCGCCGGTGCGGCGGTGGCCGGCGGCATTCTCTGGGCGTGCGGGACGGTGGGGGCGCATCCGCCGCTGCGCGCCTGCGGCGCGGCTGTCCTTGTCGGGGTGATGCTGGCGGCAAACGGGGTCCTGAGGATGCGGATGGAGGAGCGGTCGGCCTACGTCGGGCTCGCCGCATCCGGGCCGCTGGTGCTGCACGGCGCGGTGGTGGACGACAGCCGTCCCCTGGCGCGAGGCGGCACGATGCTTGCGGTCCAGGTCTCCTCGGTCTCCCGTCCGGACGGAGCTCTGCGGGCCACCGCGCGCCAGCGAATGGAGCTGTTTCTGCGGGAGGCGGAGTCCGTGCACCGGGGAGAAGTGCTGTCGGTCGTGCTGGCAGCGCCGCCGGAGCGCTGGCGCGGGCGGCTGGTCGTGCGGCCGTCGCACCTGGAGCGACACGGGTTTCGATCGCGTTTCTGGCATCTGCGGGCGTCGCTCCGGGAGCGGGTCGTGGCGGCGCTCGCGCGGGCCGGGCCGGCCGCCGGGCTGGCCACGGCGGTGCTGGTCGGCGACCGGCGGTACCTGGACCAGGCCGTCATCGATCGGTTCAGGCGGGCCGGTGCGTCTCACCTGCTGGCGCTGTCCGGCCTCCACGTGGGCATCGTCTACGGCTGCGTGCTCGTGCTCATGCGGCTGGCGCCGCGGCGGGGGCGGGCCCCCCCGGGGGGCCCCCGGGGCGGGGGGGGGTGGGGGGGGGGGGAAGCCCCCCCCCCCCGGGGGGGCCCCCGCGCGGGCGGGGGCGGGGGGGGGGCG
>JAPPNY010000106.1:7143-13890 GCA_028818385.1 Spirochaetaceae bacterium
TCGCTGCGGCGTATGCGCTGATCGCAACCGGCGGCCCGGCGCTGGCCCGCGCGGCGATGATGGCCTCGGTCGGATCGCTGCTGGCGGTGACCGACCGCGAACGGCGCCCCGTGCCGATCATCGCGCTGGCCGCGCTCATGCTGCTGGCAGTCGAGCCCGGCGCCGCTGCGCAGCTCTCGTTCCAGCTCTCGTTTCTGGCTCTGCTGGGCGTGCTGGCCGGTGCTCGGATCGCCGCCCGCCTGCCGCCGGGGCCGGTCCGCTGGATCGGCGGGGCCGTGCTCTGCTCGGTCGGTGCCCAGGTCGCCACGGCGCCGCTCGTTCTGACGACGTTTGGCGCTCTCTACCCGGGGTCGGTGCTGCTCGCGCCCCTGCTGATGCCCGCCGTGACGGTCTTCCTGGTGGCCGCGCTCGGCATGGGCGTCGCCGGTCAGCTCACGGTGTCGTTTCCGTCCGAGGCCGCTGGCGCGCTCCTCAATCTGGCGTTTATCATCCTCGACACCGGGGTTTCGCTCAGCGCCGCCATCCCCGGGATCTCCGTATGAACGACGACCCGTGAATCACGACTCGCCCACCGATATCAGGCAGGCGATGGAAGCCGCCGGCATCGCTCTGAAGAAGCGCTGGGGGCAGAACTTCATGATCAACCGCGGGGCGCGGCGCAAGATCGTGGAGCTCCTCGACGCCCAGCCCGACGAGTTGATCTGGGAGATCGGAGCGGGCCTGGGCGCATTGACCGAGATGATCGCGCCGCTGGCCGCCGCCATCGTGGCGTTCGAGAGCGACCATGGCCTGGTGCGGCACCTCGAGTCCGAGTTCGCGGGATCGAGCGTGCGGGTCGTGGCCGGGGATTTCCTCGACACCCGCGAACATGCCGTCGCGGCACACGGCGCGCCGCGCCGGGTTGCCGGCAATCTTCCGTACAGCAGCGGGGCTGCGATCGTGGCCGCGCTGGTGGAGCATGGGCCACAGGTCGGCCGCATGGTGTTCACGCTGCAGAAAGAGGTGGTCGACCGGATGTGCGCGCCGGCGGGGTCGCGCACCTACTCGTCGTTCTCCGCCATCTGCCAGGCGTTCTATACCGTCGCCAATCGGGGTGAGCTGCAGCCCGGGTCGTTCTTTCCGGCGCCGGAGGTGCAGTCCGGCGTGGTGACCATGGACTTGCGCGTGGACGCCGATCGAGTCCGGGCCCCGGCCGTGTTCTTCGCGTTGGTCCGTGCGGCGTTTGCGGCCCGCCGCAAGACGCTGCGCAACAATCTTTTGCGGGAATCACCGTTCCCGCTGAGCAAGCGCGACCTGCTGGCGGTCGTGCAGCACATGGGCGTGGAAGCGGGCGTTCGTGCGGAGACGCTCGGCGCGGACGAGTTGGTCGCGGTCAGCAATCAGATCTCGGCGCTGGTCGAGCGCCGATCGAGCGAATCGTGAACGGCATGGAGCTCGGCATCTACGGCCTCGGCAGGTTCGGGACCTTCTGGGCGGAACGCCTGGCGCACCATGCGGAGGTGAAGGCGTACTCCCGGCGCAGCCGTTCCGCCCCGGCCGGCGTCGAGCTGGTCTCCGAGGAGCGGCTGCTGGAGTGCCCGGTGCTGATCCTGTGCGTCGCGATCTCGGCGATGGAGCAGGTCCTCGGCCGGATCCGTGACAGGTTGCCGGCGGGTGTCACGGTCATGGACACCTGCTCGGTAAAGGTCCACCCGAGCCGGCTGATGGCCGAGCTGCTGCCGGACGACGCGCGGATCCTCGGCACGCATCCCATGTTCGGCCCGGATTCGGGCCGTGAAACGATCGCCGGCCTGCCGATGGTGCTCTGTCCGGTCCGCATCGACCGGGAACCTCTGGCCCGGTGGGAGCACTTCTTCGCCGGGCTCGAGCTGCACGTGGTCGTGATGGACGCGGACGCGCACGATCGGGAGGCGGCGTTCACCCAGGGTGTCACCCACTACGTCGGGCGCGTTCTCGCCGAGATGCGTCTGCGCGAGTCCGGCATCGCGCCGCTTGGCTACCAGCGGCTGCTGTCCATCGTGGAGCAGACCTGCAACGATCCGTGGCAGCTCTTCGCCGATCTGCAGCGGTTCAATCGTCACACCGTGGAGATGCGCGCCCGGCTGGAGGAGGCGTTCCGCAACATCGCCAGGCGGCTGGACGATCCGTCGGATGACAGGTAGCCGCGCATACCCGGCCGTCGAGGCGGCGAGCGCCGTACCCGTCGGGAGCGCAGGCCGCCCTTGTCGCGGACCGGGCAACGCGCCAGACTGACCGGGTGGCAAGCGCGATGTCGGCCCGGCACCTCGCCGAATTCGACGAGAGCACGATCGATACGATCCTGGGCGAGGACGTGCAGTTCACAGGGGAGCTGAGCTTCGAACGGGCGTTGATCGTCAAGGGCGACCTGAGCGGCAAGATCACGGTCTCCGGCACGCTGTACGTCGACGAGCACGCCACGGTGGCGGCACGCGTGGAGGTGGAGCGGCTTCGCTGCAAGGGCAGGATCGAGGGCGACGTGATCGCCCGCCGCGGCGTCGAGCTGTACTCGACCGCGGACGTCACGGGCGACGTGGCTACCCCGGAGCTGGTGATGGAGGGCGGCAGCAGGCTCAACGGGCGCTGTGTGATGGGCGGTGACACGGGGTCGGGCACCGGAGATGGCACACTTCCGGCGGAGGCCACGTAGCAGAGTCGGGAAGTCGTTGACCGTGACGGCTGCCGCGGGTCATATGTTGTGCGGGGCCGCTAGCTCAGGTGGTAGAGCAACAGCCTTTTAAGCTGTGGGTCGACGGTTCGAATCCGTCGCGGCTCATCCCTCCCTTCGACCGATGTAGAGCAGGTGGATGGACGAAGCGACCATGCTCGGCTCGCCACTGACCTCGAACAGCAGATCGAGCCAGAGATCTCGCCGCGTGCCGTTGAGCGCGTTGTACGTTTCGTCGTACGCCGCGACGACCGGTTCGACGCCGGCAATTCGAACAGTTCGGAATCCGGCGGCCTCATGCATGGGAGCGACCTCGTCCGTTCGGACGAAGTGGCCTCGGAAGCCGCCTCTGTGGGCGTCATGCGGCCGGTGACCGTTCTGCATGATCGACCGGACCCACTCCTTGTTCTCGATCCATGCGGGGTCTCTCCTGATGAGCCTGCCAAGGACGCCGAACATCGAGATCAGGGCCGAGATGATCACACCCGCGGGTTTCAGGCAGGCGTGGGCCGACTTCAAGGCCGCCATTCGATCGGCTTCGTGGACCAGGTGGTAGAGCGGACCCATGAGCAGGACGGCGTCGAATTCGCCGTTCGGGATGTCACTCAAGTCGCGTGCGTCGCCGACCCGGAAGTCGACGCGGTCACCGAGCCCAAGCTGGTCCGCCTTCGCCTGACAGCGGGCAACGAGCTCCTCGGCAAGATCGATCGCCGTGATCCGGTAGCCGCGTCGCGCCAACGGAAAGGTGTAGGCCCCCGTGCCGGAGCCGATCTCGAGGAGCCGGCCGGCGCGCGGCAGATGCCGGTCCAGGTAGCGCCACGTGATGTCAGCTTCGAGTCGATGACGCTCGAGCCTGGCGTCCTCGACGTCCCAGGCTGCGTTGTACAGGTCGCGGATGTCGGTGAGGTCGTCCATCTATCGATGATGACGCAACCCACCGCTACCTGTTGAGTCCGGCCAGGCACCGATCGGCAAGCTCCTCGACACGGGATTGGCGCACGTCGACACGACAGAACCCATGGCGATCGACGATGTCGATCATCCGCTTGTTGTAGGCGAGGGTCCGGTCAAGGAACTTGCGTATCATCATCCGTTCGATCGTCGACTTGGAGTGATATCGACTCTCGCGGTGGATCCTGTGTCGGAAGATCTCGTCACCCGCCGTAAGCCACGCGGCAGCGGTTCCATCTAGTTTCAGCTTTGCTACGGATTCCGGCCACAAAGCGGAACCCTCCAGAATCAATCGATCCGAACATGCTTCGGCAATGGCTGATCGGATCAGCGTCTGGACCTTCGGCCACACGTTGATCCGGTAATGGCGGAGCACGTCCGTGATCAGCTCGTCGACGGACAGGCTGAGATAGTGCTCGGCCACATGATCCGGCAGCCTCTCCGGCGGCGATCGCCACGGTCGGCCGGGGTGACGTGCCATCTGGTCGGTGGAGAGCAGGCGCCAGCCCAGTGCGTCGGCCAGCGATCTCGCGAGCGTAGACTTCCCTACGTGAGAGGACCCTCCGATGAGGATCACGCGCAGGTCGGAACGCGCCTTGCTCCCCATGCTACAAACGAGGCGGATGTTCCCGACCCGCGATCCCATTGCAACGATTCGCCGGCAGGTTCTCGCGCTGACTGATGCTCGGTGTGGCGGTGGCGGTGATGGGCCGCATAGAGGAGCCTGAAGCGTTGGTGCCGGTCGGCCGCGGGTAACGCTCGCGCTTCGACCGTGCCGGCGCCTTTGCGCCTCGCAGCGTCTTCGGCGTCGAAGTGCCGTTGCTGCCTCAGGCTCCGCTGTCGAGGCCGCAGTTCCGGCGTGGATCGCTGGGCGGTTCCGCGTCGCGTCGTTGGCGGTTGTGTGCGCCTCCCGCTCCGGCGCCGAAGTACGCGCAGCTCCCGCCGAGTGGCTGCCGGCAGGGCGCCGGGCACGCCGCGGCGGCCGGGCGGGGTCGTGGCGGTCCAGCCCTTCCTTGACCAGCCGCCCAGACGGAGCGAGGCCACGAGCCGGGCGGCGGGTGACGAAGCATCACGACCGGGACGGGCTCATCCTGCGATTGGAGGGCGGCGCGCGCTCGTGGATCTGGCGGGGCGTGGTCGAGGGTCGGCGGCGCGAGATCGGGCTCGATCCGGCGGTCGCGTCCGAGGCCGGGAGGCGCGGCAAGGGCGTGACGCTCGCGGAGGCGCGCAAGCTCGCCCGGCGGCGCCGGGACGCGGCGGAGAACGGCGACGACCCGAAGGCGGTACGGGTGCAGGCTCGACGCTCCGGCGTGCCGACGTTCGGCGCGATCTCCGAGGCGGTGATCGCGATTCGGGAGCCGGGATGGAAGGACGGCGGGCGAAGCGTTCAACGGTGGCGGGCGAGTCTTCGAGATCATGCCGGATCGCTCCTCGGCGTGCCGGTGAACCGGATCACCGCGGCGGCGGTGCTGGAGGTGCTGATCCCGTTGTGGCACGCGAAGCCGGAGACGGCGAACCGGGTACGGGTGAGGATCTCGACGGTGCTGCGGTTCGCGCTCGCGCAAGGGCACCGGGAGGACGATCCCACCGAGGCGATCAAGGCCGCGCTCCCGAAGAACGGCAACGGCGAGAAGGTCCACCACGCGGCCGTGGCGCACGCTGACGTGGCCGACGTGCTCCGGGCGGTGTAATGGGAATGGGGACACCGGGCGTGGTGGGGGACGCGCTTGGCGGTCATCTTCGCGACGCTGACGGCGACCCGGAGCGGGGAGGCTCGACAAGCTCGGTGGTCGGAGATCGACGGCGACACATGGACGGTGCCGGGCTCCCGCTCGAAGGTCGGCAAGGACCACCGGATCCCGTTGAGCCGGCAAGCGCTCGACGTGCTGGCCGAAGCTCGCAAGCTCGGCAAGGCGACGTGATCTTCCCTCGGGCGCGGGGTGACGATCCCGTGGCCGGTCCGGTGCTCATGGCGCTACTCCGGGAGTTGGACACCGGGACCACGTTGCACGGGATGGCGCGGGCGTCGTTCCGGACGCGGGCCGAGGAGGTCGGCGTTGACCGGGCCGTCGCGGAGGCGGCGCTCGGTCACGTCGTGCGAGGGGTCGAGGGTGCCTGCCAGCGTTCGGACCTATTCGAGCGGATGCGCGAAGTTATGGAACGGTGGGGAGCCTACTGCACGCGGACGTAGATAACCCTCCCGTTATTTTCTGCCGGTAGAGGAAAACGTAAGCGCGTTTTCTTCTACCGGCCTATATTATTGACGAAACATGGCAGGCTATATCGAGACTAAATAGTTGCCTGATGTCGCGGTCCGTGCTTATGATGAGAGCATGCACAAGTACACCACGAGCGAGGTATGCAAGCGGATACGGTGTCACCGAACGACGCTACTCCGGATGATCCGCCGGGGCGACTTCCCGGCGCCGATCGTCGTGGGGAACCGCTACCGATGGACGGAAGCCGATCTCAACAGTGGGAAGCGCACGGCGGACGGAAGAGGTCGGCGGCGTAACGGGTACTGAAAGAAAACCCCGCTCCGGCGTGGAGGACCGGGCGGCGCAGGATTCAATCGCGGCGGCAGATGATGGAGGACCGACACGAAAGAACGAGGCGCCCCTAATCTACACCGCCCCCACGCCGGGAGGCGGCCAACTGAATACTCCCGGAGGACACCCGCGTTAGTGACGCGTAACAGCCGAGCCCCTCGATACCCCGGATGAAGCCGGAGCCACCAAAGCCGCGGAGAGAAAACCGCGGATAAGGGAGAGAGGGTCACGGGGCCGGAGGCACCGGAGGCGCGGGGATGGGATGAAACCAGGGGGAGTACATCCAAGGCTGGCCGTGAGCCTATAACCCCGGGTTATTCGCGCTCCAGCCCGAAAGTTGGCTGAATTGAGGATTCGAGACGGGTTCGCGGGGCGGATCGGTGAGAGCGCGGACCTCGGTTGACGCTCGTGATCGGACGAGACGCTGGGTCAGCGATCTGCGGGCCCTGATTCGGCCGCGCGTGGCGATTCGCGGGCTGCCGAGCGAATGGGCCGGACATGGTACGGCTGTCAGTGCCCGCGATCTGGTGGTGGAAAAAGGCTGAGATTCCCGCTTTGCTG
>JAPPNY010000230.1 GCA_028818385.1 Spirochaetaceae bacterium
AAATCGGCGGACGCGCCTACTTTTTCTCCACTCCTACGCGAATAAGCCGGGTTCAAGGTCAGATGGAGGGGTTGGTATCGCCCACGGCTCAGGGCTTGGGCCGCTGCCGGGCTCCTCGATCGGTGGCGTCTTTTCTGTCGGCGTCGATGTGGTTTCCTCACAGCCGATTACCAGGAACACGCATAGCGCTATCCCTGCTTTTGCGATCATATTACGCATCTTCATGTTCGTTCTCCTTAGGACGAAATAACCGATACAATATTACGTGCGGTAGGTGGTGGCGGTCGGTTCCGACCACCGGTCGAGCGTAGTCGCGAAGTCGCTTCTACGTTGACGAACGGATAGGACTTCTCTCTATATCATGGCTCTTGGACACTGTAGACAACATTTTACGGGATTGAAGCAAGTATGTATTGTAATAGATGGACCGATTATTTGTATGAAAAAGACATCGGGTTCTGCCATGGATTGCGGGAGCGTGGCTTGGCGGACTTGCTCATATGAATGCATCACTTATTGTCGCACGTCTCCTTACGGGCATTTCCCTTGAGTTCGTCATCGTCTACCTCGATGTTCCAGTACCGCGTCTTGTTTCACGCCAGAAATGTGATGTCAAGCCGTGGAACCGTTCAGGGAGGACGGTAATCCGGTCGTCGGCGATCTGTCTGTAACCCAAATGGGGGACAAATATGGCAAATGCGGGCATTCTTGATTAGATCGCGGCGAAACGCCTCGAACCATGGATCGGTCACGTTCGCCCTGCGAGAGTCTCGCAGAAGTCATCGCGGCTGCACTCGACTCGCAACGCGAGAAGGTGCAGGTCGCGGGCGTCGCGCAGTTGGTCGTCGGTTAGTCGATGGGGTCGCGTGATCGTTCCAAGCCGGTACAGATGCGTGCGCTGATAGTCGATCCGGCAATGAACGATTTCGGCGGTGAGGGCGTCCGCCCGGCCCGGGCCCAAGTGCACGGTGGCGCCGTAGGGATACTCCTTCGGCACCGGGAAGAAAAACCTGTGCATACCACCGTCGAGGACCGTGGGTAGGGCACAGGCCGCAGAGCGTCCCCGGTGCGCCTGAGCGGAGTAGACGTCCCCAAGGGAGTAGCGCATCAGAGCCACTGGCAGTTCGGTACCGCCGGCGAACCCGTAGTGCCCAAGCCCCCGGCGATCACGAAGCGCGTGCGGCCAATCATCGTCGTCCGCCTCTTGCTGCACCTCGTCGTAGAATGCGGCAAACGCCGGGCGGTCATGCGGCGTTGATTCCACGCGTCGACAAAGGAGCGGACGGCGGAGGCCGCGTCGCCATCTCCATCGTCAGCCCGCTGCAACAGGTCGATCAAACTGCCAAGGTCCAAGTTGCTGCTCTGCAAGGGTCGGGCGAGGGTTTCGATACGGACCAGAGATTGGTTCTCGGACAGCGCGTCCAGCCAAGCGTTCCGATTGATATCAAGAAACGCATCCGGCACGCTCAGACTTCGAACATTGCAGTACTGATCCAGATGCAATCGACTGGCCTCGTCCCAGTCCTTCCAATCAATCGTGCCGCCCGCCTCCACCAGCTCGGAAAGGAGGGCATCGAACCGATTCCAGCGCTCGGTGCCTGCTCGTTCGTCAAAGCGACAATTGTCAGCTACCGCGGCGACGACCGTGTCGCGGGAACGGCTGTTGCGGCGCAGGAAGTCTTCGTGAGCTGTCATACTGTGGCGTCAAGGTAACACGACATCGGGATTGACAACGTCGGCCGGCCGTCGGCCCTGTAGCACATCCAGGACGCCCTGCGCGCAGTCAGTGGCCATGCGGTCCATCGACTCGCGGCTCGACGACGCGATGTGCGGCGTCAGCAGCACGTTGGGCGCACGGCAAAGTAGATGATCGGCGGAGATCGGCTCCTCCTCGAACACGTCGAGCGCCGCGCCGGCGATCCGGCCCTCCTCCAGGGCCCGCACGAGCGCACTCTCGTCGATCACGGCCCCGCGGGAGGTGTTGAGCACACGGCAGCCGGGCTTGACCCGGGCCAGGCGCCGGTCGTCGAGCAGGCGGCGGGTCTCCGCGGTCAGCCCCACGTGGAAGGTGAGGAAGTCGGCCATGGCCAGCAACTCGTCGAGCGACTCCACTCGTTCGGCCGGCCCCGAGTACGCGCCGGGCGCGACGTGGGGGTCGTAGCCGCAGACGTTCATCGCCAGGCCCGTCGCAGCGATCTCCGCGACGCGGCTGCCGATGCGGCCCAGGCCCACGATGCCCAGCGTCCTGCCCGCCAGCTCGACGCCGATGAACTGCGAACGGTCGGCGAAGCGCCCTTCACGCAAGGCAACGGAGGCCGGGACGACGTGTCGCGCCAGGGCCAGCATCAGGCCGATCGTGTGCTCGGCGACCGAGTTGGCGTTCGCCTTCGGGGTGACGACGACCGGGATGCCGCGCGCGGTGGCCGCGTCGCAGTCGATGTTGTCCACGCCCACGCCGTGCTTGGCGATCACCTTCAACGCGGACACTGCTCCAGGTCCGCGGCGCCGATCTTGAACAGGCGCACGATGACGGCATCCGCGCCACGCAGCATCTCCCCAACTTCGGCATCGGTCGGCATCCTTCCCTCTGCCCAGGGCGCCGTGCAGTGGACCGTCGCCTCCAGCAGCGCCATCCCGCACGGGGCGATCGGCTCGGGCACGAACACGGCAGGCCTCACAGGCCGCCGGTCTCCCGCAGGTAGGCGAGCTGGCGCACGATCTGCCGATCGCGGCGTTCGGCCACCTCGGATGTGTCGCACCCGGACCAGTCGTGGAAGCCGGCACCGCTCTTGGCGCCGAGCTCGCCCCGGGCGATCCGGTCGCGCAGCGCAGGGAGCGTGTCGCGGTCGTTCGACAGGGCCTCCATCAGGTAGTCGTGGATGGCGCCGATCAGGTCGAGCCCCACCAGGTCCATGTTCTCCAGCGGACCGAGTGCGGGCATCCGCAGCGCGAACGTCAGGCGCGCGACCGTGTCGATCTCCTCGGCCGTGGCGACGCCTTCCTGCACCAGGTAGATCGCTTCGCGCCAGAGCGCGTGCAGCATGCGGTTGCCGATGAAACCGGGGACGTCGCGGTTGACGCGCACGGGGATCTTGCCGATCGAGGTCATCACCTCGCACACGCGATCCATCACGCTGTCCGGCGTCCCTTCGCCGCGGACCACCTCGACCAGGGGCATCAGGTGGGGCGGGTTCCAGAAGTGCGTGCCCGCCAGCAGCCGCGCGCAGGCGCCGCGGCGCCCCAGCTCCGTGATCGGGAGGCCGCTGGTGGTGCTGATGAAGATCGCCCCGCGCTCCCTGGCGACCCTGAACCCGCGGAGCAGCTCCCCCTTGCGATCGAGGTCTTCGACGATGGCGTCCATGATCAGGTCGGCGCTCCGATCGAGCTCCGCCGGCTCCCCGGCAGGCCTGATCGCGCCCCCCGCCCGCAAAGCGGGGCCGACGTGGCGCTCCATCCAGTCCTCCAGGGACGCCGCCGTCTCCTCGATCGCGGCGAGCCGCTCCGGGTCCCGGTCCCACGCCAGGACGTCGTAGCCGCCACGCTTGAAGGCCACGGCCGCCGCGGCGCCCATCTGGCCGACGCCGCAGATGCCGACCCGGCGGATGCCCGCCGTGATCGTCACGAGCCCGCGGCCCGCCTGGGCGGCGCGGCGGCGACGCCCTCCATGCCGCCTGAGATGCGCAGTACCTCGCCGGTCACCCAGGAGGAATTCTGGTCGCAGAGGTTGGCGACCGCGAAGGCGATGTCCTCGGGCTCGCCCCAACGGCCCAAGGGAATCGCCTGCCGGATCCGCTCGATCATCTCCTTCTCCGTGATCCCCAGCGTCTCGCACCGCTGCGCCATCACCTTCCGGTTGAAGTCCGTGTACACCGGCCCCGGACAGATCGCGTTGACGCGGACGCCGTACGCGGCCAGCTCCAGCGCCAGCGAACGCGTGAAGCCGATTACCCCGGCCTTGGCTACGTTATACGCGGCGACCCACGCGGCCGGGTTCTGGCCGTTGATCGACGCCAGGTTGACGATACAGCCGGACTCCTGGCGCTCCATGATCCGTGCGGCCGCGCGGCAGCACTTGAACGTGCCGTTCAGGTTCACGTTCAGCACCCGCTCCCACTCTTCGTCGCTGAGCTCGACGACCGGCGCCACGTTCTGGCCCAACCCGGCGCTGTTCACGAGGATGTCGAGCCGCCCGCGCGTCTTGCACACCTCGGCGAAGCAGCTGTCCACCTCGGCGGTCGACGTCACGTCCAGGCGGGCTGCTGCCGCGGTCAACCCGTCGCCGGCGATCGCTGCGGCGACCGCCTCAGCCTTCTCTCGCTGCAGGTCCGCGATGATCACCGCGGCGCCCCTGGCGGCCAGGGTCTCCGCGATGCCTCGCCCCAGCCCCTGAGCCGCACCGGTGACCACCGCCACCTGACCGGCCAACGCCTGCGCTGCCGGCTTCATGCCCCGGTGGCGGCCCCGGCGAACAGGGTGAACTTCCCAGACTGCATGCTTCGGTACTACCACTACGATGTCGCCAGCGTCAGGTCATGGGTTCATTTGAAATCTGGCCCAGTCGTCGTCCGGTCGGGGACATGGCACGCGCTCACGAACCATCTTCAGAATCGTTGGTTCTCCTTCGCCGCCGATCACCACCAGATGCAGGCGACTCCAGTCCAAGAACTGATAATGCCACGTCTCCTCGACGACGGCGGCGCCCGCGTTCGGGGCCGACGACATCTTCAGCGTCATCGCCTCTTCGTCGATGACGTAGAATCTTCTCGGATCACCATGCATTACCACCTCTTCGTAGGGGCCGGTGTCGAGCACTGCTGCGAGGATCTCCCCGTCCATGAATCCAAGCAGGAGCGTAATGCCCTCGTACTCACCCCTCCACGCCCCTTCAATGGGAACTTCTGACATTCCGGGCTCCGACGGGGAAGAGGACAGGCCGAGGACAGGTTCAATCTCCCTGGGTGCCGCAGGGCGTCTTTCGAGTTCGATCCGTGGCGGCGGCGCTGGTTTGAGCCAGCCCGTTACTGTGTCCCTCGCGTCCCCGAAATTGCCGAGGACGCTGAATGTGGCCCCGGCAACCGGCACCATGGCGATGATCGTCGCGACCACCTTGGTCTTGAAGAAACGCCGACGGGCATCGTTCAGTACCTGCCGTGGTCCCGGTCGTCGTTCGGATGCGGTCGCTGCTGGTCGGGCGGCCTGCCGACAGAGGCCAGGAACTGATCGATCCGCTGCGCCGTGAATCTCAGCAGCTGCTCCCGAAAGGCTTGCGGCCGGTGGATCGCCAAGCGGTAGAACGTGTGAACGAGCTGGATGTCCGTAGACATAGTTCTCCCTCCTTCGGAGAAGCCCTTGACAGGTCCGAAGGAGGGCCGGCACACTGCCGGTGGATTGTTTGCCTTCGGCCTGTCAAGGGCGATAGCTGCCCCGCCTCACCGAGTGTGACGCGGGATTCTTCGTGCCACTTCATGAGAAGGGACCGTATTCCGTTTCGACCATGTTCGCAAGACGAGATTGTGACACCTTTTCAGATTGAACAAGCCGTTCCCACGGGATTGGGTCGATTTGAAAATCAGGGGTCCTCGGCAGGGCCTGACTGCTCTCGGCGTCTTCGGAGCCAATCGCGGATCCGGTCGTAGATCGCCAAGGCCAGCATGACGAATCCCGGGACGAATCCCAGGTCTCTCAGGCTCTTTAGCACATCGTGCCGCCGCGGTTTCGGAGGATCGTGAGCAGGCGGCAGCAGTTCGACCTCGATCGTAGCCACCTCGTCTTCGAGGGGGCCTGCCGGCGGTCCCGGAGGAGAGGGCAGCGGCCTTCGTTCCACGGTCCGATAGAACATCAATCCCGCGCCCGACCACCCCACCCAAAGAACCAGCCAGAGTACCCCGATCGGGAACAGGAGTCCTCGGCCCTTCATGAAATCAAGGATGTTGCATTGATGAAGGTGGCTGTGCAACGCTGAACTCAAGATCAGGGTCTCCTCTCGCAGGCGTGCTCTACGCGCAGGATCCGGAGGATCCGAACCGGTCCCGGCGCTGCCGCCAAAGGGAGGAGCGCCGTTCCAGGCGAAGGTGTTCGCCTACCGCGTCTGAGCAGGAGGGAGAGGGCATGGAAGCTCGATGAACTGAACTGAACTGAACTGAACTGAACTGAACTGAACTAGTAGTCCGTCAATCTCTAAGCTTTGGGTAGAGATGACGCAACTTGATGCGGGCATCGGCGGCCGTGAAGCGCCACTGCACTGGCTCACTCGTTCGATTGAGCGCGTCCGTCCAGGCGCTGACTTCCATGCGCAGCGTGTCGATGTCCGCGATCCGACGATCCAGACACTGGCGTGACAGCACGCTCAACTCGCACTCGGCGACGTTCAGCCAACTGCCGTGTTTCGGCGTATACACCAACTCCAGTTTGTCGAGCAACGCCGCGCCCGCTGTGGCTCGAAGGTCTTGTACAGCGACGCCCCGGTGTGGGTACTCAGGTTGTCCATCACCAGCGTGATCCGCTGCGCCTGCGGAAAGTCGTCTTGCACCAACCGGCGCACCCCTTCGGCCCACGTCGGCCCGCATGGTTGGCGGCCACATCGGTGCGGCGCCAATCCTCAAACGGCGCGTAGTACATCAGCAGATGTCCCACCCCGTTGCGCCGGTACTCGGCATCGTATCGGGCCGGGTGTCCAGGGATCGCCGGCTGCGGCGTGCGCGTCTGCTGCACGCACTGCTTGGTGGTCTCATCCATGCAGATCACCGAATGGGCAGCATCGTACGGCCGGGTATAGACTTGCAGGACGTTCTCCATCCCGCAGACAAAGGCGGCGTTCTCCCGTGGCGGAATGCACCACATCTGCTGTCGCCACGGCTTGAGCTCGTTTTTTTCAGCACCTTCCGCACCGTCTCGTGGGAGATCGTCTGCACGATCCTGCGCCGCTTCAACTCATCGGCCATCAGACGCAGCGTCCACCGAGCCCGCCCCGCCGGCGGGTCGCTACAGGCGATGGCGACCAACTGTGCCTCGCCCTCGCCATCCAGCGCCGTCGCCCGCTCGCGGCTGCGTTTGTGCCGCCCCAAGGCGGCCTGCAGCCCCTCCAGCACACAGCGCTTGCGAATACTCTCGACGTTCTGCGGGGTGACCCCCACCTGAGTGGCTATCTCGCGGTCCAGACAGGATGGCCCGTGGGCTCCTTGGTCAGCCAGCAGCAGGATCTGGGCATGCCGACGACGGTAGGCAGCCACCGTTCCCTTCTCCACCAATTCGGTCAATTCCTCACGTTCCGTCGCGTTCAGATCGATGATGTACAGCTTCTTCACGATCACCCCTCCCAGTGTGACGGTGATGGTCTAAGGACACGTGCGGTAACAAATGATGCATTTACCATATGGGCAGAGCAATTCTGGCCCGCCACGTTTCCGCCATCCATGGCCGACTAGATGTCTCTTCCATACAATGCTTTAGTCCATATTTTACAATACCTCCACCTCTCAAGCTGTCAGGATCTAAGCGCCGTGGGTCGCCCACTCCACTCATACGGTATCGGTTATTTCGTGCTATGCCCTAAGCTCTACATCGTCATCCAACCCTTTCTTCTTGACCCACTACTAGGAGGAATCGAATGAAGACGCTGAGATGCTACGCAGCCTCGGTCGCGGCGTTGCTGCTGCTTGTGGGATGCCCAGACACGGTGGTGCCGCCCGAGATACCCCAATCTGGTCAGTTCCCCAACAATCAATATGGCGTGCCGGCATCCATCCTCGGCTACGAGTTGACCGGCACGGTGTTGCGCAACTACAGCGGAGGCCAGTTGTCGAACGTACCCCGTGGGGATTTCCTGCAGGTGTTCGTCTTCGTGAGTCACGACCAGATCCGTGCTCGCCAAGTGTTCAGCGGAACGCTTAGCCATCTGACGGGCCGGGAGTTCGATCTCCCAACCCGGAGCTGGAGCTACGACCGGACAGGTACTACGGAAGCTACTCTCGTGTACCGCTTCACGAACGGAACCGTCACCACCCAGGTGTTGACGTTCACGGGCTACTTGCGCGGGACCTACCGGAGCGACACTGATCCTTCAGGAAACTGGTCGACCGGGACCTTCGTGATAGAAGAGGGCGAGTAAGGCAGCCACGGCTGGGAAGCGGCGGCGAGCTGGTCTACTTTTCAAAATGAGCCCATGACCCAGCGTCAAAAGAGGCGCTCGCCGAGAATGACCCAGTGCGCGTGTGCTGCATATGATGAGTCATCATGCGTCGCTTTGCGAGTCATCCGAGGAGCACCTGACGATGCATCAACTCACGGTTCGAGGATTCGACCCTGCCCTAGCCAACAGCATTCGCGACTGGCGAGCAAGGAAGGGATCTCGTTGAACCAGGCGGCGCTCCGCCTCCTACGCCGCGGGGCCGGCCTTGCGGACGATCAGGGCTCCGTCGACACCGTGGGCTCATCGCTGGATCACTTCATCGATAGCTGGACGCGAGAGCAAGCGGATGAGATGGACCGCGCTCTTGAGGACTTCGAAGGCATCGACAAGTCCATGTGGTCATGAGGATCTTCCTGGACTCGACGGCCTATTCGCAATTGGCTCGCGGCCATTCGACAGTCGCCGGCGTCGTGCGCCGATCCCAGGAAGTCGTGCTCTCCGCCGTGGGAGAGCTGCTGTACGGGTATCGACATGGTGCGCGCACGGCTCGGAACATCCGCGAGCTGACGCATTCCTGGCGAATCCCTACGTCACCTTCGTACCCGTGAGCCGAATCACGGCGGATCGCTACGCACGAATCGCGGCAGCTCTGAGGGCGAAAGGGCGTCCCATGCCCACCAATGACATATGGATAGCAGCCCACGCCATGGAAACGGGAACTGATCTTGTGTCGTCGGACGGCCACTTCGAGCACGTAGACGGGTTGGCCTGGGTCCCGATACCGGCCGAGTAAGGAACTGCTGTCAGCAGCGTTCCGGTGACTCCCCGTACGTTAGTCCGCGGTCAACCCGTGCCAGTTGCCGCCTTCGAACCACTCGAAGAAGAACGCACGGTCCCCTTGATCCGCGATCGCAGCGCCGGCGGCCCTCGCCTGCTTCCGGGCGTCACGCGCCTGGTCGTGGCGTCCGGCGGCGGCACAGGCCCGAGCGAGTACGTCGTAGGCAAACGCGAAGTCGAAGTCGGCCACCTCCTCGCGATTGGCCTCCGCCAGATCCAGGCAGAGGCGGGCGTGCCGCAGCGCCTCCTCGCCCATGCCCGCGGCGGCATAGACATTCGCTACCGTCAGCTCGCCGCGCGCACGGTTGGCCACCGTGCCGACCTGTATCCAGTGGTGGCAGCTCGCGTGAGCGGCGTGAATGTGCGCGTCGCACGTCTCGCGCGTCACCTCCCCGGCGGACAGCGCGTCCCACGTGGTGTTGTTGAGCTCGACGCCGAACCAGCGATGCGCCGTGGGGAGATCGAAAGGCGGCTCAGCCATAGCCGTAGAGCCTCCTCGCGTTCTCGCCCAGGATCGAAGCCCGTTCCGCGACGGTCAGCCAGTCGAAGCCTTCGCGCACCAGGCGCAGCTCGTCGGCCAGCGGCGGCCAGCCATGCGCGACGCGGAGGTGGCCGGGATAGCCGGTGCCCCACAGGCAGCGGTCGATGCCGAATGCGTCGATCCCACGCTTGATCACCGCGTGCATGTCCCGGAACGGAAACCCCACGTCCGAGCGGCTGTGCACGTCCGAGATCGTCAGAAAGAGGTTCTCCCGCTCCGCCAAGCGGAGGACCGGATCGTACTCGCGCCAGCCGTCCGCGGCCATGCCCGGCTCCGGATACATCAGGTGATCGATGATCCAAGTGATGCCGGGATGGCGGCGCGCGGCGCCGGCGAGCTGGTGCGCGTTGGGGACGCGGTTGTGCACCTTGACGATGCCTCTGCGGTCCTCGATCGCTCCGAGGATCAGCCCGGCAGGGGGCGATGTGAGGATCTCGGCGTCCGGATAGTAGTCGGGGTGGAAGCGAAAGCCTCGCATCCCCAACGTGTCCATCCAGTGCCCGACCAGGTCCGCGCTGCCCGGGTCCAGAGGATCGATCAGGCCGATCGAGCGCAGCCGGCCCGGATGCTTCGAGGCCGCCTCGGCGACGTAGGTGTTGTCCCAGGTCGACCAACTGGTCTGCACCAGCACCGCGGCGTCGACGCCGTTCGCGTCCATGTCCTCGATCAGCAGCTCCACCGGGGCCGCTTCCTCGGGCAGCGAGGTGAACGATGATGCGGTCGGACCGATCGGCGCGACCGGCGGCATCTCCCAGACGTGCACGTGCGTGTCGACGATCATGCCTGTCGCTCCCCGTACTCTACCCGGACCTCGCGCACGCGCGGGGTGCAGCCGCCGTTGGCCGCTCCCAGCGCCAGCCGGTACTGGATCCAGCGCCCGCGGGTCGCGTCCGCGCGCAGCGGTTGCCGGCGCCCCAGCCACGGGTCCTCTTCACGCCCACCCCGCCACGGCTCGCCGTCGAGCTGCTCGGGCGTGGCCGCGGTGCGGATCTGCGCCCGCACCCACGTCGACCGCGCGTGCTCGGCCTCCCAGTCCAGCCGCTGCACGATCGCCCCCTCCGGCAGCCGGTACGGCTCGGAGACGTAGTACTCCTGCTCCGAGCCGTCGACCTGGTTGCGGGGCTGGGCGAACGCCAGCGAGTGCGGGCCCACCGTCGGCAGGCGCGTGACCCGCTGCTCGCTGAATCCGTCCGGACCGTTCCAGTACACGAAGGACTCGCCCACGTGATCGCCGAAGATCTTGTGGTTGGCGATGGCGATGTCGACGCGGCCGTCGCCGTCGAAGTCGGCCGCGAGGCACCCGGCCGACGAGTGCGCGCGCAGCCGCGTGAAGTCGCCGACGCGGAATCCGGTGTCGCGATTGCCCCAGAAGATGACCGCGTCCACGTCCCGGTCGACGGCGCTCTGGTAGCCGCAGCTCAGCAGGTCCGGGATCCCGTCGCCGTCGAAGTCGGCGATCGCCAGGCCGTGCCCGCAGTTGGATGGGAGCTGCGTCTGCCGGTCGGCGCGCAACCCCTCGGGCCCGTTCCAGAAGACGTGGTTGAACGAGTCGTGCGGCTGGCCGGGGTTGGGCTTGCCGCCGCCGAGCAGGAGGTCGGGATAGCCGTTGCCGGTGATGTCGTGCGCGACCGGATAGCCGGCGCTGAATGAGGTGGGCAGCACCCACGCTCGTTCGGCGCTGAACCCGTCCGGCCCGCCGCGCAGGATCACGCAGCGGTTGCGCCCGGCCGGCGCGATCGCCAGGTCCAGCCAGCCCGACCGGTCGAAGTCCGCCAGCACCATGCGGCGGGGCGGGATGTAGTCGCCCGGCCCCTCCAGCACGGTCAGGACCGTCGGATCCTCGAAGTCGAAGCCGCCGCTCCTGCCGCGGTAGATCGTGATCGTCGGGTCATGGAAGTGCGAGACGATCAGGTCCAGGTAGCCGTCGCGGTCCAGGTCGGCGATCGCGCAGGCCCAGCCCAGCCGGGTCGGGATGACCACGTCGGGCTCGGCGGAGAAGCCGTCCGGGCCGCCGAAGTAGATGAAGGAGCCGGCATCCAGGTGGATGGCGTTCTCGTAGCTGTTGATCAGGATGACGTCGGCCCAGCCGTCGTCGTCGACGTCGCAGGCGAGGGCGTCGGCGGCGCCCGGACTGCGCAGGGCTGCCCGGCGGTCGGGCGAGAAGCCGTCCCTTCCCCCGTAGTAAAGGTAGCTGTCCACCGCCATGTCGGCGCGGCGGCCGGATTGGTTGGCGAACACCACCTGCGGAAGCGGATCGTCGGAGAAGCGGGCAGCGTGCACCCGCCGGGCGCCGTGCGTCTGCAGCCCCACCGGGTCGGCGAGCTGCCGGCCGCCGCCGGCAAACGCCGGCGAGTCCACCGTGAACGACTCTGCCGTCCGTTGCTGGCAGATCACCAGGTCGCAGACGCCGCTGTTGCGCAGGTCTGCCAGCGCCACGTCGCAGGCACGATGGGTGGGCACGGCCAGGCGAGAGGACTCCGCGAAGCCGTCGGCGCCGCCCCAGTACAGCCAACTGCACTCCCCGCCGTCCTCGAAGTCCCGGCACGCGAAGGCCAGGTCGATCCGGCCGTCGCCGTCGAAATCCCCGGCCGCCACCGCCAGGGCGTTGCGGCACGCGAACCGTAACGGCGGGCCGAAGCCGCGGTCGCGGGTGACCGGCACCAGGAACTGCGACGCTCCGCCGGAGACGAACACCAGCGGTCCGGAGCCCAGGTAGACGGCGATCGCCAGCGGCGCCACGGCGCCCACGCGCTCGGTCTCGGACAGCTCCTCGGTTTCGGCAAGGTCGGCTGGCGCCCACCCGTCGGGAGCGGGCACGTCCGACCAGCGCTCCGGGTCGATGCCGCCGACGCCGCCCCAGTAGATGCGCGGCGGCCGGTCGGCCGCGGTCACGATCAGCTCCGCGTGGCCATCACCGTCCAGGTCGGCCGCGCCGAGCTGCACGCCCTCGATCGGGGTGTCGACGTACTCCTTGGCCTCTATGCCCAGATCGGTCTGGGAGAACAGCCGCACCCGCCCCTCGGCCAGGAAGGCCAGGTCCGCGCGGCCGTCGCCGTCGAAGTCGCCGGCGGCCACCGACGTGCAGCGGTGCGCCGGCAGCACGGTCTGGTAGCGCTCGCTCAGGCCGTCCGGCGATCCGTAGTAGACGTTGGCGTTCATGCGGCCGGCGTTGCCGCTCTTCTCGTTGCCGATGACCAGGTCCGCATAGCCGTCGCCCGAGATGTCGGCCACCGCCGCCGTCGCGCTGCCGCCGGCCGGCAGCTCGGTGCGCTCACAGGCGCCGAACACGTCGCGGTACACGCAGGCCGGCGGCGCCTCCAGGTGGACCTGTGCGTTGCAGAACAGCAGGTCCGCGTAGCCGTCGCGATTCAGGTCCAGGTGATGGATTCGCTGCAGCACCCCGGCCCGCGACACGTACAGGTTCTGCCCGGCGTTGCCGAAGGTGCCGCGCCGAAACGCCTCGAATCCGCGAGTGACCCAGATACCGTCCTGCATTCAACCGATTATGGATGGCAAAGCCAACCGTGGGTACCGCCAGCGCATGTGGCGAGATTCCACTCTCGGCAGAGTTGGTGCCAAGAGCACAGGCGGACTCACACCACCTTCCGTTCTGAGCATGCGGCAGCCCGTGTGCGGAGAATCCCAGGCATCCGCCAGGCCCGTCGGCGCACTCCCCAGGGGGCGGCGTGTAAGACCTGAATCGAGACTGCGTCCGCGATCTAATCGACTGGAAACAGGCTGAGGCACTACCCTTTGACCCGACTGCGAGTCGCTTGTACACGGAGTCCGATATGCGCTAGAGTGCTTCCTTCCTCGACGAAAGTACGCTTTCGGCTTCAGGGACTGCTCATCTGAGCAGTCTCGCGTACTATTGAGCCCGGATTATTCGCGCCGCGGGCCGAAAACTGGCTGAATTGAGGCTCGGAG
>JAPPNY010000245.1:0-5249 GCA_028818385.1 Spirochaetaceae bacterium
CCATCAATTCACGCCTGTTCAACAACTTGTGAGTTTACGGACAGGAACGAGCTCGGCTGCCACGTTGAACTTCATGATCTCCGTCACGTTGCCGTTGCCGGGGACGTGGCATTTCCAACTGCCTGTCGTTGCCACGGTGCAGATCGAGGAGACCACGCTCACGGTGACGATCGGCGACACGACGAGCGCTCTCGGCACCACGGCGCCGTACGATTCGATCACCTCTTTTGCCGTCACGGGCACTCTCGTCGTCAAGGACAACGCGCTCGAGTTCGCGCTGGATCCCAAGCCCGACGCGATCGACGTGGTGCCGGCGACCGGCGCATCGCCTTCACAAGCGGAGCAGGCACTGGCGGCAGTCCGGGAACTCGCTCGGGTCGCCCACAACCAGCCCGTAGCGATCCGGGCCGACGGCACTACCATGACCGCCAAGGGCGCCGGCATCACGACGCTCTTCCGGACCGTCGGGGTCGAGGCGACCGGGCAGCTCACGGCATGCCGGGACGGTCCGTGCGCGAAGCGCGAAACGCCGGATGCGCCCGGGCCGGATGCGCCCGGGCCCGATGCCCCCGGGCCCGATGCCCCCGGGCCGGATGCCCCCGCGCCCGCGCCCGCGGACGTCGCGCCTCGATTCACCGGCTCGGTCGGAGACCGAACGTACACGGCGGGTGAGGCGATCGATCCCCTGACGTTGCCGGAAGCGTCCGGCGGCAACGGTGCGCGTACCTATTCCCTTGGTCCGGCACTTCCCGCCGGCCTGACGTTCGACACGGCAAGGCGGACAATCAGTGGTACGCCGACCGTGGCCGGCAGCTACCGCCTGACCTACAGGGTCGCGGACAGTGACGACAACACCGGCATTACCGACACCGACACTCTGTTCTTCACCATTGCGGTTGAGGAGCCTGCGGTCGAGGAACCGCCAGTCGTGCAACCGCCCCCGGAAACGCCGCCGCCGGAATCGCCGAGTACTCCGGACTACCACGGAACGTGGTACCTGGACTTCGACCTGGACGAGCCTGCGATCCTCGGACTTGGTGACGGGACGTTCACGCTCAAGATCGGCGACGGGAGCACTTCTCTGCATTCAGAATTCCCATTGAGCTTTGTCACCAAGATCGCGGCGGGAGGAACGTTCGAGGTTGAGGAAACCACAGGATCCGGTGTGGAGATAGAGTTGAGCGTGGGAACGGTTACCATCAGTCCGCAGTGGTTGACCGACGTTATCGCGCCGATTCTGCGGAAAGCGGCGAATGATACCGTCACGCTGAAAGTCGATGGGGACCGCATGACGCTGTCCGGCAACGTCATCGACAACCTGGGATATAGTCTGGGATTCGACGATACGTCGCTGACCGCCTGCCGGGATAAAGAATGCTCCTGACGACACCTTGTCGCCGACCCGCACGAGGTGGCGGACGCCGTCGGCCTCGACGGCATGCGCATGATGGTGGCCGAGGCCGCCTCGGGATGCAGGTGCCGGAAGGGGGACTGGTAGGCTGCAAGGGCGCTCCGTGCATGGCTCCGTAGGAAGCGTTCAGTAGCGCAGGACGAGTTGCGCAATCCTCCTTCCGGCACGAGCAGGTAGGCGGACGTTCATCCGTTCCTCCCTTGGACCGCGGGCAACTCCCACGTCGCGACATACAGGCTCAGGACGAAGGCGCCCGCGATGGCGGCGGCGATCATCATGCCGAAGTGGACGGCGCCGGCGAACGAGGAGACCGCCAGGCTCAGGAAGGCGACCACGGAGGTCAGGAAGCTCATGAACACCGGCACGCCGCTGCCGCGCGCCACGGCGATCGCCAGCCGGAGCCGGCCGGTGGCGTCGGCATCCGGCCGCCGGTCCGCCCCCGGCGATCGGCGCAGCGCGTTGATCACGTGGATGGTGTAGTCGACGGTGAGTCCCAGGGTGACCGCGATCGCGATCACGGTGTAGTCGTCGAGGTGGACGCCGAACAGGGGCGCCGCCCCGGTCACGGCCAGCAGGACCGCGCACGGCGGCAGCAGGCTGAGCGTGGCCAGCCGCAGGTCCCGGAACGCCGCCAGCACCGTCAGGAAGATGAGCAGGGCGCCGCTGCCGAAGGTGCGCAACCAGCCGTTGCGCAGGCGCGCCGCGTGCTGCAGCAGGTCCTGCACCGGCCCCGTTACGCGCAGCGTCCAGCCATCCGGCAGCTCGCCGCGGAGGGTCTCCACGAGATCCTGGAAGCGGCGCAGCGTCTCGGAGTCGCGGTAGCGGAGGATGCCGTGCAGCCGCGCCACGCTGAAGTCGGCGTCGGTGAGCGCGTCGTAGGCGGCCGGGCTGGCCGATGCCGCGAAGAACAGCAGGTACTGGGAGACCAGCCGCTCGAACGCCCCGGGATCCTGCACGTCCGGCAGCCGCCGGGACGCCGGCCGGCCGTCGGTGAAGTAGGAGTGGATGCGCTCCACGACGGTCAGCAGCGACTGGTGATGGCCGATTTCGTCCGTCTCGGCGAGCGACCGGTGGACGAGCGCGAGCCGCTCCAGCGGCGCACGCCTGACGAACGCGTTCGGCTCGCCCGCGTCGAGCTCGATCGCGAACGGCACGGTGCCGGCGAACCTGCCGTTGAACAGCCGCTCCGCCTGCACGATCGTCGATGCCTCCGGGAGCTGGTGCAGGGGATACGGCTCGACCCGGAGCCGCGGGACGTTCAGCGCGGCCAACCCCGCCGCCGCGGCCAGTATGAGTGCCGCCACTACCCGATGACGCGCCAGCGCAAGCACCACCACGACCAGCACGCGGCGAATGTGCCGGGTCGTCACGCGCGGGCGGAGCGCGCGGAGCGGGCCGAACGCCGGAACCCACCAGAGCGCCAGCGCCAGCGCGGCCAGCGCGCCGGCGCTGACGGTCACGCCCACGAACACGTGCGCGCCGCTGCCCAGTCCGATCAGGCTGAGGAAGCCGATGACGGTGGTGGCCGCGGTCAGCGCCAGCGGCAGGGCGAGGTAGGAGCGGACGGCACGCGACGAGCCGTCCGCGTACGAGCCCAGGTGGTAGCCGGCATGGATGACGTAGTCGCTGAGCAGCCCGCCCGCGAACACCGGCAGCAGGACCAGCAACGGGCCGGCTGCCGCCGGCAGGAGCAGGAACGCGGCATAGCCGATGCACGCGGCGGAGGCGGTGGCGGCCAGCGCCAGCAACACGCCGCGGGCGCTGCCGAAGGTCAGCAGGTATACGGCGGCGATGAGGACGCCCGCGAACGGCAGCAGGGCGCGCAGGTCGCGCGTCATCAACCGCGCCGTCACCACCGAGATCGGACGCAGGCCGGTGAAGTGGACGGCGACCCCCTCCGGCTCCAGGCTGCGCTGCAGCTCCTCCAGGCGCGCCACCAGCGCCGCCGGCGGGAGCCGGGAGCCCAGCTCCAGGTAGAACGCCACGGTCCGGAAGTCGGCGCTCCAGTAGGGATGGATCTCAGGGAACAGCGGGTGGGAGAGGCGCAACTCCTCGGCCGTCGTCGGGTCGTAGGCTTCCACGAGGTCCGGCGGCACGAACGGCCGCGCCGAGATGTCGTCGGCCGTGGCCCTGACCACGGTGGCGCGCAGCGGCGACGAGTAGCCCCGCACCCCCTCCAGGCCGCGAATGAACCCGTCCGCCCGCGCGATGAGGCTGAGGTTCGCCCGGTCCAGCCCGTCGCCGTCGCGTGCGGACAGGTCCACGGCCATGGCGACGACGTTCTCGCCCTGCGAGGGCAGGCGGGCCTCGTTCTCCGGGGCGAGCCCTGCTTCCGGATCGCTGCCGCCGCCCGGCCGGCCGAGGGCCAGCGCAATCGTCAGGACCGCGGCGCCCAGCGGTACGGCCGCCCACGCACCGCGCCGGAGACTACGCACGCGCAGATGATAGTCCTGCCGGAAGACTCAGCAGATCAGACCGCGTTTCGCTCCCGGGCCGTGCGCGATCGGGTTCTCGCCGATCCAGCGTTCGTCCACCGGCTCACCGGCACGCTGGTAGCGCGTGTCGGAGGAGACGCGCACGCGGTCGGTGTGGTTGTCGCCGGCGGAGTGCATGGTGTGCATGGTGAAGATCAGCAGGTCGCCGGCGAGGTAGTCGCTCATCAGCCAGCGGCCGCCCAGCCGGCCGGGGAGCGAGGTGGCGTCCTTGGTGAAGTGCCCGCCGTTGTGGCGGTCCACCCAGCGCGACGCGCCGGACAGGACCGGGTCCGCCTCCGGCGTGCCGGAGCAGTAGGTGTCGACGTCCATCCGGCCGTAGGTCTCCTGCACCTCGGTCAGGCGGTGCGAGCCTTCCAGGATCATCAGGCCACCCATCTCCAGAGGCACGTCGCACAGCGGCGTCCAGCCGGTCAGCAGGTTCTGCGTGCCGCGGCCCATGAAGACGATGTCGTAGTGAGGCGGGGTGGGGGTGTCGACCCCCGGCGACTTGGCGCGCACCCAGATGTAGTCGAAGTGCCGGACCGGCGCGTCGAAGATGCGCTCGAACACCGCCAGCATCGGTGCGCCGAACACCACCCGCTCCAGCGGCGGGTTGTGCCTGCCTTCGTCGTGCGCGGCCAGGACCGAGAGGCCGGGCTTCGCGATCCCCTCCTCGGGCGGGTAATCGGGATGGAGCTGGCCGGCCGCGGCGATGCGGCGGTAGAGCTCGTGCCCGGCTTCCAGCACCTCGTCCCTCGGCAGCGCATCGCGCAGCAGGACGTAGCCATCGGTGTCGAGCCGCTCGCGCAACTCGGAGCCGGCGGCATCGGTCGCGGTGACGGCGAGCCTGCCCGGCGTGTGTGACTCATCACGCAGCAGTCGGCCCTGGTAGGTGAGCTCGGCGGTCGCGGCGGTGTCCATGGCGCGGCTATTATGGCATGGCCAGGGTATGAAAGGGGCGAGGGGGCGCGTCCGGTCGGCCGTCCTGACGTGTCTGAGTGCTGTCTCGATGGCGGCGACCGCCGAGGTGCGGCTGTCCACGTGTGCCGCCGACCCGGCCCTGTGCCCGGAGGCCACCGGCCTCATCCACCCGCACGCGCCGGCGATCGACAGCTTCTTCACGTTCTCCGGCGGCGGCTCGGTGGGCGACTTCAACCGCGACGGCCGGCAGGACCTGTTCCTGGTGACCGGCGGCGAGGAGCCGGACCGGCTCTACCTGAACCAGGGCGACGGCACGTTCCGGGAGGTCGCGGAGGCGGCCGGGGGGGGGGGGGGGGGCCCCGCGCCCCGCGCGGGGGGGGGGGGCGGCGGCCCGGGCGGGGGGGGGGGGGGGTTAGGCCCCCCCCCGGGGGGGCCCGCCGCCG
>JAPPNY010000245.1:5259-13252 GCA_028818385.1 Spirochaetaceae bacterium
CGGTACCGCCTCTACCTTAACCTGGGCGTGGCTAGGTTCCGGTTGGTCGCGGTGTGGGGGGGCGGGCCCTTTGTCCACCGCGCCCACGGCTCGGTCGTGGGCGACGTCGACAAGGACGGGTGGCTGGACATCTTCGTCACCAGCATGGGGCCGACGGCCGACGAGTGGAGCATGCCGGGCAACCACCTGCTGTGGCTCAACCAGGGCGGGCAGCCGGGCGGTCTGCTGGCCGACGGGACGCCGACCTTCCGGAACATCGCACGGGAGGCGCGCGCCGACATGACGTCCTTCGATCAGCCGTCCGGCATGGGGGCGGCGCTGGGCGACTACGACCGCGACGGCGACCTGGACCTGGTCGTGGTCTCCTGGCTGACCTGGGCCGGGGGCAGCCTGCTGCTGCGCAACGAAGGCATCCACGAGCGCACCGGCCTGCCACGCTTCTCCAACGCGACCCCGCGAGCGCGCCTGTTCAAGACCGAGATGCACGGCCTGACCGCTCACATCGTCGACGTCGATGGCGACCGGTGGCCGGAGGTGCTGGTGGCCGGCGACTACCGCACCAGCCGGCTGTATCACAACAACGGCGACGGCACCTTCACCGACGTCACGCGCGAGGCGCAGGTGGGGCTGGACGGCAACGGCATGGGCAGCGTGCTGGCCGACGTCGACAACGACGGCCTGCTCGACTGGTATGTGACGTCCATCTGGACCAACACGCCGTTCGAGGACGCGACCGGACACGTGCCGGGAACCGGGAATTACCTGTACCGCAACCTCGGCGGCGGCGCCTTCGACCCCGGGCCGCGCACCCGTGGTCCGCTCGCGCGCGGCGGCTGGGGATGGGGCGCGGTGGCGGTCGACCTGGACCACGACGGCCTGGTGGACCTGGTCACCACCAACGGCTGGCAGGCGGAGAACGCCGAGGGCCATCAGGAGTGGCTGGAGGACCCGACGAGCGTGTTCCACAACCGCGGCGATGCGAAGTTCCGGGACGTGGCCGTCGAGGCCGGCCTGGACCACCGCGCGGAAGGCCGCGGCATGGTCCGCTTCGACTACGACGACGACGGCGACCAGGACCTGCTGATCATCAACAGCCGCGGCGTGCCGACGCTGGTCGCCAACACGGGGGGCACCGCCTCGGGCAACTGGCTGCGCGTCGAGTTGCGCCCCGCGCTGAATCTGCCGGTGCCGGCCGACGGGATCGGCGCGGTGGTGCGCGTGCGCACCGGAGACACGACGCAGACCCGCCACATCGAGACCGGCGGCGGCTACCTGGGCTCTTCCGAGCTGAGCGCCCACTTCGGCCTGGGTGACGCGGCGGTCGCCGACGAGTTGCGCGTCGAGTGGCCTGACGGGTGCGACACGGCCACTGACGAGGTCGCGGTCAACCGCCGCCTGCGGCTGGAGCGCCCCGCCGGTTGCACGATGGACGTGGTCGTGCTCGACGGGCATCACTAGCGCCCCGAAACCGTCGCCTACGGCTCCGCTTTCGGCCCATCCCCACCTTACGCGTCGGAGTCTGTCGGCCTTCCCGCTGACGCGGCAAATCCGACAGACTCCTAGGCGAGGAGGAAGGCATGGCACTGGAGATCGACGCGCGCGAAGCGCAACTCTTCCTGGATGACGAGGTGATCGAGCAGAGCGTGCGCGTGCAGCGCGTCGTCCATCAGCCGTTCCGCTACTGGGGAAATCCCGTGTACGCCCCGGACGCACCCTGGGAGGGCGCAGGAGTCGTCTACCTGGCCGGCGTGTACATCGATCCGGCCGACGGCCTGTGGAAGCTCTGGTACGCCACGCTCAACCCGCCCGCCTATCCGGAGATCACCTACGCGGTCTGCATGCTCACCTCCACCGACGGCTTCCACTGGGAGCGGCCGGAGCTGGACGTGGTGCGCGCGCACGACGGCGGCTGGACCAACATCGTGCTGGACATGGGCGACGTGGGCGGCACCGGCGCCGCAACGATCCTGCACGAGCCCGAGCACGGCGACGAGCCGTGGACGCTGGTGATCAGCTCGTGCGAGGCCGGCACCTGGAACTACAAGGGCTACATTCTGCGCTCCGCCGACGGCGTGCACTGGCGCTGGGAGCGGCCCATGCCGCACGGTGTCGATCACGGCATGCACGACCGCTGCACGGCCTTGCGCGGACCGGATCCGGAGTTCCCGTACGTGCTGCTCAGCCGCGGCAGCGAGGACGCCAGGCGCTGGGGGCTCGTGCGCAGCGCCCACCGGGTGGCGATCAACCCCGCTGGCGCGGACGGCCCGCCGCGCCGCGTGCTGACCCCGGACCTGGAGGACGACCCGGCCGGACAGATCTACCACGCCTACGGCTTCCGCTACGAGAGCACCTACGTCGGGCTGTTCCAGTGGTACTGGGAGCACGACCGGCCGTGGGCGGAGATGGAGCTGCTCACCAGCCGCGACAGCGTCACCTGGCGGCGCCTGCGACCGCGCAGGCCCTTCTTCTCGCCGACTCCCGGCGGCGGCCGCGTGGGGGCGTACGACGCGGCGCGTACCGACACCGCCCTGTCGCCGCCGGTGCGCACCGCGGAGCGGAACGAGGCGAACTCCCCCGCGCCGAACATGGAGACGCTGTGGTTCTACTCGTGGGGAGGCCCGGCCATGCACGGCGACCGCCACCTCACCTTCGGCGCCACCATCGGCGTCGCGCAGCTCCGCGGCGACGGCTTCTGCTCCCTGCGCGCCCGCCGCTTTCCCGGCACCGTGGTCACCAGGCCGTTCACGTGGCCGGGCGGCCGGCTGCTGATCAACGCGGTCGGCCTGGGCGGCGGCGGCGCCGCCAGCCTGCGCACGGCCGTGCTGCGCGAGGACCTGTCGGAGATCGACGGGCTGGGAGCGGGGGACGCGGACCCGCTGTCGCGCGACGGGGTCCGCCAGGAACAGCAGTGGCAGGGCGACGGCGCCGGCATCGAGCGGCTGGCCGGCAAGACCATCCGCCTGCGCTTCCTGCTGGACAACACCGACCTGTACGCGTTCCGGGCGTCGGGTTGACGCGGCGTCAGGTTGACGCAAGGGCTTGACCGATGTTTCATGGACGCGCTGCTTGGCAATCCGATAGCCTCGTCTGCGGGGGCATGCGGTGGGGTTGATGAGCGGCGTCGTCGAGCGCCTGGTCCAGCCGCTTGCGGTGCGCGTCCTGCTGGCTCGCGAGCGGAGGGAATCGGGCGTCGCCTACGACCTGACCTCCGCGGAAGTCAGGGAAGACCCGTACCCGACCTATCATGCGCTGCGGCGGATCGATCCCGTCCACCGCCTGCGGCTGGTCGACGCGTGGGTCCTGACCCGCTACCGGGATGTCGAGGCGGTGCTGCGCGACCACAGGCGCTTCGGCAACGCCGGCCGCATCCTGGTCGAGACCGTCCCGATGAGCCTGCTCGGGCTCGATCCGCCGGAGCACACGCGCCTGCGCGCCCTGGTCTCCAAGGCGTTCACGCCGAGGGCCGTGGCCATGCTTCGTACGCACATCGAGGAGACGACCGCCCACCTGCTGGACGCTGTCGCCGGCACGAACCGGTTCGATCTCATGGCGGCGCTGGCCTATCCGCTGCCGGTCACGATCATCGCCGAGATGCTCGGCGTCCGGCCCGGCGACCGGGACCGGTTCGCGGAGTGGTCCGACTCGCTGGCGCTTTCCGTCGACCCGCTCGTCAGCCGCGGTCAGGTGCATCGCATCAAGAACGCGGCCGAGGAAGCGTACGCGTACTTCGAGACCATCATCGACGAGCGGCGCCGCCGGCCGCGCGAGGACCTGGTCAGCGCCCTGCTGGCCGCGGAAGAGGAAGGTGACCGCCTGACGCACGAGGAGCTGCTGTCGGCCATGCTGCTCATCCTGATGGCCGGCCACGAGACGACCCGCAACCTGATCGGCAACGGCATGCTGGCTCTCCTCAGGAACCCGCATCAGATGCAGCGGCTCAGGAGTGATCCGGAGCTCCTGGACTCGGCCATCGACGAGCTGCTCCGCTACGACAGCCCGGGCCAGCTCAACGGCAGGTGCGCGCGCGAGGACGTGGAGCTTGGCGGCAAACGCATCCCGGCGGGTGACGTGGTGATCTCCGTGATCGGCGCCGCCAACCGGGATCCCGAGGTGTTCGACGATCCCGACGCGCTGGACATCGGGCGCCGGGAGGAGAGCCACCTGTCCTTCGGACGCGGCATTCACTACTGCCTGGGCGCCCCCCTGGCGGTGCTGGAGGCACGCATCGTCTTCGCCGCCGTGCTCGACCGTTTCGCTTCGATCTGGCTGGCAGCCGAGCCCCGGCACCGCAAGACCGTCGTCCTGCGCGGCGTCGAGCACCTGTGGATCGAGGTCGAGCGAGCCTAGCCGGCAAAGGAGACAGACATGACCGCAACGCCCGGCACGATCGTGCCGTTCCTGGACCTGGGGGAGTTCGAAGACCGCGACAATGTGGACCTGCGGCCCACGCCGGCCGTCAAGCACCCGGCCAATCCGGTGCTGCAGCCCGGCCACGCCCGCGAATGGGACTGCAAGCGCGTCGGCAACTGGGCCGGCGACATCCACTGGGACGCCGGCGAGTCAGTCTTCAAGTGCTGGTACTACGGCTCCGACCTGGAGGGCATCTCCTCGATCGGCTACGCGGTGAGCGCCGACGGTGTGCTGTGGGAGAAGCCGCGCCTGGGGCTCTACGACTATGGCGGCTCCACCGACAACAACATCTGCTTCCGTCCCGTGACCGGCGCCACCAGCCACTTCTGCCTGAGGGTCGACGACGACGCGCCCGCCGGGCGGCGCTACCAGGCGCTGACCTGGTCGGACGCGCCGGGCATCGACGGCAAGCGCAACTTCCCGTACTACTCGCCCGACGGCATCCACTGGACGCTGACGCCGACCCCGGAACGCGCCTGCGCCATCGGCGACACCGCCGACGTGATCGACGATCCCGCCGATCCCGACCCGGAGCGGCGGATCAAGGTCTACACCCAGCACGGCGCCTGGTACGGCCCCGACCTGGAGCACCTGCGGCAGGGGCCGCGCGCGGTCATCGACCCGGCCGACGGCCGCGAGCAGGAGATCCACTTCATCTACGCGCTGCCCTACCGCGGTGCGTACGTGATGCTGTACGACTTCGACGCCGTGATCCCCTGGCCGCACCACGCCGAGCCCCTGGGCACCCGCAAGAGGCGCAAGCTTGCGGCCGGCGCCTACGCCGGCGACTGCCGGCTGGCGGTGAGCCGCGACGGCCTGGGCCCGTTCCGGCGCATCCGGCCCGATCTGCCGGTGATCCCGATGGGCGACTGGGGAACGTGGGACGACGAGCTGCTGGTGCTGGGCGGCGGCAGCATGATCCCGTTCGACGACCGGGTCGTGCTGTTCTACACCGCGCTCTCGCACTTTGGAACCGGCTTCCTGTCCTATCCCTACTTCAAGTGCGAGATGGGCATGGCGACGCTCCGCCGCGACGGCTTCACCCACCTCTGCAACTGCGACGGCCTCACGCAGGCGACGGCGACCACCGCGCCGATCGAGGCCGGCGCCGGACCGGCCGGCCTGCACCTCAACGTCTCCGACCTGCGGCCGTACCGCGACTGGGTCGAGGTGGAGGTGCTGGACGCCGAGTCGGGCCGCGTCGTCTCGGGGTACGGCCGCGAGGACTGCCGCCACGTGATCACCGAAGGGCTTGCGGTGCCGGTGCGCTGGGACCAGCACACGGATCTGAGGGCTGCGCCGCGGCGGTTCAGGCTGCGCTTCTACCTGTGGGGCCGCGCCCGGCTGTATTCGTTCGCATTCGAGGAGGTCGAGCGATGAACAAGACCAGGATCGAACGGGTCGAGCCCATCCTGTGGGACCGGTGGCTGCTGCTCAAGGTGTACTGCGAGGACGGCACGATCGGCATCGGCGAGGGCGGCGTGCACGGCTGGCAGCGCCCCACCGCGACCATGATCGAGGTGATGGCGCGCTACCTGGTCGGGCAGGACCCGGACCGCATCGAGCACCACTACCAGTGGCTGTACCGGTCCTCGCACTTCATGGGCTCGGTGGTGCAGGGGGCGCTGTCGGCGATCGACATCGCCCTGTGGGACATCAAGGGCAAGCGGCTGGGCGTGCCCATCCACGACCTGCTGGGCGGCCGTACCCGCGACCGCGTGCGCTGCTACATGCACGTGGCCGGCGGCACCATCGACGGCTTGGCCGCCGACGCGCGCACCAAGGTCGAGGCCGGCTTCACGGCCGTGCGCTTCGATCCGTTCGGGCCGGACTTCCCCCGCTACCACTCCTACGCGAAGTGGGCGGACGAGGCGGTGCGCGCGGTGGGCGCGGTGCGCGACGCGGTCGGCCCGGAAGTCGACCTGTGCGTGGAGATCCACCGCCGCATGGCCCCCGCGGAGTCCATCGCCCTGGGCCGCCGGCTGGAACGGTTCAGCCCGTACTTCTACGAGGACCCGATGCTGCCCGACAGCCCCGCGGTGATGGGCGACGTGCACGAGCGCTGCAACCTGCCGATCGCGACCGGCGAGCGGTTCACGACCATCTTCGAGTTCCAGCAGGTGCTGGAGGCCGGCGGCGCCGCCTACGTGCGCCCCGACCTGTGCCTGTGCGGCGGCCTGTCGGGGTGCAAGAAGGTGGCCGCCATGGCCGAGGCGCACCACGTGAAGGTGATCCCGCACAACCCGCTCAGCCCGGTCAGCACGGCCGCCTGCGTGCAGCTCGACGCCTGCATTCCGAACTTCGCGCTGCAGGAATATACCGGTGAAGCCGAGCCGCCGAAGAGCGACCTGCTGAGGAAGCCCCTGGTCCTGGAGGACGGCTACCTGCTGGTCCCCGACGGCCCCGGCCTCGGCATCGAGGTGAACGACGCCGCGCTCGCCCGCCATCCGGTGCAGGACAAGGTGCTTGCCACCCCCCTCGGCTACGACGGATCCGTGCGCGACTCCTGAGCCCGAATCCAGGCGAGGAAGTCGACCAGTTCCTCCTGGAACTGACGATGTGCAGGCTCGTACGTGCTCGCGATCTCGCCAAGGCGGCCTGGGTCGAGTTCGTGCCCGTAGATGTTGCGAAACAGGTGGCGGAAGCGCAGGAAGGTTTGTAGCCTGGTTCGTAGCCCCGAGCTGATCACGGCTGGTCGCAGATCGTCCAGATCGAGCGCCATGTCGTCCAAGAGCTGCCTGTGCCACTGATCGCCGCGTGGAACGCCACCGAGCTCCGCGGCAATTCGGAGGAATATCCGCTCCACGCCGTTGTAGAAGTCGTGGAACATTGACGCCTGCGCTCTGCGCAGATACGCCGCGTCGCCCTTGGGCGTGTCCCGGTACTCGACGAGGAGATTCCGAAGTTGCTCCAGCTCTGTCTCGATCTCGCGACGCACGCGAATGAGCGTCATCTCGCCGGCTGTCACAGCCGTACTCCCCGGCGCGCCGCCGTCTCGCGGACGAGGTCGTTTGCGTCCTCCAACGGGATCAGATCCAGGTGGAACCGGGTGAGGTCGGCGGCCTCGCTCAGAGCGGCGAAATACTCTCGCTTGGGGATGCCCGAGACGACGAGGTCGATGTCCGAGCGCTCCAGGAACGGACGGTCGGCTTCGAACAGGCTGCCGATGCCGATCACATCTGCCTCGTACCTGTCACGGAGATACGCGGAAATCCGCTCCGCGTCTGCGCGCGCGGCCGCAGCGTCACCGCGCCCGGTGAGCGCCCGGTTCAGGTACTCGACCGTTCGGTAGGCCGCCATGACCACATCATGACATGGCCCGCGGCGAGCGATCAGTGGCTGAGGATCTGGCTCAGGAACAGCTTCGTGCGGTCGGACTGCGGGTTGTTGAAGAACTCGTCCGGCGTGTTCTGCTCGACGATCTGGCCCTCGTCCATGAGGATCACCCGGTCGGCGACCTGGGAGGCGAAGCCCATCTCGTGCGTGACGACCAGCATGGTCACGCCGGACTCCGCCACGTCGACCATCACGTCGAGCACCTCCTTGATCATCTCCGGGTCGAGCGCCGAGGTCGGCTCGTCGA
>JAPPNY010000077.1 GCA_028818385.1 Spirochaetaceae bacterium
GCTGTTCAGCCACGTCGTCGCGCACAACCCCGAGGCGCGCGACGCCCACCTCAACTTGGGCAGCGCGCTGTTCGACGAGGACCGTTACGACGAAGGGCTTGCAGCGACTCGCATCGCCGTCGAGCAACGGCCGGACTCCGCCGGGGCGCTGGCCAACCTCGGCCGCGCACTGATCCACTTCGGGCGACTGCAAGAGGCCGAAGAGCACCTGCGCCGCGCCGTCGAGGTCGATCCTCGCAGCACGACGGCGCATCAGAATCTGGCCGAGACGCTGCGCAAGCAGGAGCGCTTCGCCGACGCGGTGGAGTCATATCGAGCGGTGCTTGCGATCGACGAGGGCCACCGCGCATTTGCCTATGCGGGCATGGGCATGGCGCTGTTCGGAGCTGGGCGCTACGCGGAAGCTCTCGACGCGACCGCCGAGGCGCTGTCGCTCCAGCCGGAACTCCCGAACGCGGCCATGCTGTACGTGCACATGGGCCGTTCCGCGCGGGAGTTGGGTCGGCTCGACGAGGCGGCGGCCCATTTCGAGCGCGGCACCGTAGTAGACCCGCACGACGTCGAACCGCTGCTGGAGCTTGCCGACGTCCGCGTCCGGCAGGGCCGGTCGGAAGAAGGCGAACGCATTCTGGCGGATGTCCTGGAGAGACGGTCGGGCGACCCCGCTTCGGTGCACCGCGTTGCCGAAACGCTCCGAACCTGGGGACGGCATGAGAAGGCGATCGCGAGCTACCGCGCGGCGCTCCGGGCCGACGCCGACTTTGCACCGTCCTACGCCGGGCTGGGAATCGCGTTGTTTCAGACCGAGCGCTACGAGGAAGCGATCGAGGCGCTGCAGCGGGCACTGGCGCTGCAGCCCGACCTGTCGATCGCGGGTTCCTCCCTGCGCGTCTTCCTGGGCCGCGCGGCGCAGAGGTTGGGCCGTCCGGATGCGGCGGAGCACTTCGCGCGGGCGGTGCGCGACGACCCGAGTGACTACGAGGCCCTCGATCATCTCGCCAGTGTCCGCTTCGGCCAGGAGCGATACCAGGACGCGCTCGCCCTCTACCAGACCATGACCGAGTTGGACCCGGACAACGCGATGACCCACTCCAATCTCGGGGCCGCGCTGTTCCACCTCGGGCGGCTGGAAGAGGCGCTGATCAGCGTCGAACGCGCGCTCGCCCTCGACCCCGACCTGGAAGCCGCCCGGATCGGCTTACGGGCGGTGCATGACGCGCAGGCACGACCGCAACGATAGCATTGAGTGGCGTGCCGGCCGGCAACGGGCTCCCGACCAACGCACCGATGGAGAGACCCTACTCCGCCCACGTGTCTGCGGAGGCCGGAGATTGCGAGGCCACCTTGCCGATGGTCCCTCCGCAGTCGAGCCGGGCGCGAAGCAACTGCACGCTGAACATCTGCCGCGGATCGGTCCACACCGCCGCCACATCGAATCCCGACACACCGGCCAGCAGAGCGAAGCCGTCCAGCGTGAACTTGTAAGACACCTCGGTGAGGATCGTCTCGCCGGCGGTGAATCGGAACCGTTCGCCGGCCACCATGACCGCTTGCTCGATTCCACTGACCAAGTGCATCTCGATGCGGCCGCGCGCGTGATCGTAGAACGACCGGTGAGCGAAGGCCGCAAGATCGAAATCGGCATCCAGGATGCGGTTGAGGTGTCGCAGTACGTTGAGGTTGAAGGCCGCCGTCACCCCCTGCCGGTCGTCGTAGGCAGCCTCCAGCACCGCGCGCTCTTTCGGCAGGTCCACGCCGACGAGCAGGCAGCCGCCGGGGCCGACGGTACGTGCAATGCCGTTCAGGAACGGCACCGCCTCCTGCAGGTTGAAGTTGCCGACGGTGGAGCCGGGAAAGTACGCGACCCGCGGCCCGCGCGCGGCGGCGGGCGGCAGGGTCACCGGACGGTTGTAGTCGGCGCACACGGGACACACTTCCAGGGCCGGGTAGCGATCGCGGACCGCGGCGACGGCCGTCTCCAACTGAGCGCGGCTTACGTCGATCGGCACGTAAGCCGCCGGGCAGGACAGATGATCGAGCAGGGCGCACGTCTTGGCGCTGCTGCCGCTGCCGTACTCGATGAGCACGCGGCCCGGACCGATGATCCGCCCCATCTCCGCTGCCGCCGCTGCCATGATTGCCTGTTCGGTCCGCGTGGGGTAGTAGTCGTCAAGGCAGGTGATCCGGTCGAACAGCTCGGAGCCGCGTTCGTCGTAGAGCAACCGGCAGGGCAGCCACTTCTGTTCCTGGCGGAGCCCGTCGAGCACCTGCGCGCGCAACTCGTCGAGCTGGGGGGTAATCGCCAGCTCCACCGCCGACCCCACGCCGGACGCCGCCTATCCGTCGTCCGCCAAGCGGATCCCGGAGAACTGCCAGCGCTTGTCGGGCGGGAAGAAGTTCCGGTACGTGGCGCGGATGTGGGAGCGCGGCGTGGCGCACGAGCCGCCGCGCAGTACGTACTGACTGCACATGAACTTGCCGTTGTATTCGCCGAGCGCGCCGGGCGCCGGCCGGTAGCCGGGATACGGCGCGTAGTCGCTGGCGGTCCACTCCCACGCATCCCCGAACATCTGCCGCACGCCCACGCCGTGCGGGCAGCGCCGTGGATGGAACGCCATCTGCTCCGCGAAGTTGGCCGCCTCGGCCGCCGGCGTCACTTCTGCCGCCGCCGCCTCCCATTCGAACTCCGTCGGCAAACGTGCGCCGGTCCAGCGCGCGTACGCATCCGCCTCGAAGTAGCTGACGTGCACCACGGGCTCCGCCGGAGCCACCGGACGCACGCCGCTCAACGTCGATTGCCGCCAGTCGTTGCCGTCACGGCTCCAGTACAGCGGCGCGTCCCAACCCTGGCGGTTGACCGCATCCCAGCCGTCGGACAGCCACAACTCGGGGCGGCGGTAGCCGCCGTCGGCCATGAACTGCAGGTACTCGCCGTTGGTCACCAGCCGGTCCGCCAGCCGATACGGCTGCAGAAACCGCTGGTGCCGGGGTCCCTCGTTGTCGAAGGCGAAGCCCGGCCCGGCGTGTCCGAACCAGTGCAATCCGCCCTCGCAGGCAACCCAGCTCAGCGTCGTCTGCAGCGTACCGCTGCCGACGACGGGGGCCGGACGGTACGCCGGATGCAGGGGATTGATGCCGAACACGTGCTTGAAGTCGGTTACCATCAGTTCCTGGTGTTGCTGCTCGTGGTGCAGCCCGATCGCGGCGACCGTTGCCGCGCGCTGCGCGTCGACCGCATGGGAGTTCGCGAGCAGCTTGGTCACGTGCCGGTCGACATGACGACGATAGGCCAGCACCTCCACCACGGTGGGCCGCGCCAGCAGACCGCGGCTCGGGCGCGGATGCCTGTCTCCCACCGCGTTGTAGTAGGAGTTGAAGATGAAGCTGAAGCCCGGATGGAACGGCTCGTAACCAGTATTCTCCGGTGCCAGCAGAAACGTCTCGAAGAACCAGCTCACGTGCCCCAGGTGCCACTTGATCGGGCTGACGTCATCCATCGACTGGATGACGTAGTCCTCGGTGACCAAGGGCCGGCACAGCTCCTCGCTGAAGGCGCGCACGCTGCGGTAATCCGCAAGCACCGAACCGGGTTCGGCGATAGCCCGACCCTCGGACGAGGCCGGTTGCCCGGCGGCGTCATTGCTCACGGCAGCATCGTACGCCGCAGGCACGGTCTCGGTCGAGCTCAGGAGGGCCACCACCCTGAGACTGATCCCCCTAAGTGAGTCGGATTGCCGCGCAGGCGGCGAGTCCGGCACTCTCACGAACAGGAGAGGATGGGCCGAGAGCGGAGCCGAAGGCGACGATCTTGAGGCGCGACGGTATTGGGGCGCGACGGTATTGGGGCGGAGGGTTTCGATGGCTCGATCTGAGTCGTGGCGCAACGTGTTACGGAACATGCGGCCGCAAGTACCGGCTCGACTTCCAGGGACGGCACCAAGGTGTCTGTGAAGCGACCGCGCGTCTGCCTGATCGCGCTGTCTGGTGCGCTCGGTGCACGCATGGACGCCTATTGCCGGCGCATCGCCGGCTTCGCTCTGGACATCGTCACGGAGCCTCCCGCTCCGCGCGATCCGCGTTATTCGGCCGCGGTCATGCCGGCAGAGGTCGCCGACCGCGTGCTCACGGAACCGATCCAGCCGGCCTGGCCACTGATCGCCTACGGCCCGGACAGCCAACTGCCGAACCTGTTCCTGGCCGGCTGTGCCGACTACCTGCGCGACCCGTGGACGCCGGAAGAACTGGAGCTGCGGGTTCTGCGCGCCCTCGGACCCGCGACGGCGGCAACCGTGTTCGGGGACGACGGCACGCTGCGTCTGATGGGGAGAACGCTGACGGGACCGGATGGCACGGTCAGCCTGGGCGCGCAGGAAGCGGAGATCCTGCGCATGCTGGTGGCGAACCGCGGCGCCGTCGTGACCCGCGACGCCCTGTTCTACGCGATCTGGGGGCGCCCGCCCCGCCGTCGCAGCCGCGCCGTGGACATGCACGTGACCGCCCTGCGGCGCCACTTGGTTGCGGTGGCGGATCGGCGCGACAGCGCCCGGTCTCCGTCCACACGGCTGATCGTCACCGTACGTGGACGTGGCTACCGCCTCGATTGAGTTGAGGCGCACGGACCCCTACTACCGGCGGGCGGTGGATGACGCACCATGCCGTGGCCGCGCAACCGGACGTCTGGTACCAGGCGGCGATGGCGGGACGAGGCAAAGGGCAGCCGGGGGGGCGCGGCTGTCGCAGGCCGTTTCTCCCCGGGACGGTCTGGTGGCCCTGGTGCTCGGCGTGCTGGCGGCGGTCAGCTACATGCCTGCGCTTTCGGGCGGCTTCGTCTGGGACGACGTCATCTTCGCCGAGGAGCCGGTCATCCATTCGCCGGCCGGCCTGAAGAGCATCTGGTTCTCCCCCGCCGACATCAAAAACGAAGGCTACTACTGGCCGCTGGTCTACTCCAGTTTCTGACTGGAGCACAAGCTGTGAGGGCTGCTGAACCCGGCCGGCTACCACGCCGTCAACATCGCCTTTCACCTCGCCAACTGCCTGCTGCTGTGGCGCTTGCTCGTACCGGGCGCCGCCGTGTTCGCCGTGCACTCCGTGCACGTGGAATCCGTCGCCTGGATCATCGAACGCAAGGACGTGCTGTCCGCGTTGTTCTACCTGGCGGCAGTGCTGGTCTGGGTCCGCTTCGTCGAGCAACCGCGGCCGTGGCGCTCCGGGCTGGCGCTGGTGCTGTTCACCGCCGGACTGCTGTCCAAGTCGGTGGTGGTGACGCTGCCCGTGGCGCTCGCGATCTGGCAGTGGTGGCAGAGCGGCCGCGCGAGATGGATGGATCTGCTGCGCCTGGCGCCCTTCGCGGCAGGGATTACGGCGGCCGACCTGTCGTTCTACACCTCGCGGGAGCCGCTGGAGCTTGGTTACACCTTGGCCGAGCGGGCGCTGATCGCATCGAGAGCGCTGTGGTTCTACGCCGGCAAGCTGCTCTGGCCGGCCGATCTGGCGGTCATCTATCCGCTGTGGGAGATCGACGCGCGCGACCTGAAGACGTGGGCGTACTTGGCGGCTGCGGCGGCGCTGGCAGCCGGGCTGTGGGTCGCGCGGCGGCGGATCGGGCGGGGGCCGCTGGCAAGGGTGCTGTACTTCGCGGTGACGCTGGGGCCGGTGCTGGGGTTCGTGGACTACGGCTACATGCAGTTCTCGTTCGTGGCCGACCGGTTCCAGTACCTGGCGGGCATCGGGGTGCTGGCGGTGGTGATCGGCGGGGCGGCGCACGGGGTTGGAAGGCTGCCGAAAGCGTGGCGGCGTGGCGCGCCGTCTTCTGGGTGACGCCGATCTCCCGGCGGATCTCGAGGGCAAGCGGCTGATGCCGGTCAACCGCGGCCAACACGGGATCCAGCGACGCGACCCGAAGCTGTACGAGCCCATCACGGACGCCGACGCCGAGGTGATCTGCTACCCGCCCGGCACCGGCCGAGCCCGGCCGGACAAGCGCATCTCGGACGCCCGTGCGGCGCTTGAGAAGCTGGTGCGCGCGGTGACGCTATGGCGATCGACGGCCGCCCGCTGCCCCCGGTCCCGAGGCGGCACACGTGCATAGAGGGACGGCACACATGCACGCACTCCCGAGAGGACCGCCTGCAAGGCACTCTACCGGCGATTCTTGATTCTCTACCCCTACCTCTACAGAGGAGGGGGGAGACGCCCTCCCGACGCCGACCCTTCGCCTTGACGGGAGTCGGCCCTGGGTCGGGCGCCCCCGGAAGGACGCATGACCGTCTGATCGGGTATCGTCGGTCGCTTGGAGGGACTTGCCATGATGACCAAGACGATCGCCGCGGTTGCGCTGCTGCTCGCCGCCGCCAACGCCGTCGCCAGCCCCGTCGCCGAGTTACCCGCGTGCCTGCCGGATTGCAGAGGCGCGGATCTGAGCGGTGCGGACCTGCGCGGCGTTAACCTGGACCGCGCCGCCCTGAGCGATGCCGACCTGAGCGGTGCGGACCTGCGTGGTGCCAGCTTGGTCGACGCCGTCCTGAGCCATACCATCCCCTTGGGCGACGATAGCTGGCAGATTCACTCTGCCGACCTGAGCGGCGCGGATCTGCGCAGCGCCAACCTGTACGGTGCCGACCTGCGCTACATCGCCTTGGAAGGTGCGGACCTGCGCGGTGCCTACCTGGCCAACGCCGACCTGTGCGATGCCACCCTGAAGGGTGCGGACCTGCGCGGTGCCGACCTGTGGGGCGCCAAGCTGAGCGGCGTGATCCTCGAAGGTGCGGACCTGCGCGGCGCCCTGCTGGGCGAAGCCGACCTGAGCGCCACCACCTTGGAAGGTGTGGACCTGCGCGGTGCCAGCCTGTACGGCGCCGACTTGAGCGGTGCCTACCTGAGCGGTGCTCATCTGAACGGTGCCTACCTGGACGGCGCTGACCTGATCGGTGCTTACCTGGGCGGTGCGGATCTGCGCGGTTCGTTCCTGGGCAACGCCGACCTGGATCATGCCGAAGGCCTCGATGAGGCCGATCTGCGCGGCGTGCAGGGATGCGATCGCACCGGCTTGCTGCCCGGCTGTTCGGGCGACGAGTAAGCTGAGCGCGCGCCGGGGCGCCGGCTGTCGATAATGGGCTATAAATGTGTGGACAGTTCACAGCCCACGCTCGGCCTGCCCGGACTCCGCCAACTCTCCTCGCCTTGCCCGCCTTCACATCTCGACGACGGAGCCCTGGAGATAGCAAGCTGTCCGGCGACCTCCCGCCTCGCCCGCGCCGCCATCGCCAAGGCACACCAAGTCGACGGTGCCCCGACCCCGCCGCCGATGCGCTCGTGCGCCACACCCTGCACCGCAACGGCCGCGAAGGCAGAGGGCGCGACCGGGCCGCCGGACTCTCCTGGGCCGCAGCCGAAGCCGCCGCCTTCATTCGCTGCCGCCGCAGGCACCCTCGCCGGACTGCGCGACGCGCCATCATCCGCTTCGACGCCGATGCCCCCTTGCGCGTGCCCAGACACTCGTTGCGCGTGGGACAGCCCAATCGCTGGCCGCCGCCAACGCCCGTGCTTACCGAGCTGCGCGCTCTACGTGCATGCCGAGTGGGCGCGGCGCGAGCCGGGGGCGCGCAGGCGCTACGGCGCGGGGCAGTAGCTGCGAGGATCCGACGTCAGTCAGCCACCAAGGAGCGATTACGCCCGCAACCGCCCGTTCGGGTGTACCGGGGGGAGGGTAGCAGGGTCCGAGGGCCGTGACGGGCCGCTATGAGTACCGCATCTCTCCGGTTCGCTACACTTGGCGTGGCCATGTATGATGGCACGGAGAATGGAGAGTTGAGTGAGCCCATGAGGAGGGTTCTGCGAGCGATCGGCCGCAGCGGTGGATGACGACGCCGAGCGGTCCGAACAGAAGCCCGGCGAGGAGACGACGATCATAGCTGCGGGGCGTTGGCACATGGAGAAGTCAGGCGTCCACCACGCCCGGATACTTCGAACTGAGATGTCATCGGGGCTCCCCCGATCTGCCAGCACGGAGGTGGCTCTTGGCTCCCATCAAGATCACCGGGCGCAGGTGCCCGAATTGCAACCACCGTCGCGCCGAGGTAATCGACCAAACTCCCTTGGTCGTGCTGCGCTGCTGCCGGTGCGGACAACGGTACTTGCCGAATCAGCCGCGAAACCAGCGTGCTGCCCAAGCTGAGAGAGGTCGACGGACACCGGCTTCGGGTGGGGGGACTGGCGAGTGTCGTATGCCTTGATGTCGAGTCACATCTGCTGAGAGTCGCGGCAATCCTGCCGCGCTGGGAGGCATACCGATGAAGGATCGTTTCCGGACCTTCACGCGCGACGGCGAGCAGCGCGTCGAGATTCCGCTCGCAGAGTACCGCGCACTGCTGGATGCCGCCGACGAAGACGCCGTCGACGCGGCGATCCTGCGGCGCATTCTCGACGATCGTGACCAGGATTGGGTGCCGGGCGGCGTGGTCAGACGTTTGGCGGCCGGCGAGAACGCGGTGCGCGTCTGGCGTGAGCATCGCGGATTGAGAGCGTGCGACCTCGCTGCCGCGGCCGGGATCGGGAGATCCTACCTCTCTGCCATCGAGACCGGCAGGAAGCCCGGCTCGATCAGGGCTCTGCAGGGCATAGCCGAGGCGCTCGGGGTGACCATCGACGACCTGGTGGAGGCGGCATGCACAGGAGGCGCCGACGCGGCACAATGACGGGGCCATGCGCATCTACATCAGCCGCCAATTGCAGAACCCGGAGTTCTCGTCCGACGCCCGCCGGGCGGGCATCGCCCGCCTGGGCGACCTTGCCGACGTGGAGGAGCTGCCCGCCCCGCTGACCCCAAAGCACGCGCCCGGACTGGTCGCCGTGATCGCCGACGGCACGTTCTTCTCCGACGACTTCTACGCCGCTGCCGACGATCTGCGGGTCGTGGCGCGCTGGGGCGTCGGGTTCGACCAGGTCAACCTGGCCGGCGCCAACCGCTACGGCGTGCCGGTCACCGTCACCCCCGTGCACATGGACACCGTGGCCGAGTACACGATCGCGCAGTGGATGGCCACCATGAAGCGCACCTACACCTTCAACCGGATGGCCCACGCCGGCGACTGGCGGGTGATCCGCTGCTTCGACGTGCAGGGCTCCTGCCTCGGGCTCTACGGGTTCGGGCGCATCGGTCAGGAGGTGGCGAAGCGGGCCGTCCCGCTGCTGGGCGAGCGCGGCCGGCTGCTGGTGTACGACATCCGCGACGACATCGCAGAGCTCGCCGCCCGCTTCGGCGCCGAGGCGGTGGCGGAGCCGGAGGAATTGTTCCGCCGCTGCGACACCGTGTGCGTGCACGTCTCCGGGGCCGACCCGGTGGTGGGCTACGAGCACCTCGCCCTCATGCAGCCGCACGCGTCCGTGATCAATCCGTCCCGCGGGACGCTGGTGGACGACGACGGGGCGCACCGCGCCGTCGAGGAGGGAATGATCTTCTACTACGTGGTCGACGACCCCGTGGACGGCCCGCGCGCCATCCACCGCGACCACCCGCGCATCATCGCCACCAACCACTCGGGCGGCATCACCGTGGAGTCCTCCGCGCGCCTGGATGCCAAGACCTTCGAGCAGGTGACCGACGCCGTGCACGGACGCCAGCCCGACCACGTGCTCAACCCGGAAGCTCTGGACCATCCGCGCGTGCGCGCGTGGCTGCGGGAGCGCCGCTGAGGCGGGCCGGCCGCTACTCCCCGGGGGACGCCGCCGGCAGATAGATCCGGTTGTCGTGCACGGACGCCACCGCGGTGTCGTCCCGGAGCCGGGCCTTGACCAACTCGCGGTCTTCGCCGTCGTCCAGCCGCACCAGCGAATAGCCGCCGCCGGCCGTCCCGCCGTCGCGGCGCACGATCACGCTGTGCGGGTCGATGCTGCCCGGCGCCGATGCCCCCCGCGGGGTGGCACCGGGATCGCGGAAGCGTCTGTCGGAGCGCAGAGACTGGCCGGAGGAGGCTGCGGGGTAGGAGCCGAACAGCGCGAACGCGTCCAGCACACCGGCCTGCGCGAGCATCGTCCGCACCTCGCGCAGGGTGAGCGAGGGGGTAACCCCGGCCAGCAGGGCCAGGACGCCGCTCACGTTCGCGGCCGCGATGGAGGTTCCTTGGTCCAGGGTGACGATCCAGGGCTCCGGACCGGGGTTGCCGCCTGCGCCCAGCACGGGCACCTCTGCCCGCCTGTCGCCGCCGGGTGCGATGACGTCGATCTCGGGTCCGGCGTTGGACGTGGGCGCGAGCGATCCGCCGATCCCCGCTGCCGCCACGGCCAGGGTGTAGCGGGAGTTGGCCGGGGCGCGCACCGCGGAGCCGTGGTTGCCGGCGGCGGCCACCACGATGACGCCGGCCGCCGTGACGCGGCGCAGGGCGTCCTCCAGGACCTCGTCGGGAGGCCCCGGCAGGGAGTCCGCGAGGCTGAGATTGATGACTTCCGCCGGCCGGCCCGGGATGCGGCCGGAGTCGTTCTCCAACCCGGCCGCGTACAGCAGGCCCTGTGCGACATCGTAGCTCGTCGCGCCGCGCGGCGCCACCACGCGGACCGGCATGACCGTCACCCGCGAGCGGCCCCACGGCCACCCCATGCCGGCCACGCCGCTGCCGTTGTCGGTATGAGCGGCGATGATGCCGGCGATCGCCGTGCCGTGCCGGGGTCCGCCGGTTGCCGGATCCGTGGCGTCGGGATCGATGCCGTCGCCGTCGGCGGCGGCCACCGGGTCGCGGATGAAGTCGTAGCCGGCCGCGGCATTCAGGTTGGGCAGCAGGTCCGGGTGCGGGACGTAGCCGGTGTCCAGCACCGCCACCACCACCGGCTCCGGCTCCGGCAGCACCCCGGCCGCGAGCGACTGCCACACCGCAGGCAGCCGGAGCTGGCGCAGCGGCCACTGGCCGTCGCCGGATCCGCCGCAGCGGACGCCGGCGGCCGGATAGCACGGATCGTCGGGAACCGGAGTCCGCCCCGGCAGTGCCGCCACGACTGCGTGGGCCGAGTCCTGCAGGTCGAACCCGGTCACGCCCGAGCGGCGCACGCGGACGGTCAGGGTGTGGCGTCCGGGCGCAAGGGGACGCGGCGGCCGGTAGGATCTGGCTTCGGGGTCCAGGTGCCGGTACGGTCCACCGTCGAGGGACACCTCGACGGCGGCGACTCTCGGCGGGATGCCGCTCCATTCCCAGAGCGGCGGATTCGCGTATTCGCCCAGCAGCACGGACCGATGCACCGACACGCTCAGCATCGCCGGCTCCTCGCACGCCGCGAGCAGCGCCGCCATGACGGTACCGGCAAGCAAGGCGGGAAGCCGAGACGCGATCATGGCAACTCCGAAGCGGACCGAGCCGCCGGCGGCGCGGATCACTCTAACTCCTTTGTCGATCCGTGCGGTCGACATGAGTCGCGTGCGAACCGGCTCTCTGCTCAGGCGGAGAACGTGCGCGGCCTGAAGTCCCGCGGGTTGGTGATGCTCGCGCTGCTGCCGGTGGCCCGGATCACGTACAGCCCCTGCCGCTCCGCATGGCGGTCGGAGGATTCGTCCGCCTTCAGGTAGGCCACCGCTCCGTACACCGTGCTCCCCCGGTACCGCGGCATCAGGTCGGTGAACTCCCGCATCCGCCCCACGAAGTGGTCGACCTGACGCACCTTAAGCGTGGTCTTGACCTCGACCACCACCACCTCGGCGCCGTTGACGGCGATGATGTCGAACTCCCAGCTCCGCTCCCCGCGATGTCGGACGTTGGTAAGCGTGTGTTCGACCTCGATGCCACGCTCCTTGAGCAGCTCGATCAGGTCGCCCTCCACGAGCGCCTCCATCAGCTTGCCCCACTGACCGTTGAACAGCTCGTCGAGCACGCGGAAGCGCCGGTCGGCCTCCTGCGCGCGTCGGTCGCCCTCCCGCGCCTGCCGCTTCAGCATTTGATCGGTCTCCTGCATGCGCCGATCGGTCTCCTGCTGACTTTCGGACAACTGGCGCAGGATGCTCCATATTTCCTGGGGCGTTGCCGGAGGACGCCGTTCGCCGTTGCCGCGGTCGTGGTCGTCGTGATCAGACAAGGGGGGCTCCGATCCCACGAACGTAGCGGTTCCCGTTCTGTCGGGCAAGCTCTGGAACGAGAGCAGGGCACCGGCAGCGATCGGACGTTCCACCCGCCGGATTGTCCGGTCATCCTCGGCCGGCAGTGTCTGGCGACACCCCCGTGCCCAAGGCAGCCCGGCCCTATCGGGACTGCCCGTCGCGGCGTACCATGACGCCGCAATGGTGGGCGGAGCGTGCCATCGCTGGACCGTGCGGCGAGCCGTGAGCGGGATGGCGTTGCTGATCAAGCCGCGCGCGGCGGCGAGGACGTACCGCTACCACGCGCGCGAGCACGGCGAGCCGTTCCTGTGCGATCGGCCGCGGGCGGATGAAGGCGCTGACGACGGCCGCGGATGACCGTGCCGGCCTGCGCGGGCGGGCGCGCCGCATCCGGGACGCGGTCCCGCCGGCGGACCGCGGCCGGCTGAGCGCTCGCATCTGCGGCCGCGCGCGGACCCTGCTGACCGCGGCCGGCGCGCACACCGTGATGGTCTACGTGAGCTTCCGCAGCGAGGTGGAGACCGCCGGGCTGACCGACGCGGTGCGCCGGTGAGCGGGTTGCTGCGCGACGGCCTGCTGGTCGGCCTGGGCGGTTTCTTCGGCGGCCGTGGCGCGCTTCCTGGTGACCGGCTGGCTGCAGGCGCGCGACGACTCGTTGCCGTACGGCACCCCGACCTGGCCGAGGGTGCCCTTCGTGCCGGTGTTACCGTCGAGCAGCTCGTCGAGCCCGCGCGGATTGACAGGCCGCTGCCGCCATGTTATCGCTTTTCATGCATTTTCAGTAACTATTCAGCCGGGGCGGACGGTTTGAGGCAGGTTGGGATCATGGGGCGA
>JAPPNY010000102.1 GCA_028818385.1 Spirochaetaceae bacterium
CGCCCCATGATCCCAACCTGCCTCAAACCGTCCGCCCCGGCTGAATAGTTACCCCCGAGGTTACAATCAGGCGCGGTTCTCGTGACGGACGTGATAGACCTCCACGTTCTGGCGTCGCACATTCGACAGCACCTTCGGCTACGCGTGCAGTCCATCACTCCCTTCCGGGAGGGGGCGGAGTTCACCGTCTTCCGCGCGGTGATCGGCACGGGGGTCAAGGCCGTGCTGAAGACGGCACCGCACGAGGACATAAGCAATGCGAACGATCCTTCGCGCTCCGCGCGCGCCCTTCTGCACCAGGAAGAGCATCTGGGCCGCTACCTGCGCTCGCAGGGAATCCCGGTTCCGATCAGTCTCGGCCTGGTGACCGACGGCCCGTACCCGTGCCTGATCCAGGAGCTCGTCGAGCATGACGAGAGCTGCGAGGTGAGCGACGGTCATCTGGCCCCCCTGCTGAGCCGGATACACGCCTGCACGGCGCCTCGAACCCCGGTTGCTCACGAGGGCCTGCCGTTCGCCTCCTGTATCGCACGCCGGATCGCGCGACGGGCTCATGAGCTCGAAAAGGCGACGGGAGTGTCATTCCCGGTCCCGGACACCACCCGGATCGAGAGCGTCCTCAAGCTCCGCGGCTACCGTCCGTCGCTCCTGCACATGGATATTCGTCCGCCCAACATCCTGGCGACGGCGGGCTCCATTCGAGCCATCGTCGACTGGTCCAATGCCCTGATGGGAGACCCCGCCCCTGGAGTTCGCGCGAATCGCGGAGTGGTGGCGCCCATGCACGCGTCTTCGCGTCGCCTACGAGAGCATCTGCGGACCACTGCGGACGCCGCGTATCGTCGACCTTCTCTATCGCCTCGACGCGGCTCTGGTCCTGGGGCTTCTGCATTCAACCGAGCGGCCTGATCCCGATGCCGCGAGGACGGCCGTGTCCCGCGCAATGCAGTTGGCTGACGCTGTACGGTCGGCCATCGTGTGATGCGGTCGCCGCCGTGTCCGGTCGGATTGAGATGGCGACGCATGAAGTCGCCTATGGTTGCCTCAACTAATTTCTACAAGTATATTTATGTATGTCCTATGCTGTCTCCGAAAGCAAGCTCACGTCCACCGTTTCCGGCCTGTCGGACGACCAGTTGCTGGAGCAGACCAGCAAGCTCGCCGGCCTCGATCACCAGATCCACGTCTTCGTCATCGATCACCTGCGGGAGATCGAAGCCCGCCGCGTCTACCTGCGCCGCGGCTTCTCCAGCCTGTTCGACTACGTGAAGCGCGGACTCGGATACAGCGACGGCGCCACGTGGCGGCGGATCAGCGCCATGAAGCTCTGCGCGAGGATCAAGGGCGTACGCGACCGGCTCTGGGACGGCTCGCTCACCCTGGACGCGGCCGCCCAGTTGCAGGCCGCCTTCGAGCGGCGCGATCGAGAGCGGACGCGTGGAGCCGCGACCGGGACAGGATCGGCTCTGCGGCCGAACGGCTCGGCGCAACCGGCGTCGGACCCAAACCCGGGACCGGTGCTGGACCTGTCGGCCCAGCAGGTGCTGGTCGAGCAGGCGGCCGGCAAGAGCACTCGGGAAGTGACGAAGATGCTGGCCGATGTGGATCCCACGCTGGTGGTGCCGACGGATCGGCTACGACCGCTGGGCTCCGGGCGCTGGGAGCTCAAGGCGGTCATCGACGCGGAGTGCCAGCGCGGGCTGGAGCAGCTCAAGGGGCTGCTCTCGCACGTCGATCCGCACATGACGCTGGGGCAGCTCGTGGGACGGCTGGTCAGCGAAGGCCTCGACCGCCATGATCCGGGCCGTCCCCCGCGGCGAGGACGGACGCGCGGCGCTGCCGCCGGTGCCGACCGAACGCGGGTGGCGCAGGGCGCGAGCTCCGACCGGGCCGATGCGTCGGCGCCGAAGCGGTCTGGCACGCACGCGGATGCAACGACTTCGGCGGCGAAGGCCCCGGAAGGCTCATCCCGCGGCGTCCCGTCGCCGGCGCAGCCTGCCGCTTCGGCGTCGATACCGAGTCAGCCGGCCCGGCCGGCGGACGGCCTTACTCCGGCGCCGGAGGAGGGCGCACGGACCCGTCGCGCCATTCCGGCAGCGGTCAGGCGAGACGTCTGGCAGCGTGACGGGGGGCGCTGCCGGTACGTCGATCCACGCACCGGACGCCGATGTCCGTCACGGCATCTGTTGCAGATCCATCACGTGTTCCCGTACGCCTTGGGCGGAGGTGCGGAGCCGGAAAACCTCCGATTGCTGTGTTTCGCTCATCACCGCGACCGACACACAGAGCGGTCTTCACGGCGAGGGCCGCCGTCGTGAACACCATAAGCCGACTCAGACATGCGGATCAGCAATCATCAGAATATGATCGGCCCACAACGGAGCGGTCATCCGCCTCCACCGCTCTACACACGCACGTTTGAAGCGCTGCAGGTCGGCGCGATCGACGTACCGTCCCAGCGGCTGGGAACCGAGAATCCAAGGGATCTCCATGTCGGCGTCCTGGAACATCCGGAATCGGCATCGCCGATGCATGAGCAATCTGAAACCCGCTTCCTCCACCGTTCGCGTGCATGAGTGATAGGTAAAGGGCGACCGGTGCACCCGGATCGGTGCTCCGTAGAACTCCTGCAGCACCGATTCCAGGAGCTCCTTTCCAGACTCGCCGTTGTCGCGCAGCGAGAACCTGGCCGCAAGAGTCCCTCCGCGTCCGATGATCCGCTTGACTTCCTTGAAAACGGCGCTCAACTCGTCCACGGAACGCAGCCAATGGAGAACGGCGTTGGTGAACACTATGTCCCACCGATCGCCGCTCTCGGCACCAAGCCACTCGAGAAGGTCGGCGACCACGAACTCACAACCCGAGTGCGCCCGCGCCCGCGCTACCATGCCCTCGTCGGCGTCGACGCCGAGCACCCGACCGGACGACCCGACCTTCCTGCGGATCTCTTCGGTCAACTCGCCCGTGCCACTTCCCAAGTCCACGAGACGCGTGCCGTGAAGCTGCCGGTACTTCTCAAGCTCGCAAACAAGCTCCGTACCGTTGCGAAGCTGGTAGTGGCTCTGAAGACTCCGATAGTCATCCGGTAGCCACTCCGAAGAACCCTCGCGCACCCGACGCTGTGAGCGGTTCATGGAACCTGGAACGCCGACCGCGATCGTGCCGGCTCCTGGGCCATGAGCGCTACTCGTAGTGCGCCAGGCGGTCGCCCTCGGCCGCCCACAGCTCGTCGAACATCTGCCTGATCTTGGGCAGCGGGACCACCGCGGCGGTCAGCGGGTCGAGGGCGCAGGCGTGGAAGGCGGCCTCCCGGTCGCGTTCCAGCACCGCCTGCACGGCCAGCTCCTGCACGGCGATGTTGCTCATGTTCAGGGCCGCGCACTGCGCCGGCAGCGGTCCCACGAAGGTGGGATGGACCCCCTCGCCGTCGGCCAGGCACGGCACCTCGACACAGCAGCGCTCCGGGAGGTTGGTGATCGAGCCGTGGTTCATGACGTTGCCATTGAAGGCGAACGGCCTCCCGGTCAGGCGCGCCTCGATGATCATCGAGGCGTATTCGTGCGAGGGGGCCAGAGGCGGCACGTCCCCTTCGCCGTCCTCCTCGCCACCCGAGTCCTTCATCCAGTCGCGCACCCGCGTGTTCTCCATCGGGATGGGGGCGCGGCTTGCGACGCCGTAGTGGTCGCGCAGCTCCGGGGTACGGTTGAAATACGGCAGGTATTCCGAGTTGTGCGGCGTGCTCTCGGTCACGAAGTAGCCGAACTGGCGCATCATCTCGGCGCGCACCCGGTCGTCGGCGAATGCCTCGTGCGTGTCGAGCACGTCGCGCAGCCGCGGATACAGGTCCTCCCTGCCATGGCGCAGCCTGAGCACCCACGCCTGGTGGTTGATGCCGGCCACCAGGTAGCTCACCCGGTCGTAGTCCACCCCCAGGGCGCCGGCCAGCTTCCTGGTGGTGCCCTGCACGCTGTGGCAGAGGCCCACGTTCCGGATCGAGGAGCCGACCGAGTGCAGCCAGGTGAGCATGCACATGGGGTTGGTGTAGTTGAGCATGAGCGCGTCGGGACAGAGGCGCTCCATGTCGCGCGCGAACTGCAGGTGCTCGGGCGCCGTGCGCAGGAAGCGAAACACCCCGCCCACGCCGACCGTGTCGGCCACCGTCTGCACGACCCCGTAGGAGAGCGGGATCTCCACCTCCGACCGGTACGGCTCGCCCCAGTACGCCGCGCCGCCGATGGAGACCGCCGTCACCACGCAGTCGGCGTCCGGCAGCAGCTCCTCGCGGTCGGTACCGGCCACCACGGTGCCGGGCAGTCCGTGCGCGTCGATCGCGCGCTGCACGTAGTCGCGCACCTGAGCGAGCCGTCCCTCGTGGATGTCGCACAGCGCGATGGTGGAGCTGGCGAGGCTCTCGCGCGCCAGGATGTCGATGGACAGCCGGCTGCCGAAGCCGCTGCCCGCGCCGATGATCACGATCTTGGCCATGCCGTTCACTATATGCTCCCGTCATGAAGATCGCCCACGTGCGCCCGACCATCCTGAGCGTCGACCTGCCGGACGGCGAGGTGTTCGCCTACTCGCAGGCCTGGTTCCTGCGCCGCCGCGCCCTGGTGGTGGAGATCGAGACCGCCGACGGCACCGTCGGATACGGGGAGGCGTTCGGTCCCCCGGCCACCAACGCGGCGCTGATCGACGAGGTGTACGCCCCGCTGCTGCTGGGGCGCGACGCGCTCGACCGCGAGACGCGGTGGCTGGAGCTCTACACCGCGATGCGCGACCACGGCCGCAAGGGGACGGCGCTGGAGGCGCTCAGCGCCGTGGACATCGCGCTGTGGGACCTGGCGGGGAAGCACTTCGGGGTGCCGTGCCACCGGCTGGCGGGGCGCAACTACCGGCGCCAGGTGGCCGCCTACGCCACCGGTTTTTACCGTAAGCGCGCCGCCGGCAGCCTCACCGGCCAGGCACCCTTGCTGGTGGAGGAAGCGCTGCGCTACGTCGAAGCGGGCTTCTCCGCCCTGAAGCTCAAGATCGGCTTCGGCATCGACGACGACGTCACGGTCGTCAACGCCGTGCGCGACGCCGTGGGGCCGGACGTGCGGATCATGGTGGACGCCAATCACGCCTACGACCGGGCGGCGGCGCTGGAGGTGGCGCGCCGCATCCATCCGGCCGGCATCGACTGGTTCGAGGAGCCCCTGATCCCTGAGGATCTGCGCGGGCTGGGCCGCTTCCGGCGCGAGTCACCGATTCCCATATCCACCGGCGAGGCGGAGTTCGGGCGCTGGGGCTTCGCCGAGCTGCTGCGCCACGAAGCCGCCGACATCGTGCAGCCCGACTGCTGCGCGGCCGGGGGCATCACCGAGACGCTGAAGATCGCCGACCTGGCCGACGCCGCGCACGTGCGCTGCATCCTCCACGTCTGGGGCACGGGAATCGCCGTCGCCGCCTCGCTGCAGGTGCTGGCCATGCTCGCCCCCTGCCCGCCGGCGCTCCTGCCGCGCGAGCCGTTGCTGGAGCTGGACCGCACCTGGAACCCGCTTCGCGAGGAGCTCAACCTGACCCCGCCGGCCGTCGGCCCCCGCATGACATTCACCATCCCCACGGCCCCGGGCATCGGCTTCGAGCCCGACCGACGCGTGCTTGAGAGGTACCGGGCGACCTCGTGACCGGCGCTGCCCGCAGTCTCGGCAGGCGGTGACGAGCTTGCCAGCCGGCCGCCCGGCGGGTAGCCTACGAGCGCTTGAGTAGCACTACCGCACCGTCAGCCGTCGTCCGACGAACCCGCTGGCAGAGACGCCTGGCCGAACTGGACCGGGCCAAGTACCTCTTCCTCCTCATGGTGCCGGGGCTCGTCTTCTTCCTCATCTTCCGCTACGTCCCCATCTACGGCGTCACCTTGGCGTTCAAGGAATTCGTCGCCGCCGACGGCATCCTGGGCAGCCCCTGGGCGGGACTGAAGTACTTCAACCGGCTGTTCACCTACCCGGGCGTGGGCCGGGTGTTCATGAACACGGTCGAGATCAGCCTGCTGCGCCTGGTGATCGGGTTCCCGGCGCCGATCATCCTGGCCCTGATGCTCAACGAGCTGCGCGTGGGCGTGTTCAAGCGCACGGTGCAGACCATCTCCTACCTGCCCCATTTTCTGTCCTGGGTGGTGATCGCCGGGCTGGTGCGGCAGGTATTGTCGCCCTCCAGCGGCCTGCTCGGCTACGTCTTCTCCCTGTTCGGTGCCCAGGCCCCGGTGCTGCTGGCCGACCAGCAGTGGTTCATCGCCATCCTCATCCTCTCCGACGTGTGGCAGTCGATCGGCTGGGGCACCATCATCTACCTGGCCGCCATCGCCGGCGTCAATCCCGAGCTGTACGAGGTGGCCACCATCGACGGCGCCGGCCGCTTCCGGCTGATGTGGCACATCACCCTCCCCTCGATCGCCCCGGCGATCGTCATCCTGTTCATCCTGCGCGTCGGCCACCTGCTGGAAGCGGGATTCGACCAGATCTTCAACCTCTACAACCCGGCGGTCTACGAGGTGGCCGACATCATCGACACCTACGTCTACCGTATGGGCCTGGAGGGCATTCAGTACAGCTTCGCCACCGCCGTCGGACTGGCCAAGAACGTGATCGGATGCATCCTGCTGCTGATGGCCAATCGCATCAGCAGGTCGTTCTCGGACGCTACCCTATGGTAGCCCTGCGAACCTCGCTGCTTCGCCGCCGCAGCGCCGGGGACTGGGTATTCGACATCGTCAACGTCGCCCTGATCCTGCTGCTCTGCGCCACCATCGTCTACCCGTTCATGAACCAGATCACGCTGTCGGTCAGCAATCGCTTAGATGTCCAGACGAAGGGGCTTCACCTGTTCCCCCACCTGGGCCGCATGACCATCGAATCGTACCATCGCGTGCTGCTCGGCGGGTCGATCGTGCCGGCCTTCTTCTGGACCGTCCTGCGCACCGTCCTGGGCACCTCGATCACCGTGACCGTACTCATCATGATGGCGTACTCGCTGTCCAAGAAGTACCTGCCCTACCGGAACTTCTGGACCTTCCTGGTGGTGTTCACGATGTTCTTCTCCGGCGGGCTGGTGCCGAGCTTCCTGCTGGTCCGGTCGCTGGGGATAATGAACACGATCTGGGCCCTGGTATTGCCTACGGTGGCCAACGCGTTCTCGCTGATCATCGCCCGCAACTTCATGATGTCGGTGTCCGAGGAGCTGGCCGAGAGCGCGCGCATCGACGGCGCCAACGACGTCACCATCCTGTTCCGGATCTACGTGCCGGTGTCGATGCCGATCATCGCCACCCTGTCGCTCTGGTCGATGGTCCAGCACTGGAATTCCTGGTTCGACGCGCTGATCTACATCCAGCGGCCGCCGATCCAGATCCTGCAGGCGATCCTGCGCCGCGTGCTGATCGACGCTTCGTTCACGGCCACCAGCATCGATGAGCAGGCGCTGGCCATCGAGTTTCAGGAGTACACGCCGGAGTCGCTACGCGCCGCCATCCTGATGGTGGTGACGATCCCGATCGTGTTGACCTATCCGTTCTTCCAGCGCTACTTCGTCAAGGGCATCATGATCGGCTCGCTAAAAGGCTGAGCCGAGCCAACGCCCCGGGTATCGGGGCGCAACAATCCACTATCGTTCCCATGAGGAGGCACGATGAAACGGTTCTTCTTACTCACCGGAACAGCCCTGCTGATTCTGGTCCTGGCAGCCGGCCTGGCCGGCGCGACCGGCGAAGCCGAAGGGGGCGCCACCGAGGGCGCGACGGTGATCAAGTGGTTCGGCACCCGCGGCGTGCCCGGCCCGGACGCGCCGATCCCGCCGATGCTCGAAGAGCTGGTGAGCCAGAAAGTCGGCTTCGACGTCCAGTTCGAGATCTTCGGCGCCGTCGACAACCACATGGAGATCATCCAGCTCAACCTGGCCGCCAACGATCTGCCCGATCTCTTCCACGTCTTCAGCGTCAACACGGACTTCCTGCGCCAAGCGTCGGCGAAGTTCGAGTTGGCGGAGATGGAAGAGCACATGCCGGAGTCGACCAAGTGGCTGCGCGGCCTGATGGGCCAGCTCGGGTTGGACGAAGAGGCAACCTGGGCCAAGTACCAGGACGCCACCGACGGCCGCATGTGGGGCACTCCGCGCATCTGGGACACCGGCTGGATTCCGTCGGGCCAGATGTGGCGCAAGGACATCCTGGACGACCTGGGTTACGAGGTCCCCACCACCATCGCCGAGACCGAGGATGTGTTCGCCGCCTACAAGGCCGCGTTCCCGGACAAGTACGCGATGGGCGCATCGGGCAAGTCACCTACGTGGCAGGCGTTCGACCAGGTGTTCAACGCCTACGGCATCGTGGCGGGCGGCCAAGGCGTCCGCGACGGGATGATCAAGCAGTACTTCACCTTCCCGGAGTACAAGGAAGCGCTGGTGACCTTGCGCGACTGGTACGCCAAGGGTTACATCGACCCCGAGTTCATCACGCACACCAACGCCGACAAGTTCCAGGTCTTCTCCCAGGGCAACTACCTGACCACCGAGTGGACGGGGCGCGGCAACTGGACGGCTGACGAGAACGCGCGCAACATCGGCCCGCTGTTCCACAACGTGCCTGGCGCGGTCGTGGTGCCGGCGACCCACATCGCCAGGGACGCGGACAGCAAGCCGATCCAGCGGGTCTGGAACCCGTTCCTGACCCAGCTCATCGTGTTCGGCAAGCACCTGGACGATGACCACGAGCACATCCACAAGATCATGCAGGTGGCCGACGTCATCTCCCAGGACCGGGAGGTCAAGCTGCTGTCCGGTTTCGGGATCGAGGGCGAGCACTACACGATTCCGGAAGGCGAGCTCGCGCCGCAATTGGTGCCGGCGGTCAACGCCCTGAGCGTCGCCGACCGGACCGAGCAGTTCGGTTTCGGCTTCTACTGGCAGGGCACGTTCAGCACGTACGGCTGGGCTTCCAGCGCCCTCCAAGCCCTCATCGAGGAGCACGTGCTGGATCCGAACGGGATCTACGGCGCCAACAATCTCGACCTGTGGTTCCCGGTCGTGGGCGGAACCGTGCGCGACGAGAGCGGCGAGGACATCGGCGCCATGATGGCCGGCGACGCCAAGCTCGACTACTTCGTGATGGCGGTGCAGATCATCACCGGTGAGCGCCCGCTGGAGTACTACGACGAGTGGCTGGAGTACTACTACGCCAACGGCGGCAGCGAGTGGGAGGAGCACGCCACCCGGCTGTACCTCAAGTAGTTCGCCTGCCGATCGATTCGACAGGGCGCGGCCAAAAAGCCCCCCCCCTACATAATTGGGGGGCCCTAGGCCAGGGGTAAAGGCACCCCCACAAAAACCCCCCCCCCGAGTATACCGCCCCCCCCCGCGTTTTTTCAATTTTTTTTGGCGCTGCATTATTTTCGCGGGGGCGTGCCCCATCCCGCCGCCCCCCTTCCTTCTTGCGGGGCCCATCGGCCAGGGATCAGGACACCACGACATCCACGCCGCCCGAGAGTATCCGGCCGCCGCGGCAGGCCGCCGCGATGATCCGCGACACGCCGGGTGCGTTGGCCGTGACCTCGCCGCCGACGTCCACCGCCGCCACGCGCGGCGTGCGGCTGCTCCAGAACACCTCCAGCGACGCGGGATCGAGGACGAAGCCGCGTTCGCTGCGGACCGTCAGGTGGAACCGCACCGTCTCGCCGACGGAGAGACGCACGAACGGCCGGCCGTCTTCGGCCGCCACGATCACCGCCGCGATCGGGTCGTCCGGGTCGGCGAACGGGTGCCCGGGCTGCAGCCCGATGGCGGCCAGGTCGATCGGCTCGATGCCCAGCGCCCACGCCGGCGAGTCGTGCCGCAGCCGGAAGTCGCCGTGCCGGGCATCCATGAAGCGGGGATCGGCCGTCAGCGACTCCCGGTCGTGGCCGGCCGGATGCGAGCGCCACCCGTCCAGGTCGGTGACGCCCGGTACGCCGTCCACCAGGTAGGAGCCGTCGGGGTCGAAGAACAGGTTGCGGTCCGCGGCGGCGAAGCGGTCGTCCGACCAGTTCTGGAAGCTGTAGACCGCCGGTCCGCTGTCGGCGAAGACGTTGCGCTCCAGCGTCAGGCCGCGGCACGGCTCGCCGGCCATCTCGAAGCTGCCGAAGCAGGTGTCGGAGCCGTTGTCGGCCACGACGTTGTCGCGGAAGACGTTGGCGATCCCCTTGGAGTAGATCGGGTGGCGCAGCAGGCCGAGCTCACCGCGCGCCGCAGCGCGGCTGCGCTGCAGGCCGTGCACGAGGTTGCGCTCGACCGTCATGCGATTGGTGGCGTCGTCCAGGTAGATCCCGAACCCGAACGAGAAGCGGATCTCGCTGTCGCGCACGCGGTTGTTGCGCACCACGTTGTCCAGGCCCGGCCCCCACGACTCGAACACGCCGGTGTCCTGCGAGTCGGTGTTGGCGTGCGAAAGGTCGTTGTACTCGACCACGTTGTCGCGCGAGTGGATGAACTCGTGGGCGTTCTGGCGGGTGACCGTCGCGCCGTCGATGCGGCTGCCGACGATCGTGCCCGGCCGCGGACCCTTGATGCTGATCGCGTAGCGCGGCGTGTGGTGAACGCGGTTGTGGGCCACCGTGCACTCCCCGGCGGAGAAGAGCTGGATGCCGGCGCCGTGGCCGACGCAGCGCCCCGTGTGGTGGATCAGGTTGTTGACAATCTGGTGGCCGCGGCTGGCGAACCGGCGGGTCAGCCGGGGCGCGTCGGCCTGCACGCCGGTGTGGCCGATGTCGTGCAGCCAGCAGTCGGCCACCGTGATGTCGCGGTTGACTCCGTCGATGTGGACGCCGTGCAGGCCGGTGGCCGCAATCTCGCAGCCCACGACCAGGACCCGCTCGGCGCCCGCGACGTGCACGGCGCCGGTGGGGCGCGCGGTGCCCGTCGCGCGCGCGGCCGCCGACGGCGAGGCCGGCGCCTCGGCCGCGTGATCGCAGCCGCGCAGCACCAGGTTCTCCAGGCGCACGTCGGTGACCGCGGGCCCGTCCTCGTGGCCGCGCACGACCACCAGGCCCGCCACGGCCGCGGCGCTGACCTCCCGGTCCGCGATGTCGCCGCCGAGGTGCAGCAGCACCTCACCCGTACTGCGGTCCAGGACGTAGCGCGGCCCCGCGGCCGGCAGCTCCAGGAACTCGACCGCCCCCAACAGGAAGAACCGCGTGCCTGGTCCCAGCGGGTAGCGGCCGTCGCCGGCAAGCGTCAGCATGCCGCCTGCACGGTCCAGGTCCTCGACTGCTGCCACCTCGGAGAACCAGTTCCACTCGCCACTGTCGCCGCCCGGCCACACGAAGATCTGCAGCGCGCCCGGGTCCGCGATCGGAGGCAGGTCCGCAATCGCGATGCGCATGCGGCGGCGCGGGGCGTCCGGATCGTATCCCAGCCCGCGCGCGTAGCCGTCGGCCGGCCACCGCGCCTGCGCGCAACGCGCACCGTCGATGAACAGGGAGCCGAAACGCCGCTCCGCAGCCGACGCACGCCAGCGTCCGGGCCCGGACGGCTGCCAGCCATCGATGAGGCGGGTGCCGTCCAGCACCGCCCGCCCGCCTCCCGGCCGGGTGCGGATGGTGAGGGCATGGCCGTCGCGCCCGCCGTCGTCCGGGCCGATCTCGATCGGCTCCGTCAGGCGGTACACGGCCGGCTCCAGGTCGACCACCACGGCGCCGGTCCACGGCCGCGGCAGCTCGCGGACGGCCTGCAGGGCCTGCTGCACGGTCTCGAACCGCTCCGGAGCGTCGCCGCCGGGAGACACGGAGAAGCGTGTCATGGGGGCTCAGTGTAGTGGAGATGTGTAGGTAGAGATCGCCGCATCGGCTATGCTCGCCGGGATGCCTCAGACCGAGGGACGGAGCCCCGCCCTGCGCACGACGGGGGCCGGCGGCAGGATCTTCGACGTGGCCAACCACCTGTTCCTGATCCTGCTGTCGGTGTCCATCCTGCTGCCGTTCATGCGCCAGATCACCATCTCGCTCAGCACCGCGGACGAGGCGCTCCAGTTCGGCGCCCACATCATTCCCAACTTCCAGAAGGTCACCCTGGCGTCCTACGAGCGCATCTTCCAGACCGACTCCATCGCCCGCGCCTACTTCTGGACGCTGGCGCGCACCAGCATCGGCACGACCCTCACGCTGGTCGTGACCGGCATGATGGCCTACCCGCTGGCCAAGCGTTACCTGCCGCTGCGCCGCTCCTGGACCGTGTTCGTATTCATCACCCTGTTCTTCTCCGGCGGGTTGATCCCCACGTACCTGCTGGTGCGCAGCCTGGGGCTGATCAACACCATCTGGGCGCTGGTGATGCCGGAGCTGGTATCGGCCTTCGCACTGATTGTCATGCGCAGCTACATGCTGACCCTGCCCGAGGATCTGGAGGAGAGCGCCCGCATCGACGGCGCCAACGAGCTGCTCGTGTTCGTTCGCATCGTGCTGCCGATGGCCAAGCCCGTGTTCGCGGTGGTGGCGCTCTGGACCATCGTCTTCCACTGGGGCGCATGGTTCGACGCCCTCATCTACATCACCGATCCGCGCATCAAGGTGGCGCAGCAGGTCCTGCGCCGCGTACTGCTGGAGAGCGACTTCAGCTACGCCGGGCTGGGCACGACGGAGACCGCGGCGCAGATGATGGCCCAGGAGCGGCTGCTGCGCGAGTACACGCCGGACACGATCAAGGCCGCGATGCTGCTGGTGTTCACCGTGCCGATCCTGCTCACCTATCCGTTCATGCAGAAGTACTTCGTCAAGGGCGCCCTCATCGGCGCGTTGAAAGGTTAGACTGAGGGTAACTATTCAGCCGGGGCGGACGGTTTGAGGCAGGTTGGGATCATGGGGCGA
>JAPPNY010000217.1 GCA_028818385.1 Spirochaetaceae bacterium
CTCGAATCCTCAATTCAGCCAACTTTCGGGCTGGAGCGCGAATAACCCGGGGTGATAGAAGCGCGATCCGTCGCGCGAGCACCAGTACTTGCGCGGCGCTGCGTACCAGACCGGGTCCACCAGGGAGACGTAGTCGCGGCGCACGCACTGGAACTCGTTCCAGTTCACCCAGCCCCAGATCGGCACTCCGTGCCGGCGCGCCGCCTCCACGGCGCTGGCCAGCGGATCGCCGATGTCGAGAATGTCGGCCACGCGGTGCCAGTACTGCGCCGCCGGGTTGTGCGGGTCGACGCAGCCGTGGTCGAACGGCGCCATCGCCTGCGACGGGTAGTACGCGCGGCCGGCCGTGTTGCACCGGTACAGGAAGGTCAGCCCGGTGCCGGCCAGCATCTCGAACAGCCAGTCGAAGTAGTCGCCGTCGATCGGCCCGTCGTGGAACCGCGGCGGATCGGTGGGGTCGTAGTTGTAGAAGACGAGGAACCGTTCGGGAAGCATGGAGCATGCTACACGACGGCCGCGATTCTGGTCAGCACCGGCACACGTTGGCGCGGGCGCGATTCGGGCTGGTACCTGGGCCGCCCCAACAGCAACGCTTCGTCCTAAACCGCTAGAGCTCGGATTCCTGGACGCTGGCCAGTCGCATCAGGTGTCGCTGAAGCCCAACCTTCAAGGCTCTGTTTCCATGGACAGGGACAGAGACACGAACTGGAGCGCCAGCTTTGGTGTAGATGTGGTGGCTCCCATGAACTCGCCTAAGTTGCCACCCTCGTGATTCGAGAATGCTGCAGAATCTCTTGCCGCTAACGGCCTTCATACAGCTATTTCGATCACTCTATCCTTCTTGGACAGTGGAATGTCGTCGACATCGACGGACAGGCACGCTTCGACAGCTTCGTAGAGATTTTTCAACAGCTCTTCGAAGGACTCCCCTTGCGTTACACAGCCGGGAATGGAAGGCACCTCCGCCCAGTATCCACCTTCCTCCGCTTGATGAACCACGACCTTGATCTTCATCTCGCCACTCCCTGCTTCCGTTCATGGCACCATCGCAGATCGGGGCGGACACGGTCAACGATTCTAGATCAGCTCCCGGGATTCGTAGACAGAGAGAGGGCGGCAATCAGTGTGCCGCCCTCTCCTGTTCGGAGCCCCTTTGGGGCTCTGAGTACCGGCTTAGCCTTCGATCCAGTACTGCTCCACGTTGGTGTAGCCGGGGCTCTTCAGGCGCCAGCTCTGGATGACCGTCTCCGGCACGTTGCGGAAGTTGTTCTTGACGATCGCGACCGCCGGGTAGCGGACCGTGCCGATCATCCACACGTTGTCGACGTGCGACTGGATGATGTTCCTGCCGATCGCGATGCGCTCGTCCGGATCGGCGGTGGTCTGCATCTGTCCGTACCACTCCTGAAGCTGCTTGATCTCGGGCGTCGGCTCCTCGCCGGCCTCGCCGTTGGTGGCGTACCAGCGCGCGGACTCGGGGGCCCAACCGTGCTGCGAGCCGCTCACGGGCACGTACCAGTTGGGGTCGATCGACCAGTGAATGCCGACGGTGAGGTAGGCGTTCACCATGAACTCACCGGATGCCCGGCGCTGCGACCACAGGCTGCGGTCCTCGATCGAGATCGAGGTGCGGATGCCGACCGCCTCCCAGTGGTCCTTGATCAGCTCCAGCATGTCGGCCCCGCCGCCGGCTTCCTCGGCGCCATAGGAGGAGATGATGAGGTTCAACTCATCGCCGTCCGGGCGCAGGCGCATGTTGTCGCCGTCGCGGGCGGTCAGGCCGATGCCGTCGAGCAGCTTGTTCGCGCCGTCCGGATCGTAGTCGATGTGCACCGGCGGCACGAAGAACGGATCTGCCTCGACCGGGACCGCCTGCCACGGAGTGGCGACGCCCAGGTAGACCAGGTCGCCGATCTCCTCGCGGTCGATGGCCTTGGACATGGCGATGCGGAAGTCACGCTCGTTGAACAGCTCGCGCAGCACCGCGTCCTCGTAGGTCAGGTTGAACTTCAGCGCGTCCGGGATCGGGTTGACCCACTGCCGCACCTGGTAGTCCTCCGCCGCCTCGTTCTCGACGAACAGCGTGAAGTTCCCGAAGCTCATGTAGCGCGACTGCATGTCGATCTCGCCCGCCATCGCCTTGAAGTTGGCGGCCTCGCCGCTCTCCACCACGTCGATCGCGATGCGGTCGATGTACGGGAGCTGCTGGCCGACCGTGTCCACCTTCCAGTAGAAGGCGTTGCGCTCGGCGATCTGGCGCGTCACACCGGTCGCCTCCGAGGCAAGCTTCCACGGGCGGATGGTCGGGAGGTCCTGGTTCAGCGTCACGTTGTTCAACTGGCCGTAGCGCTGATGCCACAGCTCGAAGCCCTCGGCCTGGGCGGCCTCGTTGAGCTTGTCCTTGTCGGTGAAGTCGGCGTGGAACTGCTCCAGGTAGTGCCTGGGAGCGAAAATGCCGTCGCCACGGAAGGTCAGCACCTCCTCGAACAGGCCGTTGGTGTCGGCGAACGTGAAGATGATGGTCTGATCGTCGACCTTGGTCAGGGTGGGCGGCATGGTCTTGACCGTCAGCCACGACGGAAACACCGGGGTGACCTCTTCGTTCGAGTAGACGTTCTCGAACTGGTAAACGATGTCGTCAGCCGTGAACGGTGCGCCGTCGGACCACTTCATGCCCTCGCGCAGGTGGAAGGTGAACTGGGTCCCGTCGGGGCTCGCCTCCCAGCGGTGGGCGATGTTGGCGACCACGGCCGTGCCGTCGCGGGCGCGGCGCAGCAGGGGCTCGTAGCCCATCCGGTCGGCCAGGCGGTTGTCCGTGGGCCGCGTGGCCACGCGCCGCCAAGTGCCGCCGTACTGACCCACCGCTTCCGCGGGGGCTACCACCGCCGGCTCCAGCGGCAGGCGGTCGGCGACGGCGGGCAGCGTGCCGTCCGCCACCATGGCCTGCAGGACCGGGGCTTCGCTGTACTCCGTGATCGAGGCGCCGGTGTCACGCTCGAAGGCGGCAACCGTCGCCCACTGGCCCAGCGGGTACCCCACGCCGGCCTGGGCTACGCCCATCGCGGCCGCTGCGGTCAGCAGGACAGCCGTTACGAAAAAACGAACATAGGACACGTCGAATCTCCTTGTGGATGTGATCCCGCGTCGTGCCGTGCACGAGGCGGACACGGGAAGGTAGCGCGGTGCCCCGCGCGAATCAAGCCTTGTACGGGTCCGCCGCGTCGCGCAGGCCGTCGCCGACGAAGTTGAACGCCAGCACGGTCAGCACGATCGGGACCGCCGGCAGCAGCAGCCAGGGGTTCAGCCCCACCGCGGTGATGTTCTGCGCCTCCTTGAGCAGCACGCCCCAGCTGATCTCGGGCGGGCGCAGCCCCAGGCCCAGGAAGCTCAGCCCGGTCTCCGCCAGGATCATGCCGGGGATGCTCAATGTGATGGACACAATGATGTGGCTCATGAACGACGGCAGCAGGTGGCGACGGATGATGGGCCCCTCGCGTTCCCCGGCCACCAGCGCCGCGGTGACGAACTCCTCCTCGCGCAGGGCCAGGAGCTTGCCACGCACCACGCGCGCCAGTCCGGTCCAGCCGAGCACGGACAGGATCACGGTGATGGCGAAGTACCGTTCCACCTGCGTCCACGTCTCCGGGATCGCAGCGCTCAGCGCCAGCCACAGGGGGATCGTCGGGAACGAGCGCAGCAACTCGATGACGCGCTGCACGACGGTGTCGGTGAGGCCGCCGTAGTACCCGGATATGCCACCGAGCAGCAGGCCCAGAACCAGGCTGATCGCCACGCCGATCAGGCCGATCGAGAGCGAGATGCGCGCCCCATACAGGATGCGCGACAGCATGTCTCTGCCAAGCCGGTCGGTGCCCAGCAGGAAGATGGTCGCCTCCTCGTCCACGCCGAACAGGTGCAGGTCGGTCTCGAACAGCCCCCACCATGCGTACGGCTGTCCGCGAGTGAACAGCTTGACGTAGTACCGCTGCGACCGGTCCTCGGTGTAGCTGCGGCGCAGCGAGCGCGGGTCGATGTGGCGGTCGAGCTTGTATACGAACGGTCGCAGCGAGAAGCCGCCCTCGCTGTCGTAGAAGTGTACGGCCTGCGGCGGCACGAAGGTGTGGCGGCCGTGGCGGTGCCGCGGGTCGTAGGGAGCGACGACCTCGCAGAAGGCGGCCAGCAGGTAGAAGAGCGCGGTCACCGCGACGCCGACCAGCGCGACCTTGTGCCGGCGAAACTTCAGCCACATGAGCCGCCACTGCGAGGCGACGAACATGCGTTCCTCCGCGGAGTCGGCCGCGGACCGCCCGGTCGTGGGGAAACCCGTCGACGCCTCGCTCATGCGGTGGCCACTCCGTTCATGCCCCGCGCTGTTCGAAGCGGATGCGCGGATCGATCGCGGCCAGCAGGAGATCGGACACCAGAGTCCCGACGACGGTCAGGAACGCCATGAACATCACGATGGTGCCGGCCAGGAACATGTCCTGGGCAAGCAGTGACGACAGCAGCAGCGGACCCACGGTCGCCAGGCTGAGCACGACCGCGGTGATCGTCTCTCCGGAGATGATCTCCGGCAGCAGCCACGCGACGCTCGACACGAGCGGATTCACGGCCAGCCGTACCGGGTACTTGAACAGCAGCCGCCGTTCGCCCAGGCCCTTGGCGCGCGCGGTGATCACGTATTGGCGCGAGATTTCGTCGAGCAGGTTGCCACGCATGACGCGGATGAGCCCGGCGGTGCCGGCAGTCCCGATCACGATCACGGGGATGATCAGGTGCTTGAGCAGGTCGACCGCCTTGCCGAAGCTCCACGGCGCTTCGATGTACTCGTCGGAGAACAGGCCGATGCCGACGATGTCGAAGTTGCGGTAGAGGACGAACAGCAGCACCAGCGCCAGCAGGAAGTTCGGGATCGACAGACCCAGGAAGCCGACGCCCGAGAACAGGTGGTCGGCGGGGGAGTATTGGCGCACCGCCGAGTAGATGCCGATCGGGATCGACATCACGTAGGTGAAGACGATGGATAACAGCGAGATCACCACCGTGAACAGGAGTCGTTCGCCGATCAGCGTCCGCACCGGCTTCTCGTGCTGGAACGACTGGCCGAAGTCGCCGCGCACGAAGCCCCACAGCCAGCGCAGGAACTGGGCCGGCAGCGGTTTGTTCAGCCCGTACCGCGCCTCCAGGGCGGCGATCTCGTCCTCGGTCGCGGTCTCGCCGGTGGCGGCGAGATTGGCGATGTACGTGTCCAGATAGTTGCCCGGCGGCAGGTGGATGATGGCGAACGACACGACGGCGATGACGAACAGTGTGGGAAAGAGCAGCAGGAGCCGCTTGACGATGTACTGTGCCATGTGCGGGCGAGGCGGGCGGCGGTGCGGACCGACCGTGATAGAGTGAACGGCCCATGAGCGCCCCGTGTCAAGTTCCGCCTGAGGGCGTGAGCGAAGCGGACCTCACTCGAGGGGTGACCGTCCGCACCGCCGCCGAGTTGCATCGCCACTGGAGCGGCCCCCGCAACGTGTTGCTGGCCGGCGACTGCGTGCCGTTCAGCTACGAGCCGCCGCCGGTGGCCGACATCGTCGACCGGCTGCGGCGGGACGAAGAGGTACGCCTCGGGGCTTCGATGCCTTCCGCGAAGGCGAGTTCGACAACGGCGGCGACAACCTGTACGTGAACGCTGCCGGCGCCGTCGAGTGGATTCATCGTACGGACACGAACGGCGACGGCCACGTCGACCTGGTGTTCCCCAATTCGCACGGCTACGACGAGCGCGGGCCGACCTGGATCTACACGCAGCCGCATGCTCCAGGCGGGGAATGGGGCAGGAGGGAGCTCCCCAACGACAGCGGCTGGATGAGCCGGGCGGTCGACGTGGACGGCGACGGCCACCTGGACCTGGTGGTCATCAACGCCGAGAACGGCGTCACCTCCGAGCTCTCGTCCTACGTCTACTGGGGCGGCCCCGGCGGCCTGACCGGCGAGCGCGTCGAGCTGCCCACCGCCGGAGCCTACGACTTCACCGCAGCCGACCTGACCGGCAACGGATTGCCCGACCTGATCATCCCGTCGGCGTGGGTGGACCACCACAACGCCGGCGAGCCGCGACCCCTGCACGTGTTTCTGCAGACCCGCCCGCGCGTGTTCGAGGACGCCAGCGAGCGGTTCGGCATCCCCGGCGTCGCCGCGCTCGCCGTCGTCTGCGCGGACCTGGACGGCGACGGCGAGCTGGAGCTGGTGGTGGCCAACTACCGCGAGGGGTTCGAGTACGACACCGACTCCTTCATCTACCGCCGGCAGGGCGTTGGATTCGCCGTGGATCGCCCGCTGCGCCTGCCTACCCACTACGCGATGCAGGTGGAGTTGGCCGATCTGGACGGCGACGGCGCCAGGGAGGTGATCTTCGCCGGCGGCAACCAGGTGCAGATCTACTGGAACCGCGGCGGACGCTTCTCCCCGGACGACTGGACGATCCTGCCGGTCGAAGGCAACTGGACGCTGTTCACGCAAGGTGCGGTGCGGGTGGCATGTTCCGACGTCGATGGCGACGGCCGCGACGAGTTGCTGGTCGTGACTCGCGAGGGCGTGCAGATCCGGTCGGCCGACGCGCTCGACCGGGTGAGGCAGACCCTGCCGCTGCCGAACTGCAGTTGGCTGTCCGCCGCCGACCTGGACGGGGACGGGCGCATGGACCTGATCGCCTCGCGCCTCGAGGACGGGCGCTCCTACGAGACGGAGTCGGTCGTCTTCTGGAACGGCCCGGAGGGACTCTCCGAGGGCCGGGTCAGCACCTTGCCCACCAGGGGCGCGATGGGCTGCACGGCCGCCGACCTGGACGGCGACGGCCGGCCGGAGATCGTGTTCAACAACACGATGGCCGGTCCGTCGCAGAACGATCCCGACTTTCCGCTGTACGTCTACCCGGGCGGCCCCGGCGGCAGCTTCGACCCGCGGCGGCGGCTGGAGCTTCCGGCGGGGGGCACCAACACCTACGTCCTTGCCGATGTCGACCAGGACGGCCACGCCGACCTGGTGTGCACGGGGCGCGACGGATTGCGCGTGTTCCACGGCGGCCCGGACGGCCTGCGTCCCGACCGCTGCACGCTCCTCCCCGGCCGGGGACAGTTCTTCCACTACGTGCAGGTGGGCGACTTCGACCGCGACGGCTGGCTGGACCTGCTGGGCGTGTCCTACACCTACGACGACAAGCCGGAGACGATGGCCGCCTCCTCCGTGATCTACCACGGCTCGCCCGACGGCTTCTCTGCCGAGCGCTCCACCGTGCTTCCCACCTACTGCAAGGGCAACGCCCGCGTGGCCGACCTGACCGGCGACGGGTGGCTGGACGTGGTGTTCTACAACCCGCGCGGCCATCTGGCCGTCTACCACGGCGGACCGCGCGGCTTCTCCCCCGAGCGGATGAGCCGTATCGAGCTGGACCTGGGCGGAGACGGCAACGTCGCGGCGATCAACTGCGCCGACCTGACCGGCAACGGCTGGCTGGACCTGATCGTCGTGGTGATGGGGCACTACACCCGCATGGAGTCTGGGTTCCACATCCTGTACGGCGGACCGGAAGGCTATGCGCAGGATCGAGGCGAGTACCACCGCACCGACGCGTCCAGTATCCTGCTGACCGTCGCGGACGTGAACGCCGACGGCCACCTCGACCTGCTGGTGCCGGCGTACTCGACCCAGTTCAGCCGCGTGCTGCCGGCGCACATCTACTGGGGCACGCCGGGCGGCATCGACTACCAGCATCCCACGGTGATCCCGTGCGATTCGTCCTGCGCCTTCCAGGTGGTGGACATGACCGACAACGGTTACCGCGACGTGCTGACGGTCTGCCATCGCACCGACCTCGGCCACCGGGTCGACTCGCTGCTGTTCCACAACGGCCCCGAGGGGCTCGATCTGGACCACCCGGTGCGGCTGCCGGGGATGGGTCCGCACCTGAGCACGCCGCGCGACTTTGGCAACGCGTTCACGCGTGAACCGTGCGAGCGCTACCGGTCGCCGCCGTACGAGCTGGCCGGCAGGCGGCCCGTGCGGGTGGACTGGATAGCGGACACGCCGCCGCGCACGTCGGTCGAGCTGCAACTCCGGTGGGCGCCATCGCGCGATGAGCTGGCAGCGGCGCCGTGGTACGGCGCGGAGGGCGCAGGGACGACTTTCGCGCACCCTGGCCGCGTGGTCGGGCTCGGCGACCCGCAGCGCTGGCTGCAGTACCAGGCGACGCTGACCTCGCTCGATGGTTGCAGCACGCCGTCGCTGCGCGAGGTGAGCATCGAGCTGGCTTAAGGCGTACACTCGCCACATGGCAGAGCAGACGCTGGTCGACGAACGGCAGTACGTCGCGGCGGGCACGGTCGAGGCGGTGCGCGCCAAGGGGGTCGTCCTGGTCGAGGGCGACGGGGTCACCATCGCCGTGTTCGCCGACGGCGACCGCATCGCCGCGGTGGACAACCGCTGCCCGCACATGGGCTTCCCGCTGCACCGGGGATCGCTCCATGACGGCATCCTGACCTGCCACTGGCACCACGCCCGCTTCGACCTGGCATCCGGCTGCGCGTTCGACCTGTTCGCCGACGACGTGCCGTCCTACGACGTGCGCATTGCCGACGGACAGGTGCTGGTAGCGCGCAGCCCGCGCCAGCAGGCCGACGCGGCGTTCTACTCCGGCCGGCTGCAACGCGGGCTCGACATCGGCGTGGGGTTGATCCAGGCCAAGGCGCTGCTCGGCCTGCTCGACGAAGACCGGGACCCGTCCGGCGTGATCGCCACGGTCGCCGAGTTCGGCGCCCGCAGGCTGGCGAGCTGGGGCGAGGGGCTGGTGCGCCTGACCTGCGTGGCCAACCTGGCGCCGTACCTGAGCGACGACACGCGCTACCTGGCGCTGTACTACGCGACCCGGCAGATCGCCGCCGAGGCGTCGGGAGCGGTGCCGCACCGCCTGCGAGGGGCGCTGGACGGGGACGGCCGCAGGCTCGACGAGCTGTCCGGTTGGCTTGCGAGCTTCGTCGGCGCCCGCCACGCGGACGGGGTCGAGCGCACGTTGGCCACGGCGCTGCGCACGCTGAGCGATCGCGACGCCGCCGGCCTGCTGTCCGACGCGGCGGCGCAGCGGCTCTACGCCGAGGGCGGGCACCTGCTCGACTCCTGCAACAAGGTGTTCGAGTTGATGGACCACGTGGGCGCCGACGACGCGGAGACGCACGTGGCGCTCCTGGCCGGCCGCATCGCCGCGGCGCGCGGCGAGGAGGAGGGGAGCGCCTGGCGGCACCCGGTCGACCTGGTAAGCGCCGCCCGCGATCTGGAGTCGCGGCTCCCGGAGCTGCTGGCGGCGGGCGAGGACGCGGCGCGCGCGAACGGGACCGCCGAGCCGGCGCAGGCTCGCGACGTCGCCGGGCGCCTGCTTCCGGTCCTGCTCGGCGATGACGGCCGCGCGGTCGTGGCGGCGGTCGGTGACGAGCTGGCCGGCGGAACCGCCCCCCGCATTCTGTCGGCCGTGGTCGCCTACGCGGCGGGGCTGCGCCTGGCGCGCTTCTCGGCGTCGAACGACGTCGGCGACTGGTTCAGCGCCCAGCACACCTTCATCTTCGCCAACGCCGTGGACCGCGCGGTGCGGCGCAACCCCGCGTCCCGGACCGTGGTTGCGATCGTCCAGGCCGCGCTGTCCGTGCATGCCGACCGGTTCCTGAACGTGCCACCGGCTCGCCTGCCGGGCGAGCGTGACGGGCTGGACGACCTGCCTGAGGACCCTCAGGAACTGCTTGAGCGCCTGCTCGACACCATGGACCGCCGCAGCACACCGGGCGACGCGGACGCGCTGACCGCGCGGTACCTGCGCGCCGGCGGCCCCCTGGAGCGGCTGATCGACACGCTGGCCTACGCGACGGTGCGCGAGGATCTGGATTTCCACAGCCTGCAGGTGCTGGAGGCGGCCGTCGCCCAGGGGCATACCTGGGGAGACGGCCCCGAGCGGGAGCACCTGATGATCGGCGTCACCCGCAACCTGGCCGCGCAGTGTCCGACCCGGCGCGGTGGCTTGAGCACCGCCCTGATCGCGCGGCGGCTGCATCGCGGCCAGGCGCTGTACGCGGACGATGACGCGGACGGCGACGGCAAGGACACCTGAGGGAGATCGTCATGCTTGATCTCGAGACCTTCGCGCCCGGCGACCCGGCCGGCGCCGCGACGGTGTTCCACCGGGACGGCCTGGTCGTCATCCGCGACGCGCTCACGCCGGAGCAGCTCGCGCTGGCGCAGGCCGGAGCGCGCCGCGTGGCGGCCGAGCAGATGGCGGCGATCCCGTTCGAAGAGGCGAACCGAGGCTATGCGCGCTACTCCTACGGGGAGCAGCTTCACCATCCCGAGTGGGCGCAGTTGATCGCGGTGCCGCCGATCCTGCCGGTGCTGGATGAGATCTGGGGCTCCGACGAGTACATCTGCGGGCTGGGTGGCGGCGACTACTCAGCACCCGGAGCGGAGATTCAGCGCCTGCACGCCGATGTGCGCGACGACATCGCGGACCCGCTGCGGCAGGTCACGATCTTCGATCTGCCGAGCCCGTTCATCGTCGCCAACTACGTGATGACCGAGTTCAGCGAACGAACGGGAGCGACCCGCTTCGTGCCCGGCACGCACCGCACGCGCCAGAAGCCTCCCACGCTGGAGGAAGAACCGGAGCGCATGCGGCAGTCGTTCATCTGTGCGCCGCCGGGAACCGCCATCATCCGCGACGTGCGCTGCTGGCACGGCGGCACCCGCAACAGCAGCGACCAGGTGCGCATCATGCTCGGCATCGGGTACTACGCGCCCTGGTTCCGGCAGCCAAGGATGCATGGCGTGGTGCCCCGGTCGCTGTACCGGACGCTGCCGGCACGTGCGCAGAGGCTCGCCCGCTTCATCGTCGACGACGGCGAGTCAGGATGCCGGCAGCCCTGAGCCCGGCACCCCCGAACATCCTGTTCGTCTTCACCGACCAGCACCGCTGGGACTGGGTGGGGTACGAGGGGCGGGTGCCGGTGCGCACCCCCAACCTGGACCGGCTCGCCGCGCGCGGCGTGGCCTTCAGCGGCTGCCGGGGGGCAAGCCCGATGTGCGCGCCCAGCCGCGCCTGCCTGGCCGCCGGCGTGCGCTACGGCCGCTGCCGCGTCGCCGACAACCGCGCCGACGCCGATCCGGCGCTGCCCACCTTCATGCAGTCGCTGCGCGCAGCCGGCTACCGGGTGGCGATGTGCGGCAAGAGCGACCTGCACAAGCGCTCGCACCTGCACGGCCGCTACGGCTGGTCCAGCTTCCTGGGGCGGATGGGATTCACCGACACCCTCGACCACGCCGGCCACCGCGACAGCGCCGCCGTCGCCGGCCGGTCCGAGCCGATCGAGCCCTACCTGGCGTTCCTGCACGAGCACGGCCTGGCCGAGACCGTGCTGGAGGACTGGGAACGGCGCCGGCGCCACGACGAGGACGGGAAGGGGATCGCCGCATGGCCCTGCCCGCACGGCCGCTTCTTCCAGATCGACGACTTCACCGGACGAGCCGCGCTCGGTCTCCTGGACCGGCTCCCTGCCGGTCAGCCGTGGTTCCTGCAGGTGAACTTCTCCGGCCCGCACCCGTATTTCGACGCCTGCCGTGAGCTGTTGGATCGCTACGACGGCGTCGCGTTCCCGGAGCCGGCCGACGCACCGCCGTCGGCGCACGACCACCAGGCGATCAGGCGCAGCTATGCGGCCAAGATCGAAGGCATCGACGACTGGATCGGCTGGATCCGGGACGCCGTGGAGCGGCGCGGCGAGTCGGACCGGACGCTGTTCGCCTTCTCGGCCGACCACGGCGAGATGCTCGGCGAGCGCGGACTCTGGGACAAGGGACAGCCGCATGATGGCTCCGTGCGCGTGCCGCTGGCGGTGTCCGGTTCGGGCGTCGACGCCGGCCGCTGGAGCGACGCGCCGGTCGAGACCATCGATCTGGCCGCCACGTTCGTCGAAGCCGCCGGGGCGGAACCGCCGTCGGGCTGGGATTCCCGCTCGCTCTGGCCACTGCTGAGCGGCGGCGCCCGGCGCACCCGCCCGGTCGCCGAGTCGGCGTTCGGTGACTGGCGCCTCCGCACGGACGGCCGCTGGAAGCTGATCGAGCGCGCCGCTGCAGCGCCGGAGCTCTTCGACCTGTGGAACGATCGCGCCGAGCGTCACGACGTGGCCGACCGACACCCCCGGATCGTCGATCGCCTGACGAGCACGCGGCGTCGGCACCCGTCAGATTGACATGCCCACCCCAGCGCGATAAGAGCCCGCATGAAGAGACTCGGATTGGAGGCACGCGCGAGATGGCGCTGCTGATCAAGGCTCCCGCCAGGATTCCGCAAGACGGCAGCCCTCCCAAGCTGATCGACGAACTGGTCGGTCGAGTCAACTCGAACTCGCGCGACGTGAGCATCGCCAGGATGCGAAGCCCCGAGGGCTGGGGGGAGCCGGGACAGACTCCGGAATTCGACGAGTACTCGGTCGTGCTTTCGGGAATACTCCGCGTAGAGACAAGAGAGGGCTCTTTCGATGTCGGCGCGGGACAAGCAGTCGTTGCTCGGAAGGGGGAGTGGGTCAGATACAGCACTCCGATTGAGGGTGGAGCGGAGTACATCTCGGTATGCGTACCAGCGTTTAGCCCGGATAGCTCACCACAGGGGTATACACGGGGTGGAATTTGTGGTTATCTG
>JAPPNY010000124.1:0-2438 GCA_028818385.1 Spirochaetaceae bacterium
GCGCTCCCCGCTGGCTCCTTCTCTCAAACCGGGGATTGCCGGACAGGAACCAGCTACGCCGAAAGCGCCGAACAGCTCGACGCGGCACGCCAAGCGTTCCGCGGACTCAACCGCGCCCTGCGGGCGGCCGGCTTCACGGTGATCGTCGACTTCACGGACGAGTAGGAACCAACGAGAGGACACGGCAGGAGGCAGGGGAGTAAGCGCGAGCCTCCCGGCGACGGGAGAGGTAGCCCAGGACCGGCGACTGTGACAGCCGACCTTTGGCAGGGTTTGATAGCTCATAACTATCCGGCAAAGCCCGAGAGCCGATCAGCTCCCGAGCGGCAGAGCAAGTACAGCCCCGCAGCGACAGAGCATCACGACTCCGCGCCTCCTGCCTCTCTTTACCTGGTTCAAGCCGAGGGCTCTGCCGACTCATGGTCCACGCCGGAGGCGTTCTTAGCGACTCGGCGCCGGCTCTTGCAGTGTACGCCTTATTGGCGTACTATCGATTCACGGGAGTAGCGAGGGATGAATCAGGTCGCCGGAGTCAGACGGGATCGCATGCATCTGCGCCTGGATGCCAGGACCAAGCTCACGCTGGAGCGGGCGGCGGCGTATCAGGAGACCACGATGACCGCCTTCGTGTTGTCGAGTGCGCTGGCAGCGGCCGAGCGTGTCATCGAGTCGCACGAGCAGGTAACCCTCTCGGCCCGGGATTGGGACGCGTTTCAGGAGGCGCTGCTGAACCCGCCGGAGCCCAACGAGAAGCTCAGGAAAGCTGCTCGCCGCTACCGTGATCGGTTCGGTGGATGAGCCACCTCCGTTCGTCGAGCCCCTCGCGCCACACCACGACCGCGCATCCTTTGCCTGCGGAGTGTCCTCTCTCGATGTCTATCTCCGTCGGCAAGCTTCGCAGGACGTGCGGCGGCGCGTTGCCCAGGTGTTCGTCGCGGGCGGCGATGTGCCCGGTTCGATCGCCGGCTATTACACGCTGAGCGCGGCCAGTTTCCAGAAGAGCCAGCTACCGCAGGCGCTGGCGAAGCGGTTGCCGCACTATCCGGTGCCGGCGGCCGTGCTCGGACGGCTGGCGGTCGATCTCACGCGACAGGGACACGGGCTCGGGGAGGCGTTGCTGCTCGACGCGATCCGCCGGGTCGTCCGCGCCAGCACGACGATCGCGGTGTACGCGATGATCGTCGACGCCAAGGACGATCGCGCTCAGGCGTTCTATGAGCGCTACGGCTTCCGCGTCTTCGCCGACGAACAACGGCGCCTCTTCCTCCCCATCGAGACATTCGAGAAGCTTGGGCTGTAGCCCGGTAAGCCGAACGGCGGTTGACGCCGGCCGGCCGGCCGGCTAAGGTCCGCACAAACCTTTTAAGTCGGGTCCTGTGAGGCCCGAAAGGGAATGCCCATGCCGCACGCTGAGCGCTTGGTGAGTCGGCGCGTGCTCGACGCCGACCAGATCCGGCGCGCACTCATCCGCATCGCCCACGAAATCATCGAATCGGCCGATGATGACGTACGCTTGGTCGGCGTGCGCACGCGCGGCGTGCCCATGGCGCAGCGCATCGCGCAGGCCATGCACGACGCCACCGGCATTGATGTCCCCCTCGGCTCGCTGGACATCAACCTGTACCGCGACGACCTCAGCCAAGTGGCGGCTCAGCCGGTCGTGCGGCCCACCGAACTGGGATTTCCCATCGACGACAGGGTGGTGATCCTGGTCGACGACGTCCTCTACACCGGCCGCACCACGCGCGCCGCCATGGACGCGCTGGCCGACCTGGGCCGCCCCCGCAAGATCAAGCTGGCCGTGCTGATCGACCGCGGCCACCGCGAGTTGCCGATCCGGGCCGACTACGTGGGCCGGAACATCCCCACGGCCCGCGACGAGAAGATCCGGGTCCGCTTCACGGAGACCGACAGCGTCGACGACGTGCTGATCGACCGCAAGGAGGCCCCGGAATGAGCCGCAACGGCCCGGGTTCCACCGCGACCGCTGTCGCAACCGCTCCAAAGCCGGCCACGGAGAAGGTCCGCTGGTCGCGCAAGGACCTGCTCGCGCTGCAGGACCTGTCGCGGGAGGAGATCGAGCTCCTCCTCGACTCCACCGACTCCTTCAAGGAGGTCTCCTCGCGCGAGGTCAAGAAGGTCCCGGCCCTGCAGGGCAAGACCATCGCCAACCTGTTCTTCGAGGCCTCAACCCGCACCCGCTCCAGCTTCGAGCTGGCCGCCAAGCGGCTGTCGGCCGACACCGTCAACCTGACCGGCTCCACCTCCAGCACGGAGAAAGGGGAGAGCCTCACCGACACCGCCCGCGCCATCGAGGCGATGCAGATCGACACCGTGGTCGTCCGGCATCAGGCCTCCGGCGCCGCCGACCTGCTGGCGCGAGTGCTCGACGCCGGCGTGGTCAACGCCGGCGACGGCGTGCACGAGCACCCGACGCA
>JAPPNY010000124.1:2448-12465 GCA_028818385.1 Spirochaetaceae bacterium
CGGCCCGCCCCCCGCCCGCGGGCCCCCCCCCGGGGGGGGGGGTGGGGCCCCCCGGGGGGTTTCCCCCCGGGGGCGAGGGCGTTAATTTTAACCCGACGCAGGGGCTGCTCGACATCTACACGATCCGCGAGCGGCGGCCGATCGAGGGACTGCGCGTCTGCCTGATCGGCGACATCCTGCACTCGCGGGTGGCCCGCTCCAACATCTGGGGCCTGAGCAAGCTGGGCGCGTCGGTGACCGTCTGCGGGCCGCCGACACTGATCCCGGCGGATATCGAGGAGCTGGGCGTGGCGGTCAGCTACGACCTGGACGCCGTGATCGGCCAGCAGGACGTGCTGAACATCCTGCGCATCCAGTTCGAGCGCCAGCACGGCGGCTACTTCCCGTCGATCCACGAGTACGCGGTCGAGTACGGCATCACCCGCGAGCGGCTGGAAGCCGCCGACCCGGACGTGCTGGTGCTGCACCCGATGCCCATGCACCGCGGCGTGGAGATCGCCGCCGACGTGGCCGACGGACCGCATTCCCTCATCCTGGACCAGGTGACCAACGGAGTGGCCGTGCGCATGGCGGTCCTGTTCCACACCTGCCTTGCCCGATGACGCTGCTGCTGCGCGGTGGGCGCGTGATCGACCCGCAGAACGGCGTCGACCGCGTCTGCGACCTGCTCATCCGCGACGTGGTGATCGCCGCTGTCGGCGCCGATCCCGGAACGGCGGCCGACCGCACCATCGACTGCACCGGGCAGGTAGTGACGCCCGGCCTGATCGACCTGCACGTGCACCTGCGGGAACCGGGGTTCGAGTACAAGGAGGACCTGCAGAGCGGGCTCACCGCCGCGGTCGCGGCCGGCTTCACCGGCGTCTGCCCCATGCCCAACACGCGGCCGGTCTCCGACAGCCGTCCCGACATGGAATTCCTGATCCGCGAGTCGCGCCGCATCGGGCTCGCCCGGCTGTGGCCGGTGGGAGCGGTCACTCAGGGCCAGGAGGGGAAGCAGCTCACCGAGTTCGGCCAGCTCCGCAAGGGCGGCGCGGTGGCGCTTTCGGACGACGGGCAGCCGATCGCCGACTCCATGGTGATGCGCCGCAGCCTGGAATACGCGCTGAAGTTCGAGCTGCCCATCCTGGTCCATGCCGAGGATCCGGGCCTGTCCGCCGACGGCGCCATGAACGAGGGGCTGGCCGCCACCCGCATGGGGCTGTCCGGCACTCCCTGCGCGGCGGAGAGCGCGATGGTGGCCCGCGACATCCAGATCGCCGCGTTGACCGGCGGGCGCGTGCACTTCCTGCACGTCTCCTGCGCCCGCTCCGTGGAGCTGATCCGCATGGCCAAGGCCGAGGGCATCTCTGTCACCGCCGAGACCTGCCCACACTACTGGGAGCTCACCGACGAGGCGGTGGACGGCTACAACGCCGACGCCAAGATGTACCCGCCGCTGCGCGCGGAGTCCGACCGCGTGGCGGTCCGCGCGGCGCTGGCCGACGGCGTCATCGACACGATAGGCAGCGACCACGCCCCGCACGCCCCGTACGAGAAGGCGCTGGAGTTCGTGAGCGCGCCCAACGGCATCATCGGCCTGGAGACCGTGGTGCCGCTGGCCTTGAACCTGGTGCGTGACGGCGTGATCGACTGGCAGCGGTTCGTGCGCTACCTGTCGGTCAATCCGGCAGCGCTGATCGGCGTGGACGGCGGTCACCTGTCGCCCGGCGCCACCGCCGACGTCACCGTGATCGACCCCGAGGAGTCCTGGGTGGTCGAGCGGGAGACGATCCGCTCCAAGTCGATCAACACGCCGTTCCTGGGCGCCACCATGACCGGGCGGGCGACTGCCTGTATCGTCGGCGGCCGCGTGCTGATGGAGCGGGGCGGCATGGAGGCGTCAGCGTGAGCGCCGTGGGCGGCGTGAACCGCAGGGCGATGCTGGCGCTGGAGGACGGCCGGGTCTTTCACGGCACCCGCTTCGGCGCCGAAGGCACCCGCGACGGCGAGGTGGTCTTCAACACCAGCATGACCGGCTACCAGGAGATCATCACCGACCCTTCCTACAAGGGGCAGCTCGTCTGCATGACCTATCCGCTGATCGGCAACTACGGCATCAACGACGAGGACCCCGAGTCGGCCGGCCCGCAGGCGGAGGGCTTCATCATCAAGGAGCTGTCGCCGATCGTCTCCAACTGGCGCGCCACCGGCGACCTCTCCGCCTACCTGGAGGCGGCCGGCGTCATCGGCATCGAGGGCCTCGACACGCGCGCGCTGACCCGCCACATACGGCGGGCCGGGGCGCTGAAGGCGATCCTCACCACCGAAGACATGTCGGAGGCGGACGCCGTGGCGCTGGCCGACGGCTCGCCGGGGCTGGTCGGCCGCGACCTGGTCGCGGCGGTCACCTGCGGCGAGCCGTACGCTTACAGCACCGAGGGCGCCCATCACGTTGTCGCCATCGACTGCGGCATCAAGACCAACATCCTGCGCCTGCTGGCGGCGCGCGGCTGCCGGGTGACCGTGGTGCCGGCCTCGACGCCGGCTGCCGACATACTGGCGCTCTCCCCGGACGGGCTGTTCCTGTCCAACGGCCCCGGCGACCCGGACGGCCCTGTCTATCTGATCCAGGCCGTGCGCGAGCTGATCGGCTCGCTGCCCGTGTTCGGCATCTGCCTGGGGCAGCAGATCACGGCCCTGGCTGCCGGCGGCGAGTGCTACAAGCTCAAGTTCGGCCACCACGGAGGCAACCATCCGGTCAAGGATCTGGACACCGGCTCGGTGGCGATCACCTCCCAGAACCACGGCTTCTGCGTGCGCCTGGATTCGTTGCCTGACGACTACCGCCTCACGCAGGTCAACCTCAACGACGACACCGTGGAGGGCATCGAGCACCGCGAGCTGCCCGTGTACGCCATCCAGTACCACCCGGAGGCGGCGCCCGGCCCGCACGACGCCCGCCCCCTGTTCGACCGCTTCATCGCCGACATGGCGGAGGCGCGCTGATGCCGCGCCGCGACGACCTCCACCGGGTGATGGTGCTGGGCGCCGGCCCCATCGTCATCGGCCAGGCGTGCGAGTTCGACTACTCCGGCACGCAGGCGTGCAAGGCGCTCAAGGAGGAGGGGTTCGAGGTGGTGCTCCTCAATTCCAACCCCGCCACCATCATGACCGACCCGGAGCTGGCCGACCGCACCTACGTCGAGCCGATCAACCTGTGGGCGCTGGAGCGCATCCTGGACAGGGAGCGCCCCGACGCGGTGCTCACCACGCTGGGCGGCCAGACGGCGCTCAACCTCGCGGTGGAGGCATCGGAGGCAGGCCTCTTCGATCGCTTCGGCGTGGAGATGATCGGAGCCGATCTGGCCGCCATCCACATGGCCGAAGCGCGCCAGGAGTTCCGCCGCGCCATGGAGGAGATCGGCCTGGCGGTGCCCCGCTCCACCATCGCCGGCAGCCTTGAGGCCGCCCGCGCGGCGGTCGAGGAGACCGGCTTTCCCAGCATCGTGCGTCCCAGCTTCACGCTGGGCGGCACCGGCGGCGGCGTCGCGCGCACTCCCGAGGAATTCGACCGGATCGTGCAGCTCGGACTGCAGCTCTCCCTCACGCACGAGGTGCTGATCGAGCAGTCCGTGATCGGCTGGAAAGAGTTCGAGCTGGAGGTGATGCGCGACAAGAAGGACAACGTCGTCATCATCTGCTCGATCGAAAACGTCGATCCCATGGGCGTGCACACCGGCGACTCGATCACGGTGGCGCCGGCCCAGACCCTGACCGACCGCGAATACCAGATCATGCGCGACGCCGCCATCGCCTGCATCCGCAAGGTGGGCGTGGAGACCGGCGGCTCGAACATCCAGTTCGCCCTCGACCCGCAGACCGGCGACATGGTGGTCATCGAGATGAACCCCCGCCTGTCGCGCTCGTCCGCGCTCGCCTCCAAGGCGACCGGCTTCCCGATCGCGAAGTTCGCAGCCAAGCTGGCGGTCGGCTACACGCTCGACGAGATCCCCAACGACATCACCCGCGAGACCCCGGCCAGCTTCGAGCCCACCATCGACTACTGCGTGGTCAAGATCCCGCGCTTCGCCTTCGAGAAGTTCCCGGAGGCCGACCCCACCCTCACCACGCAGATGAAGTCGGTTGGCGAGGTGATGGCCATCGGCCGCACCTTCACCGAGGCGCTGCAGAAAGGCATGCGCGGCCTGGAGATCAAGGCCGACGGCTTTCAGCTCCGTGACGCCTACCGCGGTCTGGACAAGGCGGCGCTGATCGAGGCGCTGAGCACCCCCAACGCTGAGCGCCTGTTCCAACTCCGGCATGCCTTCGAGCTGGGCGCGACGGTGGAAGAGCTGTACGAGGCCACCGCCATCGATCCCTGGTTCCTGGCCTCGCTGGCCCGCATCGTCGAGCAGGAGCGGCAATTCACCGGCGCCCTCGGCATCGGCAACGGCGCAGGCAACGGCGACGGCAGCCATGAGCTGCGCGCGGCCAAGCGCTACGGCTTCTCCGACGCCCAGATCGGCGCGGCGCTCGGCGCAAGCGAAGGCGAGGTGCGCGCCCGCCGCAAGGAACAGGCCGTGCTTCCCACCTACAAGCCGGTGGACACCTGCGCGGCCGAGTTCGAGGCGTACACCCCCTACTACTACTCGACCTACGAGGAGGAAGACGAGGTTCCCCCGTCCGACCACAAGCGGGTCGTCATCCTGGGCGGCGGCCCCAACCGCATCGGGCAGGGGATCGAGTTCGACTACTGCTGCTGCCAGGCCGCCTTCGGCCTGGACGACGCCGGCTACGAGTCGATCATGGTCAACTGCAACCCGGAGACCGTCTCCACCGACTACGACACCTCCACCCGCCTCTACTTCGAGCCGCTCACCCTGGAGGATGTGCTCAACATCGTCGACAAGGAGCGGCCCGACGGGGTCATCGTCCAGTTCGGCGGGCAGACGCCGCTGAACCTCGCGGCCGCCCTGGAGGCTGCCGGCGTGCCGATCGCCGGCACCGCCTGCGACGCCATCGACCGCGCCGAGGATCGTTCCCGATTCGCGGAGCTGCTGTCCGGGCTGGGGCTGGTGCAGCCGCCGAACGGCTCGGCCGTCTCCGTGGAGGACGCCGAGCGCGAGGCGCGGCGGATCGGCTACCCGGTGCTGCTGCGCCCGTCGTACGTGCTGGGCGGACGCGCCATGGAGATCGTCTACGACGCCGAGTCGCTGCGCGACTACATGGCGCGCGCGGTGGAGGTGTCCGGCGACCGGCCGGTGCTCATCGACAGCTTCCTGGAGGGCGCCACCGAGGTGGACGTCGACCTGATCGGCGACGGCGCCACGTACCTGGTAGGCGGCGTGATGGAGCACATCGAGGAGGCCGGCGTGCACTCCGGGGACAGCGCCTGCTGCCTGCCCCCGCACTCGTTGCCGGACGCCGTCGTCGACGAGATCAGGCGGCAGACCGTGGCGATCGCGCGCGAGTTGCACATCGTCGGGCTCATGAACGTGCAGTTCGCGGTCAAGGACGGTCAGGTCTTCGTGCTGGAGGTGAATCCGCGCGCCTCGCGCACGGTTCCCTTTGTCTCCAAGGCGATCGGCGTGCCGCTGGCACGGATCGCCGCCAAGGTCATGGTCGGGGTGCCGCTGGCCGAGATGGACGTCCGGATCCCCGAACGGCCCGAGCGCTATGCGGTCAAGGAGGCGGTGCTGCCGTTCAGCCGCTTCCACGGCATCGACGTGGTGCTGGGGCCGGAGATGAAGTCGACCGGCGAGGTGATGGGATCCGACGACCGTTTCGGCAAGGCGTTCGCGAAGGCGCAGATGGGCGCCGGATCGCCGCTGCCGGTCGGCGGCAACGTCTTCCTGAGCGTGCGTGACGAGGACAAGCGCCACGCCGCCGGCATCGGCCGCGCGCTCTGGGAGCTGGGATTCCGCGTCTTCGCCACGCGCGGCACCGCCGCGGAGCTGGAGCGGGCGGGAGTCGCGGTCTCTGCCCTGTCGCGGGTCAGCGAAGGCAGCCCCAACGTCGTCGAAATGCTGGAACGGGGCGAGGTGGCGCTGGTCATCAATACGCCCGGAGGCAAGAAGCCGCGCAGCGACGGGGTGATCATCCGCTCGCTTGCGGTGGCGCGCGGGGTGCCGTGCATCACCACCGTGCCCGGCGCCTTCGCGTCCATTTCCGGCATGCGCGCCATGGCATCGGGCCAGTTGCACGTGATGTCGCTGCAGGAGCAGTACGCGCACGCCGCGGCCAACGGAGGTGGGCCGCAGGGGTGACGTCTCCCGCGGGGCACAGCGTCGCGCCAACCGTGACCCGGCAGCTCTGCGAGGTGGCCGCCAACCGGGTCGTGGCGCCGGAGCACCACGTGCTGACCCTGGCGTGCGGCCTTGGCGCCGGCTTCGAGCCCGGGCAGTTCGTGCAGCTCGGCCTGGAGCCGGCGTACCTGCCGCGGCCGTTCAGCATCCTCCGTGCCGACGGCCGCCACCTAGCGGTCCTGTCCAAGGCGGTGGGCCTGGGCACGCGCGCCCTGTTCGCCTGCGCGCCGGGGCAGCGCGTGTGGGTGCTGGGGCCGCTGGGACGCGGCTTCCGCTCCGACAGTTGCGCGACCGCGGTTCTGGTGGGCGGTGGGGTGGGACTGCCACCGATCTACGCGCTGGCCGAGCGGCTGTCAAGGACGGGGACGCCGCCCCGCGTGATCGTCGGCGCGCGCACCGCCGAGCAGGTGCTGCTGCGGGAGGAGCTGGCCGCGCTCGGAGCCGAGGTGCACGTGATGACCGACGACGGCAGCGCCGGTGGCCGCGGCACGGCCGCGGACCGCCTGCGTGAGCTGCTGGGAACGGACGCCACCGGGTGCCGGGTCTACGCCTGCGGCCCCGAGCCGATGCTGGCCGCGGTGGCCGACCTCTGCCGGCGGAGCGGCACGCCATGCCAGGTCGCCGTGGAGGAGCACATGGCGTGCGGATTCGGCGCCTGCCAGGGATGCGCGGTGCGCACCGCCGCCGGCGGCTACGACCTGGTCTGCCGCGACGGGCCGGCTTTCGACGCGGAGCGGCTGGCCTGGCCCGGCCGGGCGGAGGCGTCCGCGTGATCGACCTCTCCACCACGATCGCGCGCGGCCTGCCGGCGCCGAACCCGGTGCTGCTGGCCTCCGGCACTTGCGGCTACGGCCGGGAGCTTGCGGCGTTCCTGCCGCTGCGCGACCTGGGCGGGATCGTCACCAAGACGGTCACCCTGCGCCCGCGGGCCGGCAACCCGCCGCCGCGCATCACCGAGACGCCGTCCGGGATGCTCAACGCGATCGGCCTGCAGAACGTCGGGGTCGACGCCTTCTGCCGCGACAAGCTGCCGTACCTGGCCGAGCTGGGGATCCCGCTGCTGGTGAGCGTGATGGGGCACACGGTGGAGGAGCTCTGCGCGGTGGTGGAGCGGGTCTGCCGCGAAGACGGACTGGACCGCCGGATCGGCTTCGAGCTCAACCTGTCGTGTCCGAACGTCGCCTACGCCGACGCGCGCATGTTCGCGCACGACCCGAAGCTGGTCGCGGCGGCCGTGGCGGCGGTCCGGCAGGTCACCGATCGTCCGGTGGCCGCCAAGCTCAGCCCGGAGGTGCCGGAGGTGGCCGCCTACGCGCTGGCGGCCGAGCGGGCCGGGGCCGACGCGGTGACCGTGATGAACACCATCACCGGCATGGTGATCGACGTGCGCACGCGCCGGCCGGTGCTGGCCAACGGTACCGGCGGCCTGTCGGGGCCGGCCATCCTGCCGATCGCGGTCCGGCAGGTGTTCCAGGCCGCGCGCGCGGTCACCATCCCCGTGATCGGCGTGGGTGGCATCCGCTCGGCCGAAGACGCCCTGCAGATGATCATCGCCGGCGCCGCCGCCGTGCAAGTCGGCACCGCGTCGTTCGTCGATCCCGGCACCGCCGGCGCGGTGCGCGAAGGCATCGCGGAGTACGTCCGCCGCGAGGGCGGGCGCCTGCGCGACCTGATCGGCTCGATCCGCGAGAGCGGCGGCAAGACGCCGCTCGGGGAGGAGACGAATGCCGCCGCGGGATGATCTGAGCACGGTAATCATCGCCCTGGACACGCCCGACCTGGCACGGGCCGAGCGCCTCATGGACGCGCTCGGCGACCGGCCCGGCTACTACAAGGTGGGCCTGGAGCTGTTCGCGGCGGAGGGTCCGGCGGCGGTGCGGGCGGTCCGCGACCGCGGTCACCGCGTGTTCCTGGACCTCAAGCTGCACGACATACCCGAGACCGTGGCGCGGGCCACGCGTGCGGTCGCACGGCTGGGCGTGGAACTCGTGACCGTGCACGCCGCGGGCGGCCCGGCCATGCTCCAGGCCGCCGCCGCCGCGGCGCAGGAGGGCGCGGACGGCGCGGGCTATGCGCCGACGCTTCTCGGCGTTACTATACTTACGAGCCTTGATCGCGTCGATCTGGACGCGGTCGGGCTTGCACCCGGGCGTCCGGTGAACGACGTGGTGGTCGACCTTGGCCGTATGGCGGTCGACTCCGGCTGCGGCGGCCTGATCGCCGCCGGCAGCGATGCCCGGGCGCTGCGCGCTGCCGTTGGTCCGGACGCCAGGATCGTCACCCCCGGGGTGCGACCGGTCTGGGCGGCCGCGCACGACCAGAAACGAATCGTCACGCCGGCGGCGGCACTTGCCGCGGGGGCCGATTACGTGGTCGTCGGCCGGGCGGTGACCGCCGCCCCGGATCCGGCCGGCGCCTTCAAACGACTCATGGAGCAATCAGACAACCGATGAAGTTCACCGATCTCAACCTGGATCCCAGGATCCAGGACGGAATCCGCGACGCCGGGTTCGTCGAATGCACGAAAGTCCAGGAACGTACCTTCGAGTACTCGCTGGAAGGCATCGACGTGACCGTGCAGTCCCAGACCGGAACCGGCAAGACCGCCGCGTTCCTGATCTCGATCTTCGAGCTGTTCCTCAAGGAGGAATACTTCGACGACCGATTCGCGCTCATCATCGTCCCCACCCGCGAGCTTGCGGTGCAGATCGAGCAGGAGGCGCTCCTGCTCGCCAAGCACCTCGACTTCAAGATGGCCTGCGTGTACGGAGGCGTCGGCTACGAGGAACAGGAACGAGCCCTGCGCGAGGGTGTGGATATCCTCATCGCCACCCCGGGCCGGCTGCTCGATTTCGACCGCTCCGGCAAGGTGCCGCTGCCGGACGTCGGCGCCCTGGTGATCGACGAGGCGGACCGCCTGTTCGACATGGGCTTCATGCCGGACGTGCGCAAGATCCTGCGGCGCGTGCCGCCCGCCAAGGAGCGCTGGACAATGCTGTCCAGCGCCACCCTCGACGGCCGGGTGCGCAACCTGGCGTGGCGGGACATGAGCAAGCCGGCGGAGATCGCGATCGAGCCGGAGCGGGTGACGGTGGACACCGTCACGCAGAGCCTCTACCACGTCACCAAGCAGCAGAAGCTCAGCCTGTTGCTCGGCCTGCTGGAGCGGGAGAACCCCGAGAGCGCGCTGATCTTCACCAACACCAAGCACGCCTGCGAGCAGGTGGCGCGGCGGCTGTCCATGAACGGCCGCGAGGCCGAGTTCATCATGGGCGACCTGCCGCAGAAGAAGCGCCAGAAGCTGATCGATCAGCTCAAGGAGGGCAACCTGCCGATCCTGGTGGCCACCGACGTGGCGGCGCGCGGGCTGCACATCGACGACTTGGATCTGGTGGTCAACTACGACCTGCCGGAGCACACCGAGAACTACGTCCACCGCATCGGCCGCACCGCGCGCGCCGGCAAGCGCGGCAAGGCGGTCTCCCTGGTATGCGAGGAGTTCGTCTACGGCCTGCAGGCGATCGAGGAGTTCACCCGCAAGGAGATTCCCGTCGAGCGGGCGGCCGCGGAGCTGTTCGTCACCGACCGCTCGGCCGGCAGGCGGGTTCCGCACGGCCCGCGCCACCGGCCCGGTGACCCGCGGCCCGGAGGCCGGCCAGCGCGCGATCGCCGTCCGTCCGCCCGCCCGTCCTCCGACGACGGCCGGCGCAGGCAGCAGCGGCCCGCCGAC
>JAPPNY010000103.1 GCA_028818385.1 Spirochaetaceae bacterium
AACCATCAATTCACGCCTGTTCAACAACTTGTGAGTTTACGGACAGGAACTAGGTGGGAGGAGTGACTCAGGGCGTCGGGACAATGCTGTTGACAACCCCGCCCCGTCTGAGTGGTCTACCGCCTCAGGGGAGGGTAAGGGAGAAATGACTTCAAGCAAGCCCCCGACGGGACATCATCACGTGGTCGCGCCGCTGCGGCCCGTTCGATGGGCACTTGGTACAACGGTGGTGGCGGCGCGAGTTACCAGCAATCGCTATCGCTATCAACCGACTGGCAGGCGTTCTTCGGAGCGATCACCGGGGCTGGTCGGGCATAGAGAGACTACGACTCTGGAAGCCCTGCCTAGTACGGTATAGATTTTGCCGCTACGGAGGCCAGTCGGCGCCGTCCTGCGGGACGAAGCCGATGGTCCGGCGCGCGTGCTCCAGGTCGCGGTAGCGGCCGCGGTTGGCGGACACCGCGAACAGGATCGCGAAGCGCAGGTCCTCGGGGGCGTCGATGCAGCGCTCGACCGCCTGCACGGCGTCGCGGTGGCTGAGGTAGACGGCCGCCTCGCGCGGATCCCGCGGCCGGTCGCCGGGAAGCACGCGGCCGATGCGCAGGCAGATCATGGACAGGCCGTGCGAGTCGGCGTAGTCGCGGGCCAGCGCCTCGCCGAACGCCTTGGTGGCGGCATAGAGGCCGTTGGGCCGGATCGGGTCGTCGGTGGTGATCGGGGCGCGGCCGGCCGGCACGTCGTCCCAGCGCGCCTCGACCAGGGCGCGGTACGGCTCGTCCGCCTCGTAGCCGGCGGCGACGGCGCCGGAGCTGGCGTAGACCACGCGGCGCACGCCGGCGGCGCGGGCCGCCTCGAATACGTGGTAGGTGCCGGTGATATTGGTGGAGAGGTGGCCAGACGGGTCGTCGCCGAGATAGGCGGCCAGGTGCACGACCGTGTCGATGCCGTCGAACGCAGGGGGGATCGCGTCGAGGTCGTTGAGGTCGGCCCGGACGGTGTCGACGCCGTCGATCGGGGAGCGGTTGAGGGCGCGCACGGTACAGCGAGACGACAGCGAGCGGCGGACCAGTCCTCCGATCAGGCCGCTCATGCCGGTGATCAGGACGTGACGTGGCGGGGACATGGCGGTGTTGTACCACGGCGTGGGACCGGCGGCCGGCGCGCTATCATTCCCGTCGATGCCCGACCGACCCAACGTCCTCTGGATCTGCACCGACCAGCAGCGGCGCGACACGCTGGGCTGCGCGGGCAACCCGTTCGTCCGCACGCCGCACCTGGACGCGCTGGCGGCCGGCGGCGTGCGCTTCGATCGCTGCTTCGTGCAGAACCCGCTGTGCGCTCCCAGCCGCGCCAGCTTCCTGACCGGGCGCTACCCGCGCACCACGCGCATGCGCCAGAACGGCCAGACCATCCCCGCCGACGAGCTGATGGTCACCCGGCTGCTGGCCGACGCCGGCTACCACTGCGGGCTGGTCGGCAAGCTGCACACCGGCGCCACCGATGCCGCCGCCGGGTTCATCAGCGAGGAGCGGCGTGACGACGGCTACCACTACTTCCAGTGGTCGCCGAAGCCCTTTCCCGACTGGCGCGACCCGGAGGACTACTCGGCGACCAACGCGTACGCCCACTGGCTGATCGAACGCGGCGTCCCGTATCCGTATCGGGCCGCGCCGTTCAAGGGGTCGCGTTTCGTCCAGGTCGGCATCGGCGAGGCGCACCACCAGACTATCTGGTGCGCGGAGAAGACCATCGCCTTCATCCAGGCCAACGCCGGCAGCGGGCGGCCGTGGCTGCTGTCGATGAACCCGTTCGACCCGCACCATCCGTTCGACCCGCCGGCCGACTACCTGGCCCGCTACCTTGACCGGCTCGACGAGATCCCGCTCCCCGCGTACCGGCCCGGCGAGCTGAACGACAAGCCCGTCTTCCAGCGGCGCTTCCATGAGGTCGGCGCCTACAACGTCCCGGGAGCGTTCCGCTACGGCCATCTTACCGACCGCAACCACCGCCTGGTGCGGGCCGCCTACTGGGCGATGGTCGACCTGATCGACGTTCAGGTCGGCCGCATCCTGGATGCGCTGGAGCAGACCGGCCAGCGCGACCGCACCCTGGTCATCTTCAGCTCCGACCACGGCGAGATGCTCGGCGACCACGGCATCTACCTGAAGGGGCCGTTCTTCTACGAGCAGGCGGTCGGCGTGCCGCTGATCGTCAGCCTGCCGGGGACGGTCGCCGGCGGACGCGCCAGCGACGCGCTCATCGAGGCGGCCGACCTGGCGCCGACCATCGCGGAGGCGGCGGGGCTGCCGGTGCCGGCCGGCATGCAGGGCCGCTCGTGGTGGCCGCAGCTCACCGGCGGGGAGCCGATCGCGGCACAGCGGGAGGACGTCTACAGCGAGTACTACAACTCCAGCATCATGTTCGCCGACCCGGAGATGCGGGCGAACCTCACCATGGTGCGCACGGACCGCCACAAGCTGGTGGTCGCGCACGGGCGCGGCGAGGGGGAGCTGTATGACCTGGAGCAGGATTCGGAGGAGGCCATCAACCGCTTCTTCGATCCCGACTACCGCGAGGTGAAGCTCGACATGCTGAGCCGGCTGACCGACCGGATGGCGTTTACCGTCGACCCGCTGCCCGAGCGCCGCGCCCGGTGGTAAGGCTGTTGTTCAGCGATTGCGTCACCATCAAGATACGAAAACGACACGTATTTAGATCAAAGATCAACGATTAGATATGGATGTGGACGTAATCCGACGGTACGATGATCTCCCGTCATGAGAACTGCCAGTAGTTCGGTCTCGTCCGGTTCGACGGCCCTTGCCGCCACGCCGGTATCACCCGTGCCCCCTCTTCCATCCGGATTCCTGAAGGGCCTTCTTCGTTTCGCCGTCGCCGGAGGCGCGCTGATACTTGGGACGATCGCCTGTACCGGGACTGCCCCCCGGCCTGAAGCTGCTGCCGGATTCGTCGGCGGCTATGGAGCGACCGCCGGGCGGACCGCCGTCAATCTCCAGGTCACCGAGGACTCGTTCACGGCGGTAACGTTCACGGAGCCGGGGCCGGGAGTGGCGGCAGCGGCCTGGGCGGACTCGGCTCGACCGGCCAGCTCTCCCGGTAGCCAGCCAGCGACGTGGGTGGTGTTCACGGGTGACGTGACCGTGTCCGGCGACATGGTGACGGTAAGCGTCACGGGGGTGGAGCGCGACGGTCAGGCATTGCAGGGTGCGGAGCTGGCCGCCTATACGGTGTGCTCCACGACGGCCACGGCTGGCGATGCGTTCGCCGGCGAGGTGATCGCCGCCCTGTTGGACTGTCTTGGAGCGACCGATCCCGAAGTGGCGCTGTACGAGTACGGAGAGGGGGAACGGCCTTCGGACCTGGTGTTGGGAACGTGGGATTTCGCCCCTGACCTGTCCGATCCTTCGCGTCTTGGCGGTTCCATCGTCATCAGCTCGGCCGAGCTCAAAGTCTCTTCCGTCGCATCATGCCAGGGAGAGCCGTTCCATGATCCGGGCCCATTCGATCCACCGGACTCCCAGGAGCCGATGCTGTCGGTGGACCCGGTTGCAGGCGAGCTCGAAGGGGAGCCGCTCGTCTTCGACGTGATCCTGTCTCCGCCAGCGAGCGGGACAGTGACCGTCGACTGGACAACGGCCGACCTCACTACCGCCGAGGCGGAAGGCTTTGCGGGAGGCGCTGCCGCCGCGGGTGAGGACTACGTGGCGGGGAGCGGCACGCTCACCTTCCAGGCGGGCCAGAGCAGCCGAGCGCTCACGGTGGTGACCATCGAGGATCACGCCATGGAAGGGAATGAGGCATTCAAGGTCGAGCTGTCCAATCCCGGCGGTGCCCTCATAGCCCCGAGCTTGGTTGTGGGCGTGCGAGGCAGCATCGGGCTCGGCGTCATCGTCGACGATGACGCTCCATGTCCTTCACTCGAGGTGTCATATGACGCGTTGCTCGAAGACACGAAGATCGCCGTCGCATTTCGAGGGGGTCGGATCGTGTCCGCGGATGGCGAAACGATTGAGCTCACGCGGGACAACTTCGGCGATCACTTCGTCGACATCAGCACCGGTGGTCCGGCCGATCTCGACTACGACGTGTTCTACGTGATCGGATCAACCGGAGATCGGGCGGCCTTCCGCGTGCAGCACAGCGAGTGGTTGTGGGTCAGAAGGAGATGACCGCGCCGGGCGGGATCGCTGCGCCGAACCCAGGCGCTACGCGTTCGCAGCGGTGCGCGGCAGCATCAGGGCGGCGGTGAAGATGGCGCACGCCGCGATCGCCATCACCACGAACAGCGCGCCGAAGCCCCATCCCGCGTGGATGCCCGCGATGACGGGAAGGGTCGTGGCCATGACAGAGAAGGTCACGATGTACCTGAGGGAATAAACCCGGCTGCGCCAGCCGCTCCTCGTGATCCTGCCCACCAGTACGTCGTTGATCGGGATCTGGCCGAAGACGGCGAGCATGAAGGCGACGGCGGCGAGCAGAGCGGCAACGCCGGTGAGCCGGTACATGAGCGCGAAGAACAGCGCCTGCAGGCCGGCGACGAAGGCGAACACGGTGCGCACCGGGTGGCGGTCCACGAGGTACCCGACCACGAGCTGCGCGAAAGCCGCGACCGCGAACGTCAGAGACGCATAGCCGCCGATCGCCGTCGCCGAGCCGGCCAGCTCGCCGAGCCGTTCGTCGAGGATCTTCGGGAGCGCGAACGTCGTGCTCTGGAAGATCAAACCGCCGATCGCGGTCGTGACCATGATGATCGCGAGGATGCGCAGGAACACTCCGCGTTCGATCGACGAGGCGCCGGCCTGGGCCTTCTCGAGGGCCGGACCGCTTGCGCCGCCGGCGGCCGGGCGGTGCCGTCCCGTCCATACGAACACCGCGTAGGCGACGCCGAGGCCGACGGTGGCGGCGCCGGGCAGGACGAATGCACTGCGCCAGCCCCCGGTGTCGATGAGAACGCCTGCGATCAGCGCCGCCGCGGCGACGCCCAGGTTGCCGGCCACGCCGTTGATCGCGAGCGGGACGCCGGTCTTCCGGCGCCCCTGCACGACCATCGCGATCCCGACGGGATGGTAGATCGCGGCGAATGTCCCGATCGCGAGCAGTCCGAACGCGATCTGCAGCGGCGTGTCCGCCAGCGCCGTGGCGATCGAGCTCGCCCCGATGCCGACGAAGAAGACGACCATCATGCCTTCCCGGCTCCACTTGTCCGCGATCCAGCCGGCCGCGATCGCGCCGACTCCGAACGCGACGAAGCCGGGCGTGGCGTAGGGGATGAGCGCCGCGTAGCTCATGCCCCACTCCTCGGCAAGCCGTACCGCCGCGACCGTCGCGAAGATCAGCATGAAGAGGTGGTCGAGGAAGTGCCCGGCGTTCAGGAAGAGGAATTCCACTCGATCGCGTGGCATGCGGGTCCTCGGGACGCGGCCCAAGCGGGTGCTACAGGTCGGCCGCCATCAGGCGCATGATCTTCACCACGTAGTTGCGGGTCTCCTCGGGCACGTACGCCTGGACGTTCGTCCACTGCGCGCACTCGGACGGACACCGGTCCTGCGCCCGCAGGGTGCGGCTGCGGCCGCCGTTGTAGCTGGCGAAGGCGAACGCCAGGCGCTGCCGGCGGTCGGGGATGTCGTCCCAGAGGTCGTACAGGCGCCGGTCGTAGAACACGCCGGCGGCGATGTTCTGGGCCGGATCCTCGGTGTCGCTGAGGGGCAGCGACGACAGCTCCGCGATCTCCTGGAACGTGGCCGGCATGATCTGCATGATCCCGCGGGCGCCCACCCAGCTCGTGGCGTCCACGCGCAGGCCCGACTCGGTGATTCCCTGTGCCTTGAACCAGCGCCAGTCGAAGGCGACGCTGAAGAACCGCTTCGAGTACTTGCGGAAGTGGTCGTCGAACCGCGTCGTCCACTGCTCGTCCTCGACCGGCAGCCGGCCGCGCGGCTGGGCGGCCGGAGGTTCGCTCGGAGCCGAGGCTGGCTCGGTGGCGGCTGGCGGTTCGCCCGGCACCGAAGTGTGCCAGACCAGCAAGGCGGCGAGCCCCGCCAGGGCGAGCGCGGCGATCGCGGTCAGCAGCCGCATGACGCGCATGCGATCGTGACCCTCAGTTCAGCCCCAGGCCGATCACCAGCCCGACGGCGACGCCGATGCCCACGAACATGCCGGCGACCACGACGCCGACCGCCATGTTGCCGTTGGCGAGCTGATCGTTGGTGTCGAACCGGGTCACGTGATCCAGGACCTTGAAGCCGGCGTACATGAACAGGATGGCCCCCGCGCCGCCGATCACGGCGTACAGCAGGTTCAGCAGGACGACCTGAAAGTCGAACAGGCTCATTTCCCCTCCCCGTGGCGTGGTGCAGCGCTCGGTCTGGCACCGGCCGCCCGCGGAGAGGATAATGAGGCAGCAAAGGAGTTGCACAACATGTCTTCACCGTCCCTGATCGATCCATTCGGACCGGACGCCGCCGGAGTCTGGCTCAAGGGCAACCTGCACGCCCATACCACCGAGTCGGACGGGCGGGTGGAGCCCGCGCCGCGCGTCGCCCAGTACCGGGAGCACGGGTACGACTTCCTGTGCCTGTCCGACCACCACCGCATCACGCGCGTGAACAGCGTGCCGGTGCCGGAGGGGATGACGCTGGTCCAGGGCGCCGAGATCCATCCGGACAACCCCTTCGGGGGACCGCAGTACCACCTGCTGGCCTACAACATGACCGACGACGTGGACGCCCAGCGCATGCCGCCGCAGCACGTGATCGACGCGGTGCGCGAGCAGGGCGGCTCGGTGTGGGTAGCGCATCCGCACTGGAGCGGCATCAACGTCCGGCGCGACGTCATGCCGCTGACCGGGCTGGCCGGCATCGAGGTGTTCAACACGGTCTGCCAGCGCATGGGCCGGGGCGAGGCCGGCATCATCTGGGACGACTGGATGGACCACGCCGGCCACCCGCTGCCGGCGATCGCCAACGACGACTGCCACGGCAGTCCCTTGCACGGCGACGACCTGTTCCAGGGCTGGACGATGGTGCGCGCGGCCGACCGCACGCCGCAGGCGATCGTGGCCGCGCTCGAACGCGGCGCGTCGTACTGCACGACGGGACCTGAGATCCGCTCGCTGCGGGTCACCCGGTCCGGGCAGCCGGAGTCGGCCAATCGGCCCTATCGCCTGGAGGTGAGCTGCTCGCCGGCGTTGCGGGTGACGGCGGTCTGCAGCATCGTCGGCGCCGACTACCCGCTCGGTCCGACCGATCCGGCGCATCCCGTCGAGCACGCCGTGCTGGGGCTGCGGGAGGCCGACTGGGTGCGCGTGGAGGTGCTCGACACCCACGGCCGCAAGGCGTGGAGCAACCCGATCGACCTGACCGGGCTGGGCGCCGCCGGCTGACCGGCAGCGCCGCAGGCTCCGCGGTCGCCGGCTGCGGCGCTCGGCGACTTCAGAGGGACGCGGCGGCGCCGGCGATGGCGCCGCCGCGCGGGAAGGAAGGGTCAGTTGCCTCCGACGATGTCCAGGTAGCGGTCCCACTTCTGCTGGTAGACCTGCACGAACTGGTCGCTGCCCAGCTTTGCGACGGTCTGCAGGTACTCGTCCCACTTCTCGTCGATCGACTCCTGGCCGACGATGAACTTGTCCTTCATCTCGTTGTAGTAGGTGACCAGGTCGCCCCGCACCGCATTGATGGTGTCGATCTCCTCCTTGGTGCTGGCGATCGGCGGGAACGGCTCGATGTAGAAGTGCTGCAGCTTCTCGTCGAGCGGAAAGATCCAGGCGGGGAAGCGGTTGATCCACGCCTGCTTGACCTGCAGGTGCGGATAGGGCGGCTGCCCCGCGCCGATCCGCAGCAACCGCTCGTTCAGGGACACGTCCTCGTCGGTCGGTATGAACTCCTTCTCGCCGTCGACCACGCGGTAGGTGATCCCCTCGACGCCCCAGTTCTGGATGGTGATCGCCTCCTCGCTGTTGCGCACGAAGTCGATCCAGCGCATCGCCCAGTCGGGCCGCTTGGCGTCCCGCGTGATGACCAGGCCTCTGCCTCCCGACAGGATGCGCCGCTCGAAGTACTGGTCGCCGTGCGGCCCGATCAGCGGCGGCGGGACGTTGAAGATCGGCGTCTCACCGTCCGGCGTTCCGTGCGGGTGGGAGCGGCTGAATACGAACGCCCACGTGCTCCAGAAGCTCACCGTGCCGACCCGGTCGTTGCCCACCTTCTCCAGCGTCGTGCCGCTGTTGTTCGTCAGGTACTCCTGGTCGAGCAGCTGCTCGCGGTAGAGCAGGTTCATGTACTCGAGGTATTCCCGGTAGCGGTCGCTCTCGTAGTCCCAGGAGACGGCGCCGTCGGTCACCGTGTAGGGGAGGTACATCGCCAGGTGCAGCCCGAATGCGTTGCCGATGATGTTGATGTCGCTCTTGCCGGTCGGAACCAGCGGGATCTCGTCCCGCTCGCCGTTGCCGTTGGGGTCGCCGTCGCGGAAGGCGGTCAACAGCTCGACGAAGTCATCGGTCGTCTCCGGCGTATCCATGTCCACGGCTTCGAGCCAGAGCATGTTGTGCATGAGGTTCTTCGACAGCGTGTTCGGCAGCACGAAGTGGTTGATCGCGTAGATCTCGCCGTCCGGGCTGGTCATGGACGCCTTGTGGAGCGGGTACTCCTCGAACCAGCGGCTGAGGTTGGGCGCATGCTCGGCGATCAGGTCGTTGAGCGGGATGACCAGCCCGTCGAGCGCGTAGTCGTAGACGTCGCCGATGCCGCTCGGGAGGTCGATCACGTCCGGCAGGTCGATGCCGGCGGCCAGCCGGGCGCGCAGCACCTCGCGGTAGTTGGAGGTTTCGATCACGTTCCACTCGACGTGGATGCCGGATTTCTCTTCCAGCGCCTGGTACGCCGGCAGGTCGTTGCTCGCCGGGCGGTGGTGGGCCGCCGCGCCGGAGTTGACCATGACGGTCAGCGTGGGCGTCTCCGCCGCGCCCTCGGCCATGGATGCCGCGTAGCCGTTGGCGATCCCGAAGATCCCCATCAGGACGATCACCGCGATCGCGGTGATCCAGAGTTTCGAGCGTTTCATGTGCATAGCTCCTTGTCAGGTTTGTCAGGTCGTGTCGGTCGACGATCAGGCTGCGGTTGTGCGCTAGGCTCACCTCCTCGTCCGCGTTTTCGCTCGGGCCGCGCATCGCGGCGCGTATCGGTCCGTCATCCCTTGAGTGCCCCGATCATGACGCCCTTCACGAAGTAGCGCTGCAGGAACGGGTACAGCATGACGATCGGCGCGATGGCCACGACGATCACCGCGTACTTGACCTTTATCATGGCCAGCACGCCCTCCTCGAAGTCGCCGGTATCCGCGTGCTGCAGCAGTGTCTCCAGCCGCGACATGACCACCACCCGCCGCAGGTAGATCTGGATCGGATGCAGGTCGGCATCCGGCAGATACAGGAGCGCCGGGAAGAAGCTGTTCCAGTGCTGGATGCCGTAGAACAGCGCCAGCACGGCGACGATCGGCTGCGACAGCGGCAGGACGATCTTCCACACGATGCGCCACTCCTCGGCTCCCTCCAGGCGCGCGCACTCGAACAGGTCCTCGGGGAGTTGCTGGAAGAACGTCCGGCAGATGACCAGGTAGTACACGGAGATCAACGCCGGGAACACCATCGCCCAGCGCGAGCCGTAGAGGCCGAGCCTGGCGACGATGATGAAGGTCGGGATGATGCCCCCCTGGAAGAGGAACGTCACCATGATCGCGACCATGAAGAAGTTGCGCGCGAAGAACTTCCGCTTGGACAGCGGATAGGCGGCCATCACCGTGAACACCAGGTTGAACAGCGTGCCCACGGCCGTATACCAGATCGTGTTGTAGTAGCTGCGCCAGATGCGGTCGTCCATGAGCACCGCCCGGTACGCGTCGATCTGCAGTCCCTTCGGGAGCAGCCACACCTCGTCGCGCAGCACCGCGTCGGTCTCGCTCAACGACATGCTGACGACGTACAGGAACGGATAGAGCGTCACGACGAAGGCGACCACCACGATCACGTGCACGGCAAGGTCGAACCCCCGGTCCCCTGCGGTCCTGCGGAACGTCGTCGCGGTCATCGAGCTTCGCCGGTCACCACAACGAGGTGTCGGACAGCTTGCGGGCGATGTGATTGAACAGGAGCAGGAACGCCACGTTGATGACCGAGTCGAACAGGCCGACCGCGGCTCCGAAGCTGTACTCGCCGGAGAGGATGCCGCGCCGGTACACGTAGGTGGATATGACGTCGGCCACCTCGTAGGTCAGCCCGGAGTACATGAGCAGGATCTTCTCGAAGCCGACCGTGAACATGCGCCCGGAGCGCAGGATGAGCAGGATGATGATGGTGGCGCTGATCCCCGGCAGGGTGACGTAGCGGATGCGCTGCCAGCGCGAGCAGCCGTCGACCTCGGCGGCGTCGTACAGCTCCTCGTCGATGCCGGCGATCGCCGCCAGGTAGATGATGGAGCCGAAGCCGAAGTCCTGCCAGATCTCGGAGAGCACGTACATCGGCCGGAACCAGCCCACCTCGTTCATGAAGTTGACCGGCGTGCCGCCCAGGCGGGCGATGATGACGTTGATGATGCCGCCGTTGATGGAGACGAAATTCACCATGATGCCGACCACGACCACCACCGAGATGAAGTAGGGTAGATAGCTGACCGTCTGTACGGTGCGGCGGAAGCCCACCGAACGCACCTCGTTCAGGCACAGCGCGAACAGGATCGGCACCGGGAAGCCGAACAGCAGCATGTAGAAGCTGATGAGGAAGGTGTTGCGCACCAGGCGCCAGAAATAGATGGAGTCGAAGAACTGCAGGAACCACTTCAGCCCGACCCACTCGCTGCCCCAGATGCCGCGCCCGACCGAGTAGTCCTTGAACGCGATCACCATGCCGTACAGCGGCAGATAGCGGAACAGCGCGAAGTACAGGAGCGGCAGGATCATCATGATGATCCACGCCCGGTCACGGCGGATGAGAGAGATCAGCGACGGCTTTGCCGCGGTGAGTGCCGGCCTGGCCCCGGTGGTGGTCGGTTGCGCGCTCACCTCAACCTCATGCCATGGGCATCCGGAGAGGCAGAGTGTGGGTGTCGCGCCGAACCGGTGTCAACAGGCCGCCTGTCCACCGGACCGCGGCAACGCCGCACGCTATCGCCCCGCATGGGCGGCAGCCACCCGGCGCGGTGGTCAGGTGCAGCCGTGCGGCGGTCCTTGACACCCCCCCCCGGCACGCGCACGATCGCGGTGATGCCGAATTCCTGGTCTGCGCAACCGAAACTGTGCTCGGAGGAGGCGACTGTGTTGACGTGCACGGATTGCCAGAATCAGGGGATCCCGGCAATCAGGGACAATCCCGACAAGGAGACGCTATGACGGATACGAGAAGATTGAACGCACTGATCTTTCCTGTGTGCTTCGCGGCCTTGATGAACGTGGCCGTTCTTGGCTTTGCCTCCGGTGAGACCGAAGCGGCGGCGGCGGAACCGGTTACTCTGAAAATGACGTCGTGGCTCAGTCAGTCTGTAGACACCTACGAGAATCATATCGTAGGACCCTTCAACCCGGGTTATTCGCGCTCCAGCCCGAAAGTTGGCTGAATTGAGGATTCGAGAC
>JAPPNY010000131.1:0-21640 GCA_028818385.1 Spirochaetaceae bacterium
CTACGGACAGCCGTCTGCAACCAAGGGAATCCCCGGAGTTTTGCAAGAGGCTCTTCGGTCCAGAATATCCGAGGAGGGCCGTCAGCGGAAGCTGGCGAGGGCGTCGGCGAAACACGCGGCCGGCGGTGCCACCAGACCGGCGCCGATCATGCCGACACCGGCCTCGCGGTGGGCGATGCCGGTGTTGATCACCGGAAGGATGCCGCTGTCGACGACTCGCACGAGGTCGATGCCGACGGGGACGCCGCGAAAGTCCATGCCCGGCACGCGCAGCGCGTCGTGCTCGCCCACCGTGATGTCATGCATGGCTGTCGTGGTCTCGGTCGCCAGGCGCGCGCTGCCGCCGACGAACTGCACGATCGCCGGGGCCGCCGCCATCGCGAAACCGCCCAGGCCGACCGTCTCGGTGATCACCGAGTCCCCCATGTCCGGCGCAGCGTCACCCGGCCCGAACCCGGGCAGGTACAGGCCGTCCACCATCTGCGCCGGACCCGTGAACCAGCGATCACCCCGGCCCGCGACCTGTATGCCGAAGTCCCTGCCGTTGCGTGACATGCAGACCACCAGCGAGGAGTCTTCGATGCCGCGCGCGGCATCGGCGGTGGCCTTGGCGGCCGCCATCGATATGTTCAGGTAGAAGTGATCGTTCCCGTCAAGGAACTCGAAGACCTGCCGGAGCGTCTCCGACCGCGGCGTCGTGGCCGCCAGAGACGGGGCGAGGCGGCGGGTGAACAGCGACGTGGCCGCGCGGTTGCGGTTGTGCAGCTCGTCGCCCATCGCCAGCGCCTCGGCAGCCAGCGTGGTGAGGTCCAGCGGACCGTGGGTCTCCAGAGCTCGCGCCAGTGACGGGGCAAGGACCTCAGCAGTCCAGCGCAGCCGATCGATGACCGGCGGGGCGAAGGCGCCGTACCGCAGGACCTTGCCGAGGCCCTCGTTGAGGCTCGCGTAGGCCCGGTTGCCGAATGGCCGGTTCTCGACCACCCATACCGGCATGGAAGCGCTGGTGACGCCGGCCATGGGTCCGACCGCCGCATAGTGATGGTTGGGCGCGAACCGGACTCTGCCCGAACCCGCCAGCGCCTCGGCCGCCTTCGCGTCGCCGGCCAGACCCTCGAACTGCAGCGCACCGATCACGGCGCCGCGCATGGGGCCGATCATCGCCTCCCAGCCGAGCGGCGGCCCGGCGTGAAGGATCAGGCCGTCGCCGAGCTCCCGAATCACCTCGCCCGCGGGGCGCACGTCGACCAGGAACGGCCGGCTCCGCAGCAGCCGATCGAATGCCTGGCGATTCGGGGCATCGGTCAGGGCATCCAGGCGGCGCCGTTCGGAGACCGGCAGCGGAACGTTCTCAGGAGGGCGCCACTGCACTCCGACGACGTCGGCGCCATGCGCCCGGATCGGCGCCAGGAAGCGCTCCAGTCCGACGTTGACGACCGAGAGTGGGGCATCGAACAGGGCGCGGGCGCTCACGTTCGCACCGCCTGGACGATCCCGGCGGCGAGCATGGCCGCTTCGTGATTGGAAGCCATCACCGTGCAGCCCAGGCTCTCCAGCGCGGCGCGCTGGCGTGCGCGGTTCTGCGGGTCGGCATCGGTGCCGGTGATCGAGGCGATGATCGGGGCTCCGGGCGCCTTGCGGCGCACCGCCCGGAGCGCGGCGGCGCTGCTGCCGGCCGGGTCTTCGTGACTGCCGTGGCCGAGCACGAAGTCGAGCAGGAATACGGCTGCCTCCGGGTCATCTGCCTCCTGCAGCAGCCGGTCGTTGCGGGCGGTCGAGTCGATCATGGGATGTGGCCTGCCGCGCGTGAACAGGTCCTCACCCAGGTCGATGATGGCGTGCTCCTGCGAGCGGTACGGGTCGGCGAGCCGACTCACGCCGGGTCGGGCATGCAGCGCATGGACCGGCCCCACCTGCCGCGCCACGACCTCGAGCGCCTCCGCTGCCAGCGTTCCGCCCCCGAACAGCCCGCGCAGATAGCGGCGCGGCGGAGCCAAGTCTGCCGAGCACGCCGCGACAACGGCCGCGAGCTCGGCAGGCGATCCCGGCTCGGGGGAGGTATCGGCGCCGGCGACCGCCACCGCCAGTCTGGCCGCGGCGGTGAGGTCGTCGGCAACCTGCACCGTTGCCGGGGCGTGATAGTCGCGTGCGCCGAGAAGCGCAGCGACTGCGGGCTTTCCGGTCGCCCCGAGTCGCTCGAGGACGCGTGCGGCGACGCTGGCGTCCGACGGCTTGGCGACCAGGGTGACGACCTCGGTAGCCGGATCGGCCGCCAGGGCGTCGATCGCGTCGATCGCCATGATGCCGCCCACCTCGGCGAAGAGGTCGCGCCCGCCGATGCCGACCGCCTGGCTGATGCCGCCGCCGAACCGGTCGATCAGGCACATCACTTCCTGCATGCCCGTGCCGGAGGCGCCGACCATGCCGATGCTGCCGCGCGCGACGACGTTGGCGAAGCCCAGCGGCACGCCGTTGATGACGGCGGTCCCGCAGTCGGGGCCCATCATGAGCAGCCCCCGTTCGTGGGCCATCTCCTTCAGCGCGATCTCGTCGGCCAGCGAGACGTTGTCGGAGAACACCATCGCGTGCAGCCCCGCCTGCAGCGCCGTTGCCGCCTCCCGCGCGGCGAACTCTCCTGGAACGGAAATCAGGGCCAGGTTCGCGCTCTCGCAGACGTGGATGGCCGACCGCAGGGAACGAGGTTCGTGTCCCGATCCGTCGGGCGCGGTGTGGTCGCCATGCAGCAGCTCGCGGGCGCGCTCGGTCGCGCGCGCAGCGCTGGCCGCGTCGTCGGCGTCCACGGCGATCACCAGGTCGTGCGCTCCGGCGGAGCCCACGCTGGCCGCATCGAACCCCAGTTGTGCGATCGCCTCCCTGTTGGCGTCCGTACCCAGGACGATCAATCCGGTCTGCACGCCGGCGAGCTCTCTGAGCTGACTGGCCACCGACATGAGGAACACGGAATCGAAGTACGCGTCGGGGACCACCGAGACCTGTTTCATGCCGCACGCTCACGGTATATTCAACGGACGAGGCTTACCATGTCGGCACGGTTCTCCACCGAGGTGCTGGATCGCGCGTTGAGGCAGAAGCGGAAGGAACGGGAACGCCGTCGTCAAGACACGTTGGCGCGTTTGCTCGACCTGCTTCCCGCCGCGCCGATTGCACTTCCGGAGGCCACCATCTTCGGTTCCATCCTGCGTCCCGGAGCCTTCGACGATCGGTCGGACGTTGATCTCGCCATTCCCCCGGTAGCACCCCGCTCGTATTTCGACCTCAAGAGCTATCTTGAGGATGGTCTGTGCCGCGTGGTCGACCTGGTCGATCTGGACGGCTGCCACTTCGCCGCTGCCATCGCTCGTGACGGTCTGAAATGGAAGAGTCCCGCTGAACTCCGTGCCTGACCGATGAGCCGCCGCCTCAACCCTCTTCCGCAGCTCGTGGCGGACCGCCTGGCCCGCATCCAGGTGAATGTCGACCGCCGGATCTGGGCTCGGCGCGAGCTCCTGGCCGTGGACGGGAGTCCCGTGACGGACGAGATGCTCGACGGCGGGCAGGCCGCCTCCCTCGCCTATACTCCGGTCACGCCGGGCGAGCACTTCGGCGCCCCGCACGGCAGCTGGTCGCACCGATGGTTCCGCGTGCGGATTCCCGAGGCCGCCGACGCAGAGCGCGGCCGGCGCTTCCTGCGCTGGAAGTGCCAGGGGGAGACGACCGCGTTCATCGACGGCGTGCCGTGGGCCGGCCTGGATCCCGGCCATCCGACCTGCCCGCTCCCCGACGGCGCGGCCGTCCTCTACCTGGACACCGCCACTTGGCAGACTGGCATCTGGGCCTCACCGCCCCCGGAGCCGATCGGCCCGTACGGGCTGCGCTTCGACTTCGCCGAGCTGCGCATCCGCGACCTCGCCGCCTGGGACCTGAAGTGGGACCTGGACGCGCTCCGGCAGCTCGCAGACTTGCTGATCCGGGACGAGGACGCGGGCGTCGACGCGTCGGGCCATGGCTACCGGCCGGCATTCGACGACGTGTCGCCGCTGCTGCGCCGGCTCATGCGCGGCATCGACACATGCTGTGACGCCTGGGTGGCGGGCGGGGTGGAGGCGATGCGAGCGGCGGCGCGGGCGCTCTTCGCCGGGCTGCCTGCCGAATCCTGGCAGCCGGAGGCGGCGCTCATCGGACACGCGCACATCGACGTCGTCTGGCTGTGGCCGGAATTCGCGACGCGGCACAAGAACGTCCACTCCTTCGCCACCCAGCTCCGCATGCTGGATGCCTACCCGGAGATGGTCTTCGCCCACAGCACGCCCGCGGTGTACCGCGCGGTCCAGGAGGATGCGCCGGCCCTGATCCCGCAGATAAAACGCCAGATCGCCGCCGGCCGGTGGGAGCTGATGGGCGGCTTTGAGGTCGAGCCCGACGTGAACATGCCGGCAGGCGAGGCGCTGGCGCGCAGCGCCGTGTACGGCAACCGTTTCATCGCCGAGTTCACCGGCGCGCCGAGCGAGGTGTGCTGGATTCCCGACGTCTTCGGCTACAGCAACTGCCTGCCGCAGATCCTGCGCCTGGCGGGCATCAGCGGCTTCTACACGACCAAGATCACCTGGTCACAGGTGTCGCGGTTCCCGTACAGCAGCTTCGTGTGGCGCGGCTCGGACGGCGAGAGCGAGGTCGTCGCCCACCTGGCCACCACCGGCTACAACGGCCAGGTCCGGCTGGAAGAGAACCGCCGGGCGCTCCGCCGTCACCGTCAGCTCGACGTCCATGACTCGCTCCTGATCGGCACCGGCCTGGGCGACGGCGGCGGCGGCCCGAGCGAAGCGGAGGCCGAGCGCGCGCGGCGCTTCCGGGACCTGGCCGGCTCCCCGCGCCACACGTGGCGGACCAGTGCCTCCTTCTTCGCCGAGCTTGCGCGGGTGCGCGACCGCCTGCCGGTCTTCCAGGGCGAGCTCTACATGGAGGCGCACCGCGGCGTGCTCACCTCGCAGGCCGAATACAAGCGGCTCTACCGGGCGTGCGAGGTGGCGCTGCAGACCCGCGAGGCGCTGCGCGTGGCCGACGGCGGCGCACCGCTCGGCGAGCAGGCGTGGCTGCGCGTGCTGTTCGGACAATTCCACGATGCCCTTCCCGGCAGCTCGATCGCCCGCGTGTACGAAGACCTGGAGGCCGAGTTCGCCCGCATCCTGTCCCGCGAGGAAGAGGCCACGGCGGCCGAGCTGGCGAACGGCGGCGACGCCGTCGCGTTCAACCCGCTGCCCGTGCACCGCCGCGTGTACCTGGCCGATCGCGACCTGCTCCTGGACCTGCCGCCGCTCGGCACCGCCCCGCTGGCCGAGGCGCCCGGCAGCCACGCCGCCGTGGCAGCGGAGCCGACGCGGCTCGACAACGGCATCGTGCAGGCGTCGTTCGACGGCGACGGCCAGCTCGCCGGCCTGGCCGTCGACGGCCGGCGCCTGGAGCTGAACGGCGCCGCCGGCCTGCGGCTCGGCCACGACGACCCGCACAACTACGACGCCTGGGAGATCGACCACTACACGGCTGGGACCATGGCCCCGGTCGCCGGCCGCCTGCGGCTCGCCGCCGGGCATCGCGGGCGGCGCGGGGTGCTTGAGGGCGGGAGGCCGATCGGCGAGTCCAGCCGGGCGACGGTCCGCTACCTGCTCGATCCCGGCAGCCGCTGGCTGCTGATCGAGGTCGACATCGACTGGCAGGAGGAGCACCGCCTGCTCCGCTACCACCTGCCGACCGGTCACCGCGGCCGCACCGCCACCTTCGGCGCACCGTTCGGCTCGATCGAGCGCCCGCAGCTTCCCGGCCGGCCGGAAGACGAGGCGATGTGGGAAGTGGCCGGCAGCCGCTGGGCCGCCGTGCACGACGACGACGGCACCGGCCTGGCGATCCTGACCGAGGCCAAGTACGGCTTCTCCTGCTTCGACGGCGGACTGGGAGTGTCGCTGCTGAAGGCGGCCAGGCACCCGGACCCGGCGGCCGACGTCGGGCGCCACACGATCCGCATCGCGGTCGGCCGGCACGAGCCCGCGACCCTGGGCAGCGGCCCCGACATGGTGCTGTCGACCGCCGGCGCCGCCGACGCGCTCTTCGCCCCGGTGCCGACCACCGGTGCGGGCGCGGAGCGGACCTCACCGTTCGTGCTCGAGGATCCGGGGTCGCTGTGCCCGGCGTGGGTCCTGCCGAGCGAGACTGGAAGCGGCTACGTCATCCGAGCGCACGAGACGGCCGGCCGGCGGGGCATCGCGAGGCTCCGCCTTGCCCGCCCCGCCGGCGAGGTCATGCTGGTGGACTTCCGCGAGCAGGAACTCGGTGCGCCACGGCAGATCGACGAGGCGACCTACGCCATCGACTACGTACCGTACCAGGTCGTCAGCATCCTGGTCAGGTCGCCTTCTTCTCGTGCCGGCTACGGCTATGATGTGTCGTGCTGAACGCTCCGGACCGGCCATCGAGCGTACCGCCATGAGACTGGACACGATCACCGTGCGGAACTTCCGTTGCTTCCGCGAGCGCCAGGTCGCGCGTCTTGGCCCGCTCACCCTGCTCGTCGGCGACAACAGCACCGGCAAGACGTCATTCCTGGCCCTGATTCGTGCCTTGTGGGACGTAGCCGTCGGACACAGGGTGCCGGATTTCAAGGAAGACCCGTATGACTTGGGCAGTTTCGAGGAGATCGCCCACCACCGGGGCGGGCGCGGTGGCCACGCCGAGACATTCGAGGCCGAGTTCGACCTCGGCGACTTTCACTTCGCCGCAACCTTCGGCCGGCACGGGACAGCGCCGGTTCCGGTACGCAAGGCGCTCAGGAGCGGGGATCTCTGGATTGAGGAGCGTTGGGGACAGGATCGGCTGTCATCGTTGCGGGTAGGTAATGCGCGCGGTGCCTGGGAGCTCGGCGTGCCGGATCAACGCAGAACGTCGGTATCGATAGACGATCGCTTTGCCACCTCGCTCCTCGCGTTCGCGCTGTCGGGCGAGCGCCCTGCCGCAGCATCTCTCGGCGGTGCCTGTTCGGCGGGCGGCTCCACATCGTTCACGAAGGCGGACGAGAAGCAGCTCAACGAACTCGCCGCATCCTGGCACCTCGTTCCGCCACGCTACCCCGCATTGCGGCCGTTCGCCAGTGCCCCGGTTCGTTCCAAGCCGCGTCGGACGTACGATCCGCGGCGCCCCACCGCGGACGCGGAGGGGGACTACATCCCAATGTACCTTGCCGAAGTCTACTTCCAGGACCGGGAGGAGTGGGAACGGCTCAAGGTCATGCTTGAGCGATTCGGGCAGTCAGCCGGTCTGTTCGACGAGGTCTCCATCAAGCAGCTTGGGCGAAAGGAGAGCGAGCCGTTTCAAGTGCACGTTCGGAAGTACAGTGGCAAGCTGAAGGGGCCGCAGCGCAACCTGATCGATGTCGGCTACGGTGTCAGCCAGGTGTTGCCGGTCATATTCGAAATCCTGCGCAACCGGCGCCTGAAGACGGCTCCATTGCTGCTGTTGCAGCAGCCGGAAGTCCATCTTCATCCGAGCGCCCAGGCGGCGCTCGGTAGCTTGTTCTGTCAGAGCGCCAGCCAACATAGTCAGTTGGTGGTGGAGACCCATAGCGACCATCTGCTCGACCGTGTGCGGATGGACGTCCGCGATCGGGCCACGACGCTGCATCCGGACGACGTGTCCATTCTGTTCTTCGAACGCGACCGGCTCGACGTGCGGATTCACTCGCTGCGAATCGATGATCAGGGCAACGTACTGGGTGCACCGAGCGGTTACCGGCAGTTCTTCATGGACGAGACTCGAAGGTCACTGGGACTGTAGTCGATGTGCGCGATTCTCGATGCCGACGTCGCTCATCAAGTGTTTGGCAAGGAGCGTCCACCGGCTGGAGAAGCGTTCTTTGACTGGATCAATTCGGGAGGCATGAGACTCGTTGTCGGTGGAAAGCTGCTCGAGGAACTCGATAACGACGCACGATTTCGTGTCTGGAGGCAGCAGGCTTCCCAAGCGGGAAGAGTCGGAATCTTCGATGCGCGGCGAGTCGAGTCAAGGGCGGCTGACTTGCGGAACGAAGGTGCCTGCCGATCCAACGATCTGCATGTGCTCGCCTTGGCCCAGGTGAGCGGTGCGCGTCTCTTGTACTCGAACGACTTGTCCTTGCACCAGGACTTCGGTAACCAACAGCTCATCAACAATCCGCGGGGCAAGATCTACTCCACCCATGCCGGCGGACAACTGCGGGACAGTCACAGGCGGCTGCTGCGGCGCAACGACCTGTGCCGTGGCGGGTCGTAGTGTCAGATGACGTACCTGCGTCTCATCACGGGCGGTCGAGTTCGTCGTTCGGTTTCGGTGGCGATCAGGGAAGATGGCCGCCCGGACGATCAGCGCGTACACTGATGGCGACGTTCCGAGAAGGAGCTTTCTGCCATGACGAAACTACGAACCGTGGCCTTGGCGGCGGCAGCCGCCCTCACGCTGGCCTCCACGGCCGGCGCCGATCGCGGCACCGACGGGGAGCTGAAGATGCTCTACTGGCAGGCGCCGTCCATCCTCAACCCGTACCTGTCGGGCGGCACCAAGGACATCCACGCGGCTTCGCTGGTCCTGGAGCCGCTGGCGCGCTACGACGAGAACGGCGACATGGTCCCGTGGCTGGCCGCCGACATTCCCACGCTCGACAACGGCGGGGTGGCGCAGGACCTGATTTCCATCACCTGGACGCTGCGCGACGACGTGGTGTGGTCCGACGGCACGCCGTTCACGGCGGAGGACGTCGCCTTCACGGCGGCCTACTGCATGGACCCGACGGGCGGCTGCAGCTCGGCCGCCGCGTTCCAGGGGGTCGCCGGCGTCGAGGCGGTCGACGCGCACACGGTGCGGATCGATTTCGACGGGCCGATGCCGTTCCCGTACGCGCCGTTCGTGGGCTCGATCGTTCCGGTGCTCCAGAAGGGGCAGTTCGAGGACTGCACCGGCGCCCGCGCGCCGGAGTGCACGGACCAGAACTTCGCGCCGGTCGGCACCGGCCCGTTCATGGTGGACGAGTTCCGGCCGAACGACGTGGTGCGTTACGTCGTCAACGAGCGCTACCGCAATCCCGACCAGCCGGTCTTCTCCTCGGTCCTGCTCAAGGGCGGTGGTGACGCCGTGTCGGCTGCCCGCGCGGTGCTGGTGACCGGTGAGTTCGACTACGCCTGGAACCTGCAGGTCGAGCCGGAGATCCTGGCCGACATGGAGCAGGAGGGCAGGGGCGAGGTGATCACCGCGTTCGGGACCCTGGTCGAGCGCCTGGTGATCAACAAGACCAACCCCGACTCGTCGCTCGGCGACACCCGCTCCACCCACCAGGACGGCGCCAACCCGCACCCGTTCCTGTCCGATCCGATGGTGGTGCGCGCCCTGTCGCTGGCCATCGACCGCGAGATCCTGGTCGACGCCGGCTACGGTGCCGCGGGACGGGTGACGTGCAACGTCCTCCCCGCGCCGCTGGTGTACGCATCGACCGCCAACGACTGGTGCATGACGCAGGATGTCGAGGAGGCCAACCGGCTCCTTGACGAGGCGGGCTGGGAGCGCGGCCGCGACGGCGTCCGCGCCAAGGACGGGGTGGCCCTGTCGATTCTCTACCAGACGTCGACCAACTCGGTCCGGCAGGGAACCCAGGCGCTGATCAAGCAGATGTGGCGGGAGATCGGCGTGGAGACCGAGCTGCGCAACATCAGTGCCTCGGTGTTCTTCGGCAGCGATCCGGCCAGCCCCGACACCTACCAGAAGTTCTATGCGGACATCCAGATGTACACCAACAACTTCGACGGCACCGACCCGCAGGCCTACATGGCCGGCTGGATCTGCGACAAGATCCCGGGGCCGGACAACCAGTGGAACGGCAGCAACATCTCCCGCTACTGCAACCCGGAGTACGACGCGCTGTCGGCGCAGTTCGCCGAGACGGCGGGGATCGAGCAGCGTGCGGAGATCGCCAAGCGGATGAACGACGTGCTGATCGCCGACGGAGTCATGGTCCCCCTGATCGATCGTGGCGAGGTCGCCGCACGGGCCCTTTCGCTCGGCGGCGTCCGGCACAACGTCTGGGACGCGACCCTGTGGAACATCAACGAGTGGCACCGCAGCGAGTGAGCGGAGCGAACCTCACTCTCGGAGTGAGGTGAGGCGGGCCGCACCACCCCGCCATGTTGCGTTACGCGATACGGCGCTTGCTGTTCGCCATCCCGACGCTGTTGGCGATCAGCTTCGTCGTGTTCGCCCTGCTGGACCTGGCGCCCGGTGACCCGACCGCCCAGCTTCCGCTGACGATTCCGCCGGAGGTGCGCGAGCAGATCCGGCAGAGCCTGGGGATCGGCCAGCCGTTTCCCGTCCGCTACCTGCGGTGGCTGCAGCAGTTCCTGGTGAACGAACCGCTCAACCTGCTGGAGGCGGTGCTCGGCGCCGAGATCGGCGACTCCGGCGCGCGCCTGCGGGTGCGTTCGTGGGCGACCCGCTCCCTGGTGGTGGACCTGGTCGCCGAGCGGCTGCCGCAGACGCTGACCGTGGTGGGCATCTCCTACCTGGTCGCGGTCCTGATCGCCGTGCCGGTCGGGTTGCTGTCCGCCTACCGGCAGCACTCGATCTTCGACCGGCTGGGGACCGTGGTCACGATGATCGGCTTCTCGGTGCCGACCTTCTTCACCGGCACCGTGCTCATCGTCATCTTCAGCGCATCGCTCGGCTGGCTGCCGTCGATCTACGACACCACCCACCGGGTGACCGACCTGGACAGCCTGGTCTACCAGGTGAAGCAGATGATCATGCCGGTCCTGGTGCTGGCCCTATTCAACGCCGCGCAGATCAGCCGCTTCACGCGCTCGGCCGTCCTGGACACCATCCACCAGGAGTACGTGCGCACCGCCCGCGCCAAGGGACTCACCGAGCGGGTCGTCGTGCTCATCCACGTGCTGCGCAACAGCATGATTCCGGTGGTCACCGTGCTTGCCCTGGGCATTCCCACGACCTTCGCCGGAGCGGTCATCACCGAGCAGATCTTCCGCATCAACGGCATCGGCGCACTGCTGATCGGTGCGATCGAGGGGGCCGACATCCCCACCGTGCAGACGGTGACCTTCCTCTTCGCGGTGCTGATCGTGACCTTCAACCTGGTGGCGGACCTGCTGTACGGCATCCTGGACCCGCGAATTCGTTATGACTGAGCCCTTTGGTCGGCAGCGACGCTCGTCAGAAGTCGCCGGAGTCAGCCACGCCGCCCCCAAGGTCGCTGCGGTTGATCATCGTCGACCTGCCATGTTACAAGCCAAATCAACAATCGCGGCTCGGGGTGCCTTTTGGAGGAAAGCGATCATGATGACGAAGGGACTACGCGTTCTCTTGTTCATGCTTTGCTCGTTGCTACATCCAGATTTCCTTCTCTCTCAGGAAGGCCGTTCCGTCTTTAGCGCGCTGGACACGCAAGGTCGGGTCATAATCGTAGGAGAGGATCAGACAGGAAGACTCACCCAGGGTGATTTGCTGGACAGTGACGGTCACCGCGTCCAGATTTGGACGCTCGCAGTCCGCCACGGGCAGCCGACACAAGTGGATCTGAGCTCTGACGACTTCGATGCCGTGCTCTACGTGGTTGGGCCTGGCCTAAACCAAGGGCTTCGAAACGATGACGGCGGATCCGGTTTCGACTCCCGGATCTGCTTCGTGGCTGACGAACTAGGTGAGTACCGCGTCGTCGTTTCATCGCTTGATCACAATCTTGGGCAATTCAAATTGTCTGTGGCCGCCGCGAATGACGCGTGTCCCCAAACGGTTGATGTCGATGTAGATGACACAATAGCACGCCTCGCGTCTCTTCCGACCGATGGTCGTTCATTAATCGCCGGTGAAGACCTAAGTGGCTCGCTCACCAATTCCGACGCGCGTTGCTTGACGGCCTTTTTGTACAGTCTTGGGCTGTCGATGGAGTCGCCATGGAGCCGTTTTCGGTCGACCTATTGTCGGACGAGTTTGACCCGGTGCTTGTTCTGGTGGGACCGGGCCTAGATGACGGATTCCACGCCGACGACAACGGTGCCGGAGGGTGTAACTCACGTATAACCGTCGTGTTCCCGGAGACAGCCGAGTATCGCCTTATCGTAACGTCGCTCGACGAGACTGTCGGTGCGTTTCGGCTGATCGCCTCCGAAGAGCCAAGTGCGCCGGATCCCGATCCGTGCAATTCGTTCGACGACATAAATGCGCAGGGCAATCTTAGCGATGTTGCCATAGTCGGTGACCTCGTTGTGGACGAGACACGCACCGCGGCGATGGGAGAGGCAGACTATGTTTTTCAGCACTCTCCCTTACAAGCGTGGACTCTGGACGGTATGGCCGGTGACCAATTGGTCATTACGTTGACATCCGACGAGTTCGACACGTACCTGCTTTTCGACGGCCCAGGTTTCTCCCAACCTCTCGTCAACGACGATAACATTGGCACGGACTCGAGCATATGCGTTGAGCTTCCGCGATCAGGAACGTATAGAGTATTCGCAGGCGCGTACTCACGTGAGGAAGACTACGTAGGCGCGGAATATCGCGTGGAAGTGCTAAGTTCGGATGGAACCGAGTCGTGTGTATTCAAGCGCTCCCTCGATACTGTCTCTGTGTCCGCACCCATTATTGGCGTGAATGACCAGCAAACGGGTTCACTAAATGGCGAATTAATTCATCCGTTTTCTGAGCGTCCAATCGATGCTTGGAAGCTGCGTGGGGAGCCGGGAACATTGGTATACGTGGATGTCATAAGTCACGTTTTCGACGCCTATTTGTATGCATTGGGAGACGAAATCGGCGTGCGCACAGCCGACGACTTCGGGGATAGCACGCACAGCCGCATGGAGTTGTCTATTCCGAATAGCGGAAGCGTTACACTATTAGTTAGCGCGTACCATATTGGCGGTGAGGGCGAGTACCTCTTGCGCACATCGACGACGGACGGAGAGGATTAGGGTGGATGTCCTTGCGGGAGAAGCTGAGGCTGGGAAGATGGCCTTCGCTGATCAGGGCTCCAGGGCAGGAGAGACAGGACGACCATTCGGTCGGTCACCGATTACTGGTGTTCAGCCGTGAGCACGTTCTATAGGGCGTCACGAGAGAAGCTCCGAGGTCGGTGAATTTGCGATGGAGTCGGGCGGCGTAATGCGCAGATGATGCCGGTACATTGTAGTGATTCGACATATGTTGAGGCGCGTGACCCGCTTGAGGATTGGAGCGCGAATGAGGAATGCCAAGGTTCGTGAGGAAGCGATGATGGAGCGGTGCTGTGGTATGACCGCGATGGGTGTATGGCGATGGCGGGAGTGCGCCGTGGCACTTGTATTCTTGGGTGCTAGCACTGTGCTTCTGTGTGCGCAGGATCAAGCGGCCGGCCATGGTACCGAGTTGGACGAGGTTGTTCGTAGTGTGACGGAGATGCCGGATGGACAGAAAACTCAGGGAGCAGCGGAGTTGCTGATCGAGCGTTATAGGGAGAAGCATAGCGGCGACATTATCGCGGAGCTTCCGGATGATGAGTTTCAGCTTGTGAGATTAAAGATGTTCAGTCCCAAAGTGGGAGATGTAGTGTCGCAGCCGAGTTGGAAAACTATTGATTACAGAGAGGACTGTTTTCCGGGGATAGATGTCCGACGCGAAAGCGTGATTGTTAGCGACGATCGAGTTCAAACAACAAGGGGTACGGAGTTATTTATCGAACCGTTCGTAGCGAGTATTCGTTTGGAAAGGAAACAACACGTAGTATTCCTTATGCAGGAGAAATACGAGGGATATTTCGTAGCTGAGGGGCATCTGGCGAACCGGATGTCGGAAAAATGCGCGGCACGTGACTACGGTGAATACACGCCAGTAATTGTTGATCGGATGGTCCGGTCGAAGGTCGCCTATGTTGTGGGGATTGTGGAGAAGGCGGGGGTAGAGGCGTTTGTGACGGAAGCAACCAAGGTAGTCTCTGGTCTCCTGGCTGGGGAGGCGGGGGAAGCGATAGCTTCAAATGAAGGCAATGAGGGGATTCTTGGAATCAGTATGGGTAAGAGCGCGAGTCACGTTAGGACGAAGGTAATAGATCCTTATAGGGTGGCGTTTTCACACGTTTCCATGGACAACATAAAACTGCTTAGGGGTAGTGAGAGACTGGAGGATGTCGACGAACTGTAGGGGCTGGGAATGGAGACGTGGGCTGATGGGCGGAGGCGGACGGAGGATTGTAGGGGCCTCGGGTGGGAAGGTGTGTGTAAGGGGCGGCGAAGAGGCGGGGCTATGGCTGAAGCGATGAGGGCGGGGAGGGGTACTGGTTGAGAAGGCGGCTTCGCCGTCACTCCGGGACCATCACCGGCGCCGCCGTGCTGTCGCTGATCGGGCTGGCGGTGCTGTTCGGGCCGGCCGTTCACGACGTCGATCCCCAGTACCTGGACTACCGGGCCAAGAACCAGGGCCCGACCCTGGAGCACCCGCTGGGCACCGACAACCTGGGCCGTGACACGCTGGCGCAGTTGCTGGCCGGCGGGCGCATCTCCCTGGCCGTCGGCACGGCCGCGATGCTGCTGTCGTTGACGCTCGGCACGATGGTGGGAGTCACCGCCGGCTACTTCCACCGGTTCGACGGCCCGCTCATGCGGTTGACCGACCTGTTCCTGGCGTTGCCCGTGCTGCCGCTGCTGCTGGTCACGATGATGCTGTTCCGAGACCCGCTGCAGTCCGCGCTGGGCACGGAGGCCGGCATCTTCATCCTGATCGTGGCGGTCATCGGCATCACGAGCTGGATGCAGACCGCGCGCATCGTCCGCGGCCAGGTGCTCGCCATCAAGCAGTGGGAGTACGTTGTGGCCGCGCGCAGCATCGGCGCGCGGCCGCTGCGCATCATCCTGCTGCACATCTTTCCGAACGCCTTGAGCCCGATCGTGGTGGCGGCCACGCTCGGCATCGCGCAGGCGATCATCACGGAGAGCGCGCTGAGCTTCCTGGGCCTGGGGTTTCCGTCCGACTTCCCGACCTGGGGCCGGCTGCTCTACGACGGCGTGCCGTTCCTGACTCTCACGCCGGCGCGCGTGATCTGGCCGGGGGTGGCGATCTCGCTGACGGTGCTGAGCGTCAACTACCTGGGCGACGGACTGCGCGACGCGCTGGACCCGCACGCCAACGTGGGCGGCGGGTGAAGCTGCGTCGCCGGACGCCTGTCACCAGACCGTAGACAGCCACCCTAAGTCGCGAAGCAGTTGATCCTTGGTTACCAGCGGCGCGTGGTGGTGGTGCGCGGTGGTGGCGATGAAGCGGTCCGCCGGGTCGGGGTGCATGTCGGAGGCGTCTGCGGCCATGGCCAGTCCATGCGTCAGAGGTACTTCCTGCACCCGCGGGATCGACAGCAGGCGCTCCGCCCAGGCAGCCACCGCCTGATCCCGGTTCAATCTGAGGCGCTCCTTGCGGACCAGGAGCGCGACTTCCCAGAACACGATCGACGGAACCAGGAGACGGTCCGCACGGCGGATGGTCTCGACCGCCTTCGGGCTGAGATGCTCCGGCGTTTGGCTCCACCACACGGCCACATGGGTGTCGAGAGTGATCACGAGTCAGCCCAGCCGGCGATCTCCGACGTCGGCGCCAGGAACGTCTGCTCGTCGACCAGCATGCCGCCAGAGCCGGATCGGAGGTCCTGGAGGATGCGCTCCTCGCGGTCGCCGGGGCTCTCCAGGGGCACCAGGCGGGCGACCGGCGTGCCGTACTTGCTGATGACGATTGGCGCGCCGGTAGCGGCGACCCGGTCGATCAGCGCCAGGCACTTCTGCTTGAATTCGCCCGCGGGCACCGTATCGGTCGTTTCGTCCATGGACATAGAACATGGACGAAACGAAGGGATCGGTCAAGCCGCCGTAGACTGAAAAAAGGCCATGCTGGCGTAGCTGACCAGCGAGCCGGTGTCGGGCTGGCGGTTTTGGCCGTAGCCGAGCAGGGTGCCGTGGCGTTCACCGCCGGCCAGCAGGGGGTAGAGCGAGTACAGCCCGGAGATGGCGTCCACGTTGCGGCTGTTGCCGTTGGCGTGAAGCGAGCGCGTAAGGCCTGCCGAGTCGAACCGCTGCGCGTAGTCCAGCAGGGCGCGGTCGGCCTGCTCGCAGGCCGCGGCGCCGGCGTCGTCGACGCGTTCGGCGCCGCCGAACTTGGGGCCGATGTGCGCCAGGTCCACGCTGAGCACGTAGAGCGCGCGCTTGCCGGTGGCCGCGACGGCCTCGCGCAGCGCTTGCAGCTCGCCGGCGACCTCCGGCGCCCGCAACGGGTCGGAGCCGTCGCGCAGGTAGGGGTCGACGCTGCCGAGCAGCACCGGCACAACCTCGTAGGAGGGCAACTCGGCGCGCGCCTGGGTGTAGTGCAGGAACAGCAGCGGGAACTCCACTGAGTGCTCGGTCCGGTGCAGGGTCTGCCGGTCGGTGACGTCGCGGCCGGCGCGTCGCGACCAGTCCGCGATGACTCCTCGGCCGGTCGGCGCGTGGCCGAACGGCGTTGCGTAGTCCTTGTCGGTAGCGATCGCGAACCCGGCGCCCGGCTCCACGCCGGCGTGGTGGGCGACGCCCAGGATGACGTAGAGCTCGATGGGCCGTGGATCGCGCGCCGCGGCGGCCAGCGCCGCGAAGGCCGGCGGGTAGATCGCGCCGCCCGCGCGCAGGTCGATGTGCGGGCACATCACGGCCGCCAGGCATGGTGCGTCCGCGCGAGTTGCCGGGACGGCCGCGGGCTCCATGGCCTTGGGGATCGCCGTCCGGGCCTCGACGAAGAACCGGTCGAACATCGCGGCCAGCTCGCCCGCATCGTCCGGGTACGACCTGCCGGCGTGCCAGGCGCTCCGCACCGTGGCGCGCTCGAACTCCTTTGACACGAGGGCGATGCGCTCGGCCGCCACCCGGTCGTGCAGGAAGCAGCCGCGGCTCAGCGTGCGCAGCAGCCGGCGAATCTCGGCCGCGTCGATGTCGGCGCCGGGGAGCCGCTCCCGCAGTACCTGGCGGACCTGTCCCATCGAGTGCCTGCCGTCCAGGCAGGACAGGATCAGCAGCCCCGCGGCGCCGAGCACGATCGGCTGCGGGGCGAACTCCAGGGGATCGCGCACGTAGAACGCGCGGGAGCCGTCGTGATCGACCGGGATCACGTCGACGTGACGGACCCGCGGCAGCGGCGGTTCGATGGTGTAGCGCACGCGCGGGCTTACGTGCTGCTCATTCGCTCTCCAGCTCGGCGGCGGACACGCCGACCTGCACGATGCGCGGCTGGTCGATGCCCGCGACGCCGACGTACTTGAAGACCGCCGCGTCGAGCTCGCGCGGCTGCGCGTCCTGGATCACGACGTTCACCGTGCCCTGCAGGAGCACCGCGAACGGCGCCGCCTGCGTGCCGGCGTCGGGATCGGTCGGGAACGCGAATGCGGTGCCGGGGATGTTCGTGAAGGCGATCTGCCCGGTCTCGTCGCTGATCCAGAACTCCGAGATCACCGAGTTGTCGGCGATGTCGGCGAGCACGGCGTTGATCTGCTCCGCGTCCATGCCCGCCTGCAGCGCGGCGTCGATGAGGTGGGCGGCCAGCATGGCCTGCGCGACCATGTGCGCGGAGATCGCATCCAGCGTCTCGGCCTCGTCTGCCACAACCACTCCGCTCGACAGAAGACATAAACCGGCGCAGAGCACCGTCAAGGGTCTTTTCATGGCGGCCGGAAGTATGTGTGGCGGCTGATGTTGCGTCAAATCAGCACGGCCGTTTCTGGCATCACTCCGACTTGAGATAGGGGATGCCGCTCGCCCTCGGCGCGATGGCCCGGCCGACGAAGCCGGCCAGCAGGAGCACGACCAGGGCGTAGGGCAACGCCTCGATCACGAACGGGGCCGCCGCCACCAGCGCCCGCAGCGCACCGGCGGTGCCCTGCAGGTCGAAGGCGCCCTGCAGCCGGGCGGCCAGGGCTTCCAGGAACCCGAACAGCAGGCAGGCCACGAGCGTGCGGCCTGGGCGCCACTTGCCGAAGATCAGGGCGGCCAGCGCGATGAACCCCTTGCCGGCGGTCATGTCGCGGATGAACGCCGCGGACTGCGCGGTGGCCAGATAGGCGCCGGCCGCGCCGCACAGCGCTCCGCACAGCAGCACGGCGCGGTAGCGGATCGCGGCCACGGAGATGCCGGCGGTGTCCACCGCTTCCGGGTTCTCGCCGACGGCGCGCAGCCGCAGCCCGAAGCGGGTCCGGTAGATGACCCAGAACGCGGCCGGCACGGTCAGGAACGCCGCGTACACCAGCACGTTGTGCCCGGACAGCAGCTCGCCGTACAGGTGGCCGATGACCGGCACCTTCTGGACCGCCTCGGCGCCCGGCCAGACCGTCGGGCGAAACCGCCCTTCGGGCGGGAGCTGCGGCGTCCGCCCCCCTTGTCCGAACCAGGCGCTGGCCAGCAGCACGGTGAGGCCGGCGACGAGGATGTTGATCGCCACGCCGGAGACGATCTGGTTGCCGTGGAAGCGGATGCACGCCACGCCGTGCAGCAGCGCCAGCAGCACCGCGCAGGCGATGCCTGCCGCAAGGCCCACCCAGGCCGCCGCCGGCAGCAGGGCCGTCAGCCCCGCGGTCGCAAGCAGGTCCGAGCAGACGTACGACGCGGAGGCGGCAGCGAACGCGCCGCCGAGCATCTTGCCCTCCAGCCCGATGTCGACGATCCCCGACCGCTCCGAGAACAGCCCGGCCAGCGACGCCAGCACCAGCGGCACCGACACCCGCAACGTGGCGTCCAGCAGCAGGACGAAGAACCCGAACGCCTCCATCCGCTACGGCTCCGCCGCGGCCCGCCGGCGGCCGCGCAGCCAGGGCAGCAGCACGGGCCGGAACAGATACTCCAGCGCCCCCACGAACAGGATCACCAGGCCCTGGATCACCACCACCAGCTCGCGGCTCACCTTCGGCATCTCGAACGCCAGCTCGGCGCCCCCCTGGTACAGCGCTCCGAACAGCAGGCTTGCCAGCACGATGCCCACCGGGTGGTTGCGGCCCATCAGGGAGACGGCGATGCCCACGAACCCGTAGCCGGCGGTGAAGTTGAGCAGCAGCCGATGGCTGACGCCCATGATCTCGTTGAGCCCCATCATCCCGGCGAGCGCCCCGGAGATCGCCATGGCGCGGACGATGTTCCGAGCCGGCGAGATGCCGGCGTAGACCGCGGCGTCGGTGTTGGCCCCGACGGTGCGCAGCTCGTAGCCCCAGCGCGTGTGCCAGATGAAGATCCACACGCCGGCGCCGCACACCAGCGCCCACGGAAACGCCATGTTGAGCGGCGTGCGCGGGAAGTCGATGCCGATCCATCCGAGCACTTCGTGCATCGCCGGCACCCGCACGTGCTCGGCGAAGGAGCGGCTCTGGGGCGACATCTGACCGGGATCGATGAGCACGTTCACCAGCAGGTAGACCATCAGCGTGGCCGCCAGGAAGTTGAACATGATGGTGGTGATGACGATGTGCGAGCCGCGCCGCGCCTGCAGGTAGCCCGGCACCCACGCCCACACCGCCCCGAACAGCGCGCCGGCCGCGACTGCCAGCGGCAGCAGGACCACCAGCGGCAGCCAGTCCAGGAACAGGCACACCAGCCCCACGCCCAGGCCGCCGAGGTAGCCTTGGCCCTCGCCGCCGATGTTGAACAGGCCGCAGTGCAGGGCGACTGACACGGCCAGCGCGGTGAAGATGAAGTTGGTGGCGTAGTACAGGGTGTAGCCCCACGCCTCCGGGAACCCGAACGCCCCCCGGACCAGGACCGCCAGCGCCTGGATCGGACTCTCGCCGATGATCAGGATGACGATGCCGGCTACCACGAAGGCGGCCAGCAGGTTGACCAGCGGCAGCACGCCGTTGGCGGCCCAGCGCGGCAGGCCTCCTTCCGGCAGGGCGGCGGCCACGTCAGTCAGCCACGCCGGTCAGTCACGGGTGGCAGCCACCTCAGGCCGCCGCGCCGATCCCGGCCATCAGCGGACCGATGGTCTGCTCGGTCGCGTCCGCGCCGGCCACTTCGCCGGCGATGGCGCCGTCGAACATCACCAGCACCCGGTCGCACAGCGCGATGATCTCGTCCAGCTCGACCGAGACCAGCAGGATCGCCATGCCGCGGTCACGCAGCAGAATCAGGCGCCGGTGGATGAACTCGATCGCGCCGATGTCGAGCCCGCGGGTGGGCTGGCCGATGAGGAGCACGTCGGGATCGCGGTCCAGCTCGCGGGCGACGATGATCTTCTGCTGGTTGCCGCCGGAGAAGGCATCGGAGCGCAGCAGCGGATCGGGCGGGCGCACGTCGAACTCGTTCATCTGCCGCCGGGCAGAGGCGATGATCTCCCGCCGGTGCATGAGGATGGCGCCGTTGTAGGCGCTATCGTCGTGGTAGCCCAGGATCGAGGATTCGTTGGCCGCGAAGGCGGTGACCATCCCCATGCGCTGGCGGTCTTCCGGCACGTGCCCCAGGCCTGCGTGGCGCATCCGGCGGGCGTCGGCGGCGTCGCGGGCGTCGCAGACCAGACGGCCGCTGACCGTCACCGTGCCGGCGTCCGGCCGCTCGATCCCGGCGAGCAGCGCCATCAGCTCCGACTGCCCGTTGCCCGCCACGCCGGCAATGCCGACGATCTCGCCCCGGCGCACGCGGAGACTCACCTCCCGCACGCGGCGCACGCCCGCGGCGTCGGTGTAGTCCAGGCGGTCGGCGGCAAGCATCACCTCGCCGGGCGTGGCGGGGCTCTTCTCCACCCGCAACAGCACCGCGCGGCCCACCATGAGCTCGGCCAGGTGCTCCTGCGAGGTCTCCGCGGTGTCCACGTGGGCCACCACCTCGCCTGCGCGCATCACGGTCACGCGGTCGGTCGCGGCCATGATCTCACGCAGCTTGTGCGTGATCAGGATCATCGTTCGCCCCTGTTCCTTGAGTGCGGTCAGGATCCGGAACAGCTCGTCGGCCTCCTGCGGCGTCAGCACGCCGGTCGGCTCGTCCAGGATCAGGGTCTCGGCGCCGCGGTACAGCGCCTTGAGGATCTCCACCCGCTGCTGGATGCCGACCGGCAGGTCGCCGACCGGGGCATCGACGTCCACCTCCAGCTGGTACTCCCGCGCCAAGTGGGTCAGCGTCTCACGCGCGCGGCGCAGGCCGCGCTGCAGAAGCGCGGCGCCTTCGGCGCCCAGCAGGACGTTCTCCAGCACCGTCAGCGGCTCCACCAGCATGAAGTGCTGGTGGACCATGCCGATGCCGGCGGCGATCGCGTCGCGCGGGCTGGCGATGGCGGCCGGCCGGCCGGCTACCTCGATCGTGCCGGAGTCGGCCCGGTAGAACCCGTAGAGGATGCTCATCAGGGTCGACTTGCCGGCGCCGTTCTCGCCGACGATGCCGTGAATGGTCCCGGCCGCCACCTCCAGCGACACGTCGCGGTTGGCCTGCACGGCGCCGAACCGCTTGTTGATCCCGCGCAGCGCGATAGCCGGAGGTTTCTGTTGCGCCGGGCGTGGGGGGGGGTTGGGGGGGGGGGGCCCAAACAACCCCCCGCCCCCCGGGAGGGGGGGGGCGGGGGCGGCGCGCGGCGCCCGCGGCCGGGCGGGGGGGGGGGGGGGGGGGGGGGGGTGGGGGGG